>VHDE01000003.1 GCA_016871515.1 Verrucomicrobiota bacterium
GCGATTCCCGCTGGAAGGTTGACTTTCGGCGCGCTTATTTCACTCTCACTGACCAACATAACCTTAACCATAAGGCAGGATCTATGGCTACGATGCACGAAGTTGATTACAAGATTTACGGGGACGACATGCAGTTCGTCGAAGTGGAGTTAGACCCGCAGGAAGCTGCGATTGCGGAAGCCGGCGGCATGATGTACATGGAGGACGGGATTGAGATGGAAACGATCTTCGGCGACGGTTCCCAACAGAGAAGCGGGTTCTTTGGCGCGCTCATGGGCGCGGGCAAACGGTTGATTACAGGCGAGTCGCTTTTTATGACCGTCTTTCAAAACCGCGGCGCCGACAAGAAGAAGGTAGCCTTTGGCGCTCCGTACCCGGGCAAGATCATCGCCGTCCACTTGTCGGAGATCGGCGGAGAATTGATTACGCAAAAGGATTCGTTTCTCTGCGCAGCCAAAGGGGTGAGCATTGGGATCGCGTTTCAGAAACGAATCGGGGTCGGTCTGTTTGGCGGCGAAGGGTTCATCATGCAACGCCTGCAAGGGGATGGCTGGGCCTTCATTCATGCCGGCGGGACACTTCTGCAACGTGACTTGGGCCCCGGCGAAATGCTTCGCGTGGATACCGGTTGTATTGTCGGCTTTCAGCCTTCGATTGATTACGACATTCAGCGGGCGGGCAATATCAAGTCGATGCTCTTTGGCGGTGAAGGTTTGTTTTTCGCCACGTTGCGCGGTCCCGGCCGGGTTTGGCTGCAATCGCTTCCCTTGAGCCGGTTGGCGGATCGAATTTATGCGGCAGCGCCGAAGGCAGGTGGCGGCGGACGTGAAGAAGGTTCCCTGTTGGGCGGCCTAGGCCGGATGTTGGATGGCGATAGCACCTAAAAGTCGCTCGCCACCTCGATGGCATACCAGCGCCAGATTACATTGAGCACGCCGGGTCACCGCGGCATGCATGACCTGACCGATGATGCCGCTCGCATTGCGGCGGAATCGCATCGGCGGTGAACGATTGCCATTATCCGCCTTTCGGGCAATGGTTAACTGGCTATGGTGTTTCTCGATCTCGAGTCCTCTCATCTCGAAGGCGAAAGGCCGCCACGCATGCACACGCGCCGGTGTCTGCACTTTGGTTTTAGAGCGTCGATTGCAGGAGTCGCTTTGACTTTTCTGGTTGCGCTGGCCCGCGGGGAGCAGACGCCGCATTACCGCATTTTTCGCGCTTCAGAGGGATTGAGGGATTCTCACGTCAGCGCTGTGACAGCAAGTCCGCGCGGCAATGTTTGGGTGAACCATTGGCACATCAACGCGAATGTGAGTGAGATCAGCGTTTTCGACGGGTACAGCATTCGTTCGCTGCCATCACCAGGGACCAACAGCTACCGAGTTTACGAAAGCGCGGCGGGACAACTCTGGTCGGTTTATCAAGACGGGCTGCTGCTCCATGATCGAAATACTTGGGTTCATCATCAGGTTTCCGAGATCCGAGCTGATATAACGAACAACGTCATGCGTCAGGTCCGGCAAATACCGCTGATTCCAATCCAGCAAGACCGTGTCCTTTTCTTGCTCTCGGACCGCCTGATGGAATATGACGCCGCACGCAAGCAAGTGACCCTGATCAAGAGAGTCAGCGACACGAACCTGGAAACGTTCATTGAAATGACGGAAGCGCGCGGCAATTCCGGCGTCTGGATTACCGGAGCGAGAGGATTGGGGAAGCTTTCCGGTCTGACCCGCTCGCTGAACGCCAATTCTCCGTGGCACGAGCAACTGGCCGGCGACACCTTGCAGGCTAAAGAGTTGCAGAGGCCATTCGAGGACAGCCATGGCGGCATCACGACCGTCGCGCAGGATTTGTCCGTCTTAACGAATCGTTTCATTCTGCGCCTTGACGGCTCGACTTGGCGCCGGCATCACGCTCCTCCCGGGGAAAATCTCCGGCAAGCGTGGCCTGGCTGGGATCAAACCACCTGGAGCTACACGCGAGATTCGCTTCTTCAGTTCGACAACGATCGACAGATGGCCGTTTCGAAAGAGAGAACTTGGGTTGGCCAGTACCGAGATGTCGCCGTGGAAACCAACGGCGTCTTTTGGCTTGCCACTTCCGAAGGTCTGGTGCGCTACGCTCCTTTCTGCTGGAGAACGCCGCGCGAAATCGAAGAAGTGGAAACGCTCGTTCACGCCATGTTGGAAGATAGAGAAGGACGATTATGGTTTGGGACCGCGGATTACTTGGTCGAGTTCAGAAATGGGCAATGGAAAAAGATTCGGTGGCCTTCGGGCTTCGAGGCAGAGTTTCGGAGCACTGATTCGCTGTTCCAATTGCCCAATGGAAGAATCGTGATTGCCGCCCGCGATCGCCCGCTGCTTTACGATCCTGCCACAGGTCAATTCAAGTACATCGGACATCAGCGAGGCCGAAGGATAAATTTCATTGGCCAGACCAAGTCTGGCAAACTCGCCGCCCAAACGAGTGAGAGTGATTTCTCCGAAGCGTACATTCTTGAACAGTTCGACGGTCAAGTCTTCACGGAGGTTATTGAATCGAAACCGGATTGGAACCTGGGAGGCGAGTTGTTCTTCCTGACTGTGGCCGAGAATGGGGATGTCTGGCTTGGCGGAGCGCGCGGTTTGGGCGTCGTGCGAAACGATCAGTTGCAAGTGTTTGACGAGGAGCAAGGATTTGTTCAAGAGCGGATTTATTGTCTGCTGGATCTCGGCAATGGCAAGATTTGGTGCGGTGGCTCGGACAAGATTCAGGAGTACAACGGAAAATCTTGGTCGATTGTGCGTTCTGGGCTGGACCGGGTTAACCGGATGACGAAAGGCAACGACGGCAAAATTTGGGTGGCAACGGCGCGGGGTTTGTACAGTTTTGCCGATGGTTCATGGGTGATCAATGGAGTCGAGGAAGGGCTCCCGGCCGCAGCGCTCTCGCAGATTCTCCCGGACAGCCAGGGGCGCCTCTGGGCGGCGACGACCCGAGGCATCAGCCTGTACCATCGCGACGCGGATTTAGCCCCGCCTAAGACACTGACGCCAGTGATCGCAAATGCCGAGCGATTGATGGCCGAAGACCCGGTCACAATCGCTTTCAACGCGGTGGACAAATGGCATTACACGCCGGTGAATCGATTGCTCTACTGTTACCGTTTGGACGAAGGACAATGGTCTCCGTACGCGAGCGCGACAACGAAAGTATTCGAAAGCCTGCGCCCCGGAAAACATCGCTTCGAAGTGAAGGCGATGGACCGCAATTGGAATGCGGACCCGTCATTTGCTTTCGTGGAGTTTACGATTCTCGTGCCATGGTATCAGGAGTCACGCGTGATCGCAGTTTTGGTTTGCGGATTGATTCTGGTGTTGTTTTTTGCGGGACTAGCCGTCAATCGCCACGTGCAACTGACGCGCAGTTACGCTGCCGTGGAAAGAATTGTTGCGCAAAGAACGCGCGAACTCGAGCAGGCGAACCAGGAATTGTTGCACAGTCAAAAAATGAAAGCGCTTGGCACGCTGGCCGCCGGGATTGCGCATGACTTCAACAACATTCTTTCCATAATCAAGGGGTCCGCTCAAATCATCGAAAGCAACGTCGAGGACAAAGACAAGATACGCACCCGAGTCAGCCGCATTAAGACCGTGGTCGAGCAGGGCGCAGAGATCGTAAAGTCAATGCTCGGTTTGAGCCGCGTGACGGAACAAGACCTGGTGCTGTGCGACATTAACTCGGTGGTGGACGAGACCATCAAGCTTCTCGGAGATCGGTTTCTGCAGGAGGTAACCATTCAAGTGGAGGCTGCGCCTGGCTTGGCGCCGATCTTAGGCTTAAAGGAGTTGATTCACCAAATGCTTTTGAATCTCATACTGAACGCCGCGGACGCGATGTCTGGGCTGGGCGAGATATGCATCAAAACCGGTATGATCAACACACTGGCGGAGAACCTCGCTTTGTCTCCCGCCGAGGCTCGCACTTATGTTTATATCGCCGTTCAAGACAGCGGATGCGGTATTGCGCCGGAAGTTTTGCCCCGGATTTTTGAGCCGTTCTTCACCACGAAGGCGCTTTCCACGAGGCGTGGGACGGGCTTGGGGCTTTCGATGGTTTACGAACTGGCGAAATCGATGGGATACGGCTTGAAGGTAAGGTCAGCGGTGGGCAAAGGCAGCACGTTCAGCATTATCATACCAGCTCGCAGCAGCATGGATGATGACGCTCTGAGCTGATCTAAATCAAAGCACACAAATTGAGAACTGCTGGCACACATCAAATTTCCTTGTTCACAATGTCGGAGTTTGATTTAGAGTCCCTGGCGGAGGAGAATCTTAATGCACCGGCTCCCATACCGAGATCTCCGCAGGTTAACGAGCGTCCTTCCGAAAGTTCACGTTCAAATTGATTTGGCTTCGTTGCCAGGCTGCGTTGTGAATCTTGTTCCACGATTTGTGGCAGCAGACCTGATCGAGTATAATGAAGTGAGCAAGGACCGCTGTCAATTGACGCAGTAACCGGCTTCGTCAGAGGGCCGCCGGCGATATCCGATCTTCAAGGCACATCTCGACAAACATCCCGTCCTGAACCAACCGCACGGACGCGAGTTCCTGAATCGCGGCAACGATCGTGTTCAGGGCAGCGAGCAAGTTGATGACGAGTTTTATCGCTTGGTTGGCATTACGGATCAAATGTCGTTTAGTTTTCAATACGATGCGGCTGTCTGGACTCAGGTCGTGCTAAATCGCTGGGAGCGCCCCTTCAGCGCGAGAGATCGTTTGTTGGTCGAGTTTCTTCAGCCGCATTTGGCTCAAGTTCACAAAAATGCGGTCTTGTTGTCTGATTCTCATCAGCGGACTGAATCGTTGACGGGCGCATTTGCCTCGATACATCAAGGCTTGGTGGTTTTGGACAGCAAAGGTCAGGCGCTCTGGATGACAAAAAGTTCGTTGCAATGGTTGTCGTTGTACTTCGTCGAGCCGGTGGGAGAACAGCGGTTGCCTGAGCGTCTTTACCGCTGGGTTCAAACCCAACGGACAAGAAATCAAAAGCCGCCGCAAAGTTTGCCCGAGCCGCTTGCCATCACGCATGCCCATGCACGATTGATCATCCGTTTTTTTGAAGATACGCGAGGACGCCAGTTTCTGCTGCTCAAGGAAGAGAAGATGGGGGTTTGTCCGTCCGCGTTCGTTCGACTTGGCCTAACCCCGCGGGAAGGCGAAGTCTTGTATTGGATTTGTCAGGGGAAGAACAACCCGGAAATTGCCACGGTCGAAGGCATCAGCCTTCGCACTGTGCACAAGGACGTCGAACACATTTTGGCGAAATTGAAAGTCGAATCCAGGGCCGCAGCCATGGTCACGGCACTTCAAACCTTGGACGAATCGTAACGAAGGACAGGGGCTAAGCGAACAGCTGCTGGCGGCCGAAGAAGGTAAACTTTGCCGGCCGCCTTTGTCGAAAGAGCTGGACAACCTTCTGCTACGATGAAGTTCTCGACAACGTTTACGACGAACGGGCCGGCTTAGCTTTTTCCTTCTTCTTCGATTCGATCTGCCCAGGGGCCGATTCCGGTTTGCGGAGCGACTCAGCTCCGCGTGCCGTCAGCAGGACCGAAACGAACAGCAGCACCGCGCCGAGTGGGACCAAGACGATGCCGAGCCCAGGATCGCCAGAGTAAAAAATAATGCCGCCGACGAAGAAGCCGGCCGGCACGAGAATAGTGGCTCCCATCAGACAGCCCGATGCCAAATCGCGAAAGCGGGTTTCCCAGAGCGGAATGAGGCTGATCGTCGCACCGAAGGCGATGTGGACCAGCGAGAGGAATGTTCCATGCGCGTGAGCGAGCGTCCACATCAATCGTCTCGTTTCGTTCGGGACATCCAAATAAAACCCTTTCTTAAAGCCATGGAACGATTCCAATGCGATGCCAAGACTTAAGAACACCAGGAGGGACCACCAGCCGAAGCGCAGATGGCGCTGGATCAAAGTGGTGAGGGCATGGTCGCGCACTGGCCTGAGCGGCGCGTTGGGCGGGTCAGTATCTGAAATCGGTTTCATGCTTCGCTGGATTCGAATTCGCTCAATTCTCTGCGACATCCTGCGGCAAAACTCAGCTGGATTCAATACGGATGGTGCATCCCGAAGTTGTCGGTAGCGGCGGGCATGCTGCCTGCCGCTACGATTGTGCCGACAACTGCGGGATGCTCCGGTGCGGCCAGCGCGTGATTAAGACTGTTGGTCGGAGAGCAGAGCGTTTACGAAGCGTTTACGGTGCAT
Organism: Verrucomicrobiota bacterium; assembly: GCA_016871515.1. GTDB lineage: Bacteria > Verrucomicrobiota > Verrucomicrobiia > Limisphaerales > SIBE01 > SIBE01. Next base: position 6,271 of record VHDE01000003.1, read on the forward strand.
TTCGCAATTGGCCGCGCGGTGACATGGGTGTTCAATATGTTCACGAGCGAACATTCTGAACACATGGTTCTTGAAAGCCGCGGCGGATGTTTTTCTATAATTGATTGCACTCCAACCGAGTCTGCCGTTGGCGGTCACTAGGCACAACATTTGCCCTGCGAGCAAGTCATTGTGAAGCAACATCGCCTCCAGACGTCAACGTGGCTGGGAAATAGCAATGGGCTCTATCGCTGTCATCTTCGTCCAACGTTCGAAAAAACTGCCTCGCGGATCGCGCAGGGAACGAGTGACCTGGCCAACAGCGTCCAGGCCAAGCGTTTTTCGACCGCCGACGGCGTGATGTGGTTCGGTTTTGGCCAAGAGGACGCCGGGTTGGCCCGTTACGACGGCGAGAGCTCTGTCAACTTCACGACAGCCGGCGGCTTGGCGCACAATGATGTCACGACCATTACAAGCGAGGCGGACGGCCAATTGTGGGTTGGAACTTTCGGCGGTGGCGCTTCGCGGTTCGATACCAAGAGCTTCGTGAATTTGACGACCGACGATGGGCTCGTGAACAATTTCGGCCGAACACGCTCGATGCCGAGATCGAAAATGCTCAGATTCAAAACGGAAGAAGAGTAGTTTTCACCGGGATTCGAAGAGACAAACGCGGGGCGCTTTGGCTGGGAACTCTTGGAAGCGGAATGTAACGCTACGACTTGGCCGCCGTGGCCGAGTTTCTGGAGAAAGTGAGGCGGCTATGAGTAATGGCCCTGGCGCATCTCTGTTTCTTTCGCTTCCCTTCTGCGGTTTTATGAAGCAACGAACTCCAATGTATCCGCTGCCCACCCCCGCCCTGCTGTTCGCAACACTCGCCTGGAGCGTCGTCGGCATAATCGGCCAGACCGTGCCCGCTGCGCCTTCGGATACACCCGCCACAATCATCCGCGGCCGGGTGCTGGACGGGGCGGGTCGGCCTGCCCCTGATGTCTGGGTCCAAGTGCAGACGCTCGACCCCACTGCCGCGCCCGACTTGCGAACCGGTGGTTGGGCCTTGGCGAGCACGAACTCGGACGCGGACGGCGAGTTCGCACTCTCCGTTGATAGATTGCCGCCCACATGGGCGCTCCTCGCGCTTCAAGGTGAAAACGTCGCGTGGCACGAGCACACGTTATCCATCGATCCTCCCGGCGCGCTACCCATCACTCTCGATCTGCGCCCTTGCCCTCGGATCAACGGTTTGATTCGGGCGCTGGATGAGTCGCTGCTCGGCTACTCCGTCGCCATCGAGGTCGAGACCACCGCGACGCGCGCCGTTCCTCCGCTCGCATCCGTGCCGGAAGCGTGGCGATAGGCGGCGAACTCAAACCCGGCCTCGTCGCTGAGGTGTTTCTCATTTCGGACAGTCTGGGAGACGGGTCCCGGATTCTTGACGATGCCTGGTTCACGCGCACACCTCTGTTTCGGCGAATCGAGTCCCAGATTAGCTATCGACAGGCCCCCCGCTTCGGGGAGACCGGCTTAGCCGCCGACTTCGCAGTTCGCTGGCCGGCATCATCAGGGTTCCGACAGCCGGAGAATACACCCTGTCGGTTTTAAGCGATGATGGAGTGCGAATCGTAATTGCTGGTCATCCACCGGTGCTGTACGACGATGGAGTCCACTCCGCTCGACTTGCAAACAAGAATGTGCAGCTCGCCGCTGGCGATCATGAGTTGCTCGTAGAGTACTTCCAGGGAGGAGGCGATCTGGCGTGCGTCTTCTACTGAACTCCGCCCGGTGGAATTCGCCAGGTGGTTCCATCTTCCGCGTTGTTCCACGGACGGCGTCATCTGCCACCGCGAAGGGAGCCGAATCAGCAGCCCGTTCATCGACAGTACACGGATGCAGAGGGCCGCTTTCCGCTCAAAATGATCCCGGGTCTGCGCTATGAAAGACTGCGCTACCCTAGTACCAATGAATGGCAGGAATTGGCCCGGGCCGAACGGCTAAGGACTGATTTCTTGCAAGGCGTCCAGACCCGCGCCTTCAAGATTCATCCCCGCGACAAGGGCCGCTGGCGGACTTATACAACGGCGGACGGCCAGACGATGAAACCAGTCGCCGCCGACCTTATTCGAACCAACGATTGGATTGATACGCTCCATTTAAGAAAGGCTTTGGTTTCAGTTGGGAACGCGAGGCTGGGGACGAATCGAAGGTGATCACGCCGAAGCGGTGGCGATGAAGGGCGATGCGCTCCCGGCACAGGCTCCGGCCTCTTACTCAGACAGTGACCTCTTCTTCGCTAGAAACTTCAGACGAAGTGTGCCGCCGTCGTTTCTTGAACAAGATGATGGCACCTATTGGTTTGGTCTGGGAGGGGGCGGCGCTCTGCGATTAAGCGGCCCAACACTCTTTGCTTTCGCCGCGCCAACTCCGCTTCCGAATGGACGGGTGATGGACATTCAAGCGGTGCCTGACGGAGGCATTTGGTTTGCTACTTCGGGCGGGTTGGCACGATACGAGTCTGGTTGAAGTGGCAACCATAGCTCTCGTCCTGGCGATCACACCCCTCTGCGCAGAAGCTCAGCAAGCGATCACATCCAACCCTCCACTCTCAGCCAACCGCGTCCTCGACCTCGACCGGCAAAGGCAGCTACGTCGAACTGCCGAACGAAGTGTTCAAGGATTTGGACGAAGCAACAGTCGAGGGATGGGTCAAGTGGGACCGGGTCGTGCAATATTCGAAGTTCTTCGCCTTCGGAGGGCCTTACGAAACATTGTTTCCAGCCGGTGGTGCGAGGCCTGCCGATTTAGTGTTCCACGTAGCGTCCAGAGAACCAGAAAACGTGACCTATGGAGTTCAGCTCCCGGGATTTCTGCAGACGCATCGGTGGTTCCATCTCGCCGCCGTAAGCGGGAGCGGTGGAATGAAGCTTGCGTGTCTGGCCAAATTGCTCAACGTGCAATTCGATTACGATTCCGAACGAGGACCATCTGAGGCGGCTGTTACTGAGCCCGGGAGGATCGAGGAGGGCAACTTGGATGCAGTGGCTGAACTCCTCGAGAAAGTGAGGCCGGTATGAAGGCGCGCTCATTTGCCATTCCGAGATCGGGCGCGGATCTGGTCCAAGTTCAGCAACTCCATCGTCCGGTCCCCCAGCGCCAGTGCGTAAATCCGGTGCCGAGTCAGGCGGCGCACGAAATCGGGGCTCAAAGCCATCGCCGCAAAGATCGGGATGACCGTGTAGCCTTGGAATTCCGGGAAGTAGTCGAAAATGTCCTTCAGGCCCTCCGCGAATTCGTCAATGTACTTCAGCCGGGCGGTCGATTTGGTTTCCGTGATCACCAAACGGCGGCAACCAGCAATGACGAAATCAAACTCCCGCCATTGGCTGGGATCCTTCCGGCTCGGTTTGTCCATTCGCTCGGCGCGCAGTTCGAATGGGTCGATGCCAAAAACTTCGCGCGCCAGCCGAGGAATGTTCGGTCCCACGATGTCTTCGGCGAACCGGCCTACTCGATCAGCAATATGGGCCATTTCCAAAGTATGCTTGCGCGCTTCTGCCCTCATTTCCGCGATGCTTTGGTCCATTTGTTGACTTGTTGTTTTCATTTCGCGAATCGTCATCGTACTCTCTGCCGTGAACTGGGCGAGCGCTCACTCAACTGAATATTCATAGTTCACTGAAAAAGTTCTCCGTATGACAAATTCCGACAAACCAAACCGCGCCACCGTACTTGTCGCGGACGACATTGCGGCGAACCGCAACCTTCTGCGCGAAACGCTCGAACCGCACGGCTGCGAAGTCCTGTTGGTCGATAACGGCGATACGGCGCTCAAGATCGCCAAACGGGCACTGCCTGACTTGGTCCTGCTCGACAATCAACATGCCGGCGCTCGACGGCTACCAGACCTGCCGGCGGCGTGGATTACGTGACCAAGCCTTTCAAGGCGGAAGAGGCGCTTATGCGTGTGGAAACGCATTTGCAGATCAATCGTCTCACCCGGACTCTCCGGGAGCGCAACCATGAACTCTCGAACTTGAACCGCGCGCTTGAGGCTGAAATCATGCGGCGGCAACAGGCCGAGCAAGCGCTTTCCCTCCTGGGCGAACAACAGAGCGAGCGTTTCCACGCCGGAGGCACTTTGCGGCATGACGCCCCTTCCTACATCGAGCGTCAGGCGGATCGAGACCTTTTTGCGGCCTTGCGGCAAGGCGCGTTTTGCTGCGTGCTGACCTCGGGTCAAATGGGCAAGTCTTCGCTCATGGCGCGCACGGCGCATCGGCTTCGGCAGTGCGGCTGGGACGTCGTTACGCTCGATCTGGCGGCCATCGGGCAAAACGTCAGCGTCGAACAATGGTACGATGGCCTCATGGCAAGGATCGGATGGCAATTGCGCCTGGAGGATGAACTCGATCAGTTTTGGACCCGTCAGGATCGCCTGAGTCCCGTGCAGCGTTTCCTGACTTCGATCCGGGAGGTCGTTCCCGGGCGGAGCGCGCGTCGGCTGGTCATTTTCGTCGATGAACTGGATACGGTCCGCAGCCTTCCTTTTTCAAGCGATGAATTCTTTCCTGCGATCCGAGAGACGTTCAACCGGCGCAGCGACGATGCCGCGTTCGATCGGCTTGCGTTCTGCCTGCTGTGTGTCGCGTCGCCTAACGAATTGCTCGGCCAGGACGCAATGACGACCTTCCACATCGGCCGCCGCATTGAGTTGCACGATTTCAGTTGGCCGGAGGTTCTCCGGCTCGCCCACGGGCTGGGGCGCAATGTTGCGGCATCCAGTGAGTTACTGGAACGGATCTACTATTGGACGGGCGGGCATCCCTATCTCACCCAAAAACTTTGCCGCGCCGTGAGCGCCGATCTCACCGCGCAGACTGCGGCCCGCGTGGATGAGGTTTGCTTTCTGCACTTAATATCACCGCAAGCGCGAGAACAGGATGACAACTTGATCTTTGTGCGCGAACGATTGCTGCGTGGGCAATCAAGCTGGCCAGAGGTGCTTCCACTGTATCGGCGCATTCGAGGCGGAGAGGCCGTTCCTGTCGATGATGTGAGCCCGGCTGTCACCGCCTTGCGGCTTTCCGGCGTCGTTCGTGCGGAAAACGAGCGCTTGGAAGTCCGCAACCGCGTTTATGAGAGAGTGTTTGACCTCCGGTGGATCGATCGAACATCCTACTCGCATCCCAATGTCAGCGATTTCCAAAATAAAACCATCTGAAGCGACGATCCTGGTCGTGGACGACATCGTCGCCAATCGCAACCTGTTGCGCGAGATTCTGGAGCCAGCGGGTTACGAGGTATTGCTGGCGCCCGATGGCGAAGCCGCGCTCAAGATCGCCACGCGCGCAAGGCCGGATTTGATTCTGCTCGACGTGATGATGCCGAAACTCGATGGCTTTCAAACCTGTCGTCACCTCAAAGGCCAGGATTCCACCGCGCGCTCGAAGAGGAAATTCGGCGCCGCCAGGAAGCGGAAGCATCCTTCCAGGAAGCAGACGAGCAGCTCGGTTTGCTGTCGGAGCGCGAAGCTGAGCGGTGGGGCATTGGCAATTTTGTCGGCCAGAGCCAGCGGTTGAGCAAGACATGGAAGGACGTTCGCCGCCTTCAGGAAGCGACCGCCACAACGGTGCTCATCACTGGCTGTTTTTCGGACATGTGCGCGGCGCGTTTTCGGGCGCTCAGACCGACCAAAAGGGTTACTTCCAATTGGCGCATCGCGGCACGCTGTTTTGGGATGAAGTCGGCGACATGCCATTGCCTTTGCAGGCGAAATTGCTTCGCGTTCTTGAAACAGGCTCGTTCCTCTCCGTCGGCGCCGCGGGTGAATAACAGTCATCGAGTTATCGTGCCAAATCCCGCCCGTCGGCGGTAGTAGAGCGCGTCTCGCCTGTCCAAACGTTGAGGTGCATCATGACAGGCGGGACGCGCTGTCCTACCGGGATCATTCGGCGCCGAACGTATTCCATTGAGGTCAGCCTGAGGCTTTGCTATAGCCAAGCGCGCGAAGCCTGTTCTTGATGACGATTGTACAACCTGCACGCGCCCATTTATGAAAGCAGCGTCTGCCCCCGCTTCCACAGCCCACCCGCACCTTGCCCGGCGCTTCGGTTTGTTGCAGGCCACGGCTCTGAACATGTCGAATATGATCGGCATTGGGCCGTTCATCACGATTCCGATGCTGATGTCGGCCTTGGGCGGACCGCAATCGATGCTCGGATGGTTCGTCGCGCTCGCGATCGCCATCCCCGACGGAATGATCTGGAGCGAGCTGGGCGCGGCGATGCCGAGTTCGGGAGGTTCTTACCATTATCTGCGCGAGGGATTCGGACGAGAGAAATTCGGGAGGTTGATGGCCTTTCTGTTCATCTGGCAGTTTATTCTGAGTGGGCCGTTGGAAATCGCATCTGGCTGTATCGGCTTTGCGCAGTATCTTGCCTACCTCTGGCCCGGGCTGGTGGAGAAAGGGAATGGGCACTTTGCGAAGCTGATCGCCGCGAGCGTGGCCGCAGTCATTGTGGTGCTGCTTTACCGACGGATCGGCACGGTTGGCAAGATCACGGTCAGTTTGTGGATTGGCACGATGCTGACCGTCGCGGTGGTCATCGTGGGTGGTGCGATGAACTTCGACAGCAAGCTCGCGTTCGACTTCCCGCCGGACGCCTTCAAGTTTTCGTGGGGCTTTTTGCTGGGACTCGGCGCGGCCTCTCAGGTGGGCATCTACGATTACTTGGGTTATTACGACGTTTGCTACATCGGCGACGAGGTCAAAGAGCCGGGCCGCGTCATTCCGCGTTCGATCCTTATCAGTCTTATCACGGTGGCTGCGATTTACTTCGCGATTAACCTTTCGTTGATTGGCGTGGTTCCTTGGCGCGAATTTGTTCCAGCCAAAGACCCGCCGGCTCCAGTCGCTTCGATGTTCATCGAGAAGCTTTATGGCGGCAAGGCAGCGGCCATTTTCACGGTCATGGTCTTGTGGACAGCCGTGGGCTCGATTTTCGCGCTGATGCTCGGCTATTCGCGCATTCCGTTCGCGGCGGCACAAAACGGCGATTTCTTTAAGGTGTTCGGCCGATTGCATCCGACCAAAAACTTTCCACACGTCTCTCTCTTAGTGATTGGCCTCGTTTCCATCATTTGCAGTTTCCTGCCACTCATGACAGTGATCGGCGCACTCCTGATTACGCGAATTGTGGTTCAGTTCATCGGTCAAATCTTTGCGGTCATTTTGCTTCGCCGACGTGCGCCTGATATGCCGCGGCCATACCGTGTCTGGTTGTATCCACTTCCCAATGTGCTGGCTTTAGTCGGCTGGATTTTCATTTTCGGCACGTCCGAACCTAAGGTCATTCTCTTCGGAATCGTATCTCTAATCCTGGGCATCGTTTTCTTTCTGATTTGGTCGGGACTCACGCAACGATGGCCGTTTGAACGAACACAAGCCTCGTAGCTCTCTTCGGTAGCGCGCCGTCGCGCCGAAATGCCCCGTGCTTGCGTTTGTGCGCAATTTTCTCTACAAGGCCGAACCATGAACCACGTCCATTTTCTGGCTGTTCTGATCGCCGCCGTTCGCTTCACCGCCTTTGCCGATGGTCCAGGCGATAATCTGCCTGACAAAGTTCGGCGTGTGCCTCCACCTGGAATTGCTATTTCGGAGGCGGACCGCGCCGTGCTGCAAGCAGGCGTGACGGAGTTAACACGGCAAGTGACCGCGTTGCGTTCTACGTTGACGAACAAACCAGGGCTGCTCGATTTATGGCCAGACGTCCAAATCTATAACAATGCCGTCCGTTACGCTCTTGCCCACGACGAATTCTACAAGACGAACGAGACGCAAATTGCCTTCAAGCTGCTGCAACAAGGAATGGATCGAGCGAAAGCCTTGCGCGAAGGCAACGCGCCTTGGACAATGACAGCGGGCTTAGTCGTGCGCGGATACGTTTCGAGGATTGACGGATCGGTGCAGCCGTACGGTTTGGTTGTGCCGTCGTCGTTCGCTCCTGGCTCAGCTCATCAGCATCGATTGGATGCCTGGTTCCATGGCCGCGGCGAGAACTTGACCGAACTTAGCTTCATCAACGAACGGCAGCGTTCGCCCGGTGAATTCGTCCCGCCAAACGCCTTTGTGCTCCACCTGTACGGGCGCTATTGCAATGCGAACAAATTCGCAGGCGAAGTCGATTTGTTCGAAGCGCTGGATCACGTGAGCCGGCATTATCCGATCGACCAGAATCGTCTGGTCGTGCGCGGGTTCTCGATGGGCGGCGCCGCTTGCTGGCAATTTGCCGTGCATTATCCGGGCAAGTGGGCCGCGGCCGCGCCTGGCGCAGGTTTCTCCGAAACTCCAGATTTCCTGAGGGTATTCCAAAACGAAGCACTCAAGCCGTCGTGGTTCGAGCAAAAGCTTTGGCACATGTACGACTGCACCGATTACGCGGTGAACCTTTTCAATTGTCCGACCGTGGCCTACAGCGGAGAAACCGACCGGCAAAAGCAGGCCGCGGATATAATGGCCAAAGCGCTTGCGGCGGAAGGAATGGAATTGGCGCACGTCATCGGGCCGCAGACGCCTCACCGGTATCATCCAAAGTCCAAGGACGAAATTAACCGGCGCATCGACAGCATCGTCGCCCAGGGGCGGAATCCCGTCCCGCGCCAAGCGCGCTTCACAACCTGGACGCTGCGTTACAACCAATGCCATTGGCTGACGCTCGATGGCTTGAACGAACATTGGGAACGAGCGCGCGTGGATGCTGAGATTGTCGATAACCACACCGTCACGCTGGCGACAAAAAATGTTTCCGCGCTCACGCTTTCGATGCCCGCGGGCCTATGTCCGCTGGATAACACGCGCAAGCCGAAAATCGTCATCGATGGGAATGAACTCGAAGCGCCGGCGGTACTTTCCGATCGGTCTTGGATGGCGCGCTTGCGAAGGACAGCCAACCAATGGGGTCTTGCCTCGATTGTTGACGATAACAACCTGCGCAAACGACACGGCTTGCAGGGGCCCATTGACGATGCCTTCATGGATAGTTTTATCATGGTTCGCCCAACGGGCTCGCCGCTAAATGATAAAGTCGCCGCCTGGACGACCGCCGAGCAAGCCCATGCTATCGATCATTGGCGGCGCCAGTTTCGAGGCGAAGCGCGTGTCAAAGATGATGCGCAAATCAACGACTCGGACATCGCGGAACACAACTTAATCCTCTGGGGAGATCCGCAGAGCAACACTCTCTTGAGCAAGATCGCCGCACGTTTGCCGATTCGCTGGGATGCGCAGGGAGTTCATACGGGCGAAGCCATTTATCCGGCGGGTCGCTATGTTCCCGTTCTGATCTATCCAAATCCGCTTAATCCGAAACGTTATGTCGTCTTGAACAGCGGATTTACCTTTCGCGAATACGATTACTTGAACAACGCGCGTCAAGTGCCGAAGCTGCCCGACTACGCGGTCATCGACTTGAACGTACCGATTTCGTCGCGCGCGCCTGGGGGCATTACGACGGCTGGCTTCTTTGGCGAACGCTGGGAATTAATCAAGAGATAGGCGCCTGCTAGATCAAACCACAGGACATTGCTACGTTCAGCTTCGGTGCAAGAGCAAGTAGCGCGTTCGGAGCTGCTGGCTGTGAAAGCGCGAATCTGAAACTGTTGCTGGCAGTCGTCAGTTCAGCGCCAGCATGCTGCTCTTATCTCTCGTCCTTCTTCTCTTTCGGCGCGGCCGAGTCCTTGTAGTCGATCTCCAGCGGAGGCATCGCGCCGCCTGGGCCTTTGAGGTAATGCTCCATCCACTGGAGCATGCGCATATTGTAATCAAGGCGGGCGGCCGCTTTGCGGTTGCCATGGACTTCGCCGGGATAAAGAACCAAACGCACCGCCGCTTTGTTGTGCAGCTTGAGGTGGCGATACAGCTCGCGCGATTGGCCAACGTTCACCCGTGGATCATCCTTGCCGTGCAAAATTAGAAGCGGCGTCCGGTGCTGAGCAGCATGGTAAATCGGGCTGCGTTCGAGTAAAAACTTCCAATCCTCCCAGGGTCGTTTCAGCGAATGAACATAATACTCTTCATCGGCAATGTCCGTCGTGCCGACCTTGGAAATCTTATCGCTGATCCCGACGAACATCACTCCCGCAGCGAATCGATCCGAATAACGGGTCGAACACCAAGCCGTCGCATAACCGCCATAAGAGCCGCCAGTGACTCCAACTTTCGCGCGATCCACCAATCCCATCGAGATGAGATGATCCACCGCGTCGATCAAGTCATCGAATTCCTTTCCCGCTGCGTCGCCCTGACCTAGCTTCGAGAAAGCCACGCCGCGTCCGGTGCTCCCGCGATAATTCGGATTGAACACGGCCATGCCGCGCGCCGCCGCTACCTGGCCGGGAAGATTGTAGCTTGTGAGCCAGCCATGGCTGACGTGAGATTCGGGACCGCCATGGACCGCCAGAATGAGCGGGTAACGCTTGCCAGGCTCCTCATCGAGAGGATGGATCAGAAGACCTTCGAGATCGAGACCGTCGCGCGCTTTGTGGCGGATCACTTCCTGGCGTGCGAAACGAATTTTCTCCAGTCCCGGATTGCTTTCAGTACGTCGCTGCAGCCGAGGATCGCTCTGACTCCAGGTGAATAATTCGGGCGGGTGAACTGGTGAATGCGCAATAAGAGCGGCGTGCACTCCGTTTGCTGAGAGCGACACGCCGCTGAGTATCGGACCCGCCGGCCCAATCATAGGCTGGGGCATCTTCTCACTTCCACTCTCCATTAGATTGGCCCTGCCTAAGATCGTTTCCACTCCGATGCTCGCTACGTAACTGATCGCTTCGCTGTTCGCCCACTCAAAGTGACTGACCTGCCCTTCAAAACCTGGCAGCAAATCACGCAAGGAACCCCCGGTTGCCTCAGCAACCATGAGGCGGCCGGGATCGGGGTCGTGAACATCTTGTGCCGCAATCAACCCGATCTTGCGCCCGTCCGGACTCCAGCCGACGCTGCCGAGTTTGCCGGGATTCTCGACGCGCGTGAGAATTTCCCCGCTCTTCGCGTCCACGACCCGAACGCGCTGGCGCATAAATGAATCGTCCACCGACGGCGTAGGCGCCATCGAGACGAGTAATCGATCTGCCACTGGACTCCAGTGGACCTGGTGCACGTGGCCTGCGAGCGCGAGCGGCGTTGCATTGGTTTTTTTTCCAAACAACGTCATGATCCAGATTTTCGCCGGTCGCCAATCTTCTTCGTAGATCTCCTGCTTGAATCCTTTGTCCTGAAGTTTTTTCTTTGCTTCGCCGTCCGCTTCGCTTGCAACCAAGGCGACACGCTGCCCGTCCGGAGCCAGGCTGTAGGTCGAAATGTCTGCTCCCAACTCCGCCGCTTTGCGAGCTTCACCGCCATCGATTGGAATCAAGTAGAGCGCTTTCGTTTTGTCATCGCCACGTTTCGCGAGGAACGCGATCTGGCGGCCGTCCGTCGTCCAACGAACGGCGCTAACGTTGACTTTGCCTGTTACAAACGGCCGCGCTGCTCCTTCGCGCGTGTCCGTCACCCAAAGCTCAATCCAGGGTTCGCCATCGTCATCGACGTTGGGTTTGCGCGGAACGCCCAACGTATAGGCGACGCGTGTGCCCTCTGGCGAAATGACCGCGCTGGTGACGAGGCGAAGTTCTGCAACGCGATGCGGAGTGAGCACATCCTCAGCGGCACGGCAAAATGCGAACGACAAAACCAGTACCATGAAGCATCTGGCCGGTAGGGCGGCGTTGCCGCGCCGCGTGCATCGCGAGTTTGACAAGGCGGCGCAGCAACGCCGCCCTACCTTCAGATTCGAATTTACCAGCCGATGCGAACAGGCGATGGAGTGGTTTGTTTTCACAGCAAGCGACGATAAGGCCGTCCCGGTTCGGAGGGCAACGACGAAACCGAGTTCGACCTTTCGCACGTTCTTCATATAGTGGCGCATGCCCGAATTGGCAGAAGTCGAATATTACCGCAGGCGATGGAACCCCGGTATTGGGGACAAAATCGCTCGCGTGCGATTGCGCGAAGGGCTGGCTCTTTCACGAACGCTGGAAACGCAAAAGGCAATGTCCGCTTCACCGAGCCGATCTTTCGAGATCGAGAGCTGTCATTGGCGGGCGGACCACAGCGTGGTGCGGTGAGTGCCAAGCCAAGACTGGGCAATAAGTTCGACATACGACCCTGCACCGCAGAGAGGGGCGCGGATGGGCGGGATAATTCTTTCAAATGTTCGCACTGGCGTTACTGTTCAGGCGTTCGCATGAAAACTCACCTCGCTACTCAATACGGTTCGGTTTTATCACGTCGTGATTTTGTTCAGACCGCTCTAGCCACTGGAGTCTTGGCCACTCCGGTCGCTCGACTGCGCGCCCAGTCCACGGCAAAGCTGCGTGCTGCCGTCATTGGCCATACGGGCCGGGGCGATTACGGGCATGGACTCGATGGCATTTTCAGCAATCGTCCGAACATCGAGCTGGTCGCGCTGGCAGATCCCGATGCTGTGGGACGCGCCAAGACTGCTGCGAAAATCGCCGCGCCGCGCTCATACGCTGATTATCGCGAGCTGCTCGAGAAGGAGCGTCCCAATCTGGTCAGCATCGCGATGCGCCAATGTGTCGATCATCACGCGATTGCTCTGGCGTGCCTGAGGGCCGGCGCTCATATCTATTGTGAAAAGCCATTCACAACGACGCCGGCGGAAGCTGATGAAGTACTCGCCGAAGCGGAGAAGCGCGGTCTCAGAATTGCCGTGGCGCACACATGGCGTATGTCGCCCAATTCAATTCGGCTCAAGCAGGCGCTAGCCGAAGGTCTGATCGGCGATTTGATCGAGATGCGCTCCTTTGGCAAACAAGATTCCCGCGCGGGCGGCGAAGATATGATGGTGCTGGGCACCCACATCTTCGATCTCTTGCGTATGCTTGCGGGCGATCCTTTGTCATGTGCGGCGCGTGTTCTCTGGCGAGGACGTGACATCACGCGGGACGACGGGCGGCTGGTGGCCGATAATGTCGGTCCGCTCGCGGGCGATCATATTTTCGCCCAATTTGCTTTCTCGAATGGCGTGAATGCAACCTTTACCAGCGCCGCGAAGCTTCGCGAAACGACGGGCAATTGGGGCATTGAGCTTTACGGCAGCAAAGGCGTGGCGCGATTCAATTGTGATGTCGCCCCAAATGTTTTCCTTCGGCGAACCGTTGCTTGGAACGCTCAAGGCAAAGCGGACACTTGGGAGCCGCTCGACCCAGAACTCTTGAAATCGCCGCCTCCCAATAATATCCGGCCCGTGGATGACTGGTTGCAAGCAATCGAGCAGAAGCGCGAGCCGGCTTGCAGCGGGCGAAACGGTGCTTGGGCCGTGGAAATGGCCTTGGGGGTTTATCACACAGCGCTCACTGGCCGCCGCGTTTCCTTTCCTCTCGCGGACCGGAATCATCCACTAAAAGTGAGGTGAGCCTCCCTGCTTTCCATGAACCTGCGCGGTAGGATAGGCGTCTCGCCTGTCCTACCGAGTTACCACGCGATCCCGTAATCTTCACCGTGATTGCTCGCGCCACCCCAGAAGGTGCCGTGTTCTTGATCGAAGTAGATTGCGGTGATTGGTCCGGACGTTTTCTTGGCGAAATCGAGCTTGTAGCCCATGCGTGTTAGTTCGCGGCGAACCCACGAAGGGACTTCCTCGTTCAACGCGACTCGTCCGGGTTGTGCAGCGTGTTCGCCGAACGAGCTGCGCATTTGATAGCTTGTGATATTCGCGGCTTCGCACGCTTCTTGAACGTGCATGCCAAACTCGACGATGTTCAGGAAGAACTGCAAAAGGTTTTGATCTTGCGTGTCGCCGCCTTGCACTGAAAAGCAGAGAAATGGACGGTCATTCTTAAGCGCAAGACTTGGGGTCAGAGTAACCCGCGGACGCTTTCCAGGTGCGACGACGTTGAACGGGTTCTCCGCTTCATAGACAACAAAACTTTGCATGCGCTGGCTCATGCCGATGCCGGTATTTCCGGCGACGCAGGCCGGTTGCCATCCGCCACTGGGTGTAATCGAAATAGCCCAGCCGGATTTGTCCGCAGCCTGGATCGATGTGGTGCCGGCCCGAAAATCGGCGTCGAACTGCGCTTGTTGCTTCTCGGTCTTTATCTCCGCCCAATTCGTTCTGGCGGTTGACCAGTTCTTCAGCAAGTGCGCGAACGGGTTTTCTTTTCCTTCGAATGGATAGGGATTTCCTGGCCGGATGTCGGGATTGTTCTTTTTCGAATCGATCAGCTTGAGCCGCTCCTTGGCATATTCCTTCGAGAGCAGTCCCCGAATTGGTTCCTCGGGTGGAAAAGCGGTGTCGCCATAATAAAAATCGCGATCGGCGAAAGCGAGATTCATAGCTTGGTAAATCGTGTGAATGTAACGGGCGCTGTTGTAGGTCATGGCCTGTAGATCGATGTTTTCCAGAATGTTTAACGCTTGAAGCAAGGCCGGTCCTTGAGTCCAGTGTGTGAGCTTGTAAACATCGATGCCTTTGTACGTGGTCTTCACGGGCTCCTCGATTTTCACTCGCCAGTTCGCGAGGTCAGAGGTGGTGTGCAACCCGCCTTGTTCTTGCGAACCCCGGCAAAATTCCTCAGCGACGTCACCTTTGTAAAACCGATCGTAAGCGGCCAAGATGGCTTCCTTTCGAGATTTGCCTGCTTTCAGAGCCTGGGCTTCAGTTTCAACGAGCTTTCGCAACGTATTCAATAGGTCGGTTTGCGGCCAAATCTCGCCCACTCGCGGCGCTTCATGTGCTTCGCCCAAATGCGTCAGGAAAATCTTTTTCGAGTAGGGCCATTTCTTGATTTTCTCTTTGCCATTCTCGATGGAACGCACGAGTTCCGCTTCAATGGGATAACCCTCCGCCATCTGCATCGCCGGTTCGAGCACATCCTTGAGTGACAGCTTGCCAAACTCGGCGAGCATCACCATCAATCCACCAGGATTGCCGGGCGTTACGGCTGCTAACGGCCCTTCGCTTGGTGGATGCTTGAGTTTTTTCTCTTTGAAAAATTCCGGTGTAGCGCCGGTGGGAGCTACGCCGAGCGCATTGATGCCAACGACTTTTTTCGTCTCAGGATTGTAAATCAGCGCCTGGGTTTCGCCGCCCCAACTTACGCCGTCATACATCGTGCAGACGACGCCGAGCATCGCGCACGCCGCATCGACAGCATTTCCTCCGCGCTCGAACATCCTTGCGCCGGCCATAGCGCCGAGCGGCTTGCCAGTGATGGCGGCCCAATGCCGGCCATGCAAGACCGGTTTATGACCGGCAGCGAATGGTTCCGGGCCCGGCAGCGGAACGGCGGCCCAACTCGCGGCGGCGGTCATCGAGAGAACACAGGAGAAGAGAAGCATCGACGTTTTCATGATGGGACCTGAACTTTACCGGAGTCAGCGGACAAAAGCCAACCTCCGCTTTTTTTCACGCTTTACGACCCTTTACGACCATGAACCATTTGGCCGGTAAGGCGGCGTTGCTGCGCCGCCGTGTTAAATGTGCCATGTAGGCGGCGCAGCAACGCCGCCCTACCGACAGGTCGATGGGCAGAACTTAACGCGATGCGCGGTCTACCGAAGAAAATCCTGCAAAAGAATCGTTTCCTGCTATCGTGCTCTTCGAATGGCCGAAGCATCCACAATTCTCAAACTGGATCACGTTACCAAGCGATACAACTCCGCAGATGGAGGTGAACCCGTAGATGTCCTGCGTGAGATTACTCTCGCCATCGGCGTCGGGGAATCCGTCGCCATTGTTGGACCGTCCGGTTCCGGAAAGAGCACCTTGCTCAATATTATGGGCACGTTGGACCGGCCCGATAGCGGCAAGGTCATGCTGGAAGGCGACGATCTGAGCACTCTTGACGACGTGCAGCTCGCTTCCGTCCGGAACCGGCGCATTGGATTTATCTTTCAGGCGCATCACTTATTGCCGCAGTGCTCCGTGTTCGAAAACGTTCTCGTGCCGACTCTCGCCTCCAAGGACAAAGCTCTCCGGAACGGGGCGGAATCGCGAGCCCGCAAACTCCTGGAACGTGTCGGTCTCGAGCATCGTCTTTCGCATCGGCCCGGACAGCTTTCTGGTGGCGAACGCCAACGGGTCGCGGTTGTTCGCAGCTTGATTAATGGTCCTAAAATCCTGCTCGCGGATGAACCGACCGGGGCTTTAGATCGAGCCTCAGCGGAGAACCTCGGGCAACTCCTCGTAAAATTGAACCGCGAAGAAGGGGTGACCTTGATTGCCGTTACGCATGCTCTCGATCTCGCGCAGCGAATGAACCGCGTTTTGGAATTGCGCGATGGCCAGCTTCAGCCTTTATCTGGCGAACGGCCGATAGAAAAAAAGCACGTCTAAAACTCAGCGAGAAGTATGCTGACAAAACTGACAAGGGCTGCATTCGTTGAAATTTGGAAGCTAAACGTTGAGCCACGCATTGGGAGCCATCAACCGACTGTTGTGGTATGTCGTCCCGGCTTCAGCCGGAAGCGATTGCCCTCCGCGAATCTTTTCGGCGCCAGCAAATGCTGCCGCCGGAAGGCGGGACTACATACCGGGAGGTTCCTGGGGAGATTTCTCCGAAACAACGATTCGCGCATTGCGCCTATGAACGTAAAGGTAGGGCGCGTCACTCCGTGCGCGTCGCGAAAGACTTGCTTCATGGTGATGCCCGGCGCGCACGGAGTGACGCGCCCTACCTTTACGTTCAGGGGGAGGAGCTTTTGCCCATGACGACCTGGACACTAGTTTTTCGCAGCCTGCGTTTTCATGCTCGATCCCATTTGGGGGCGTTGCTCGGTTCACTGGCTGGCAGCGCGGTCTTGGTGGGTGCGCTTATCGTCGGCGATTCGGTGCGCGGCAGTTTGCGCGCGATGGCGCTGGCGCGATTGGGAGAAACTCAATCGGCCATCGCTTCCAACGACCGTTTTTTTCGGAGCGAGCTGGCGGCCAACCTCGCTCCTGACCTGAGCGCTTTCGTCGTTCCAGGCCTGCAGCTTTTGGGCACGGCCCGCACCGCTGACTCGTCCGCTCGGGCCAATCGGGTTCAAGTCCTCGGGATCACCAGCAACTTTTGGCATCTGCGTCCCAGTGATCCCAAGATCGCCGAACTGAACCCCGGGGAAGTGATTCTCAATAGTCGATTGACTGAACAATTGAATGTCAAAGCTGGCGACACCATTTTGCTTCGCGTTCCTAAACCGAGCCAGCTCTCACGCGATGCCCCGCTTTCGCCGCAGGAAGATACTTCACTCGCGCTGCGTTTGAATGTCGCCGGGATTGTCTCCGCGGAGGATTTGGGCCATTTCAGCCTGCAGGCCAGTCAAATTGCACCTTTCAACGCGTTCGTTTCTTTGACGTGGTTCCAAAAGCAGTTGAACCTCGAAGGCCGTGCGAACCTGCTATTGGTCGGCAAGAGCGAACAGAATTTTGCAGCGGCGGCGGCCATTCTCCGTCAGAAATGGAATCTGCCTGACGCTGAACTCGAGCTTCGCGACTTACCCGCTCCGGGTGGAGTTGAACTTCGTTCAAGCCGGGTCTTTCTCGATACATTCGTTGCCCGCGCAGCCTTGGGCGTTTCGACGAATGCCCAAGGCGTATTGACTTATTTCGTCAATGACTTGCGCTCTGGCAACGAAAGCACACCCTACTCGATGGTCACGGCCACGGGTTCACCGATAGTTCCTCCGGACATGCGCGATGATGAAGTGCTCGTCAACCAATGGCTCGCCGATGATCTCAAGTGTAAGCCGGACGACTCACTCGAAATCACTTACTTCACCGTTGGCTCAATGCGGAAGCTCGAGGAACAAAAAGCTCGGTTCCAAATTCGCGCGGTCCTCCCGATGAGTGGTCCTGCCGTTGACCGCTCGTTGATGCCTGATTTCCCCGGCCTGACCGACGCCGAAAATTGCCGCGACTGGGACGCCGGGTTTGAGATCGACACCGAACGCATTCGCGCGCAGGACCAAAAATATTGGGACGAATATCGTGGAACGCCAAAGGCATTTATTACGCTGGCCGCGGGACAACGTTTGTGGAGCAATCGCTTTGGCAACTTGACCGCCGTGCGTTATCCGCCCGGAACTGATAAAGAGCGGCTGGCCCAAACGCTCTTGGCGTCGCTCGATCCCGGCGCGTTTGGTTTGGTCTTTCAACCTGTGTTGGCTCAAGCATTGGCCGCGAGCTCCCAATCACAAGACTTCGGCCAATTGTTCCTTGGCTTCAGTTTCTTTTTGATCCTCGCTGCTCTGCTGTTAATGGCGCTCATGTTTCAGTTCGGTGTCGAGCGGCGCGCTAATGAAATCGGCGCCCTGCTGGCGGTTGGGTTCACCCAAAAGTTGGTTCGTCGCCTTTTGTTGCTCGAGGGGGCCGCCTTAGCCTTCGTTGGCGGCATACTCGGGCTCATCGGCGGCATCTGGTATGCAAAGGCAATGCTCTATGGCCTTTCGACGATTTGGCGCAGCGCGATCGGCACGGCCGGCCTTAGCTATTCAGCGACTCCGCAGACACTTTTCGTTGGAGCCGCGGCCAGCATGATCGTTGCACTGCTGACGATCTGGATTGCCTTGCGGCGGCAAGCTCGGCAACCGGCTCCTGAATTGCTCGCGGAGGGCGCCGGCCTTGGGGCTAAGCCTTTCGCGGGCAAGCCCGCCAAAGTCAGTCGCGGTCTTTGGATCGGCGCTGCGACGGGAATCCTAGCCATGTTGATTCTCGGATCGGCCAGTTTCATCGGTCTGGAAGCGGGTGGCTTCTTCGGAGCCGGCGCCCTGCTGCTTGCGTCTGGTCTCGGATTTCTCGCCGCGTTCCTGTCTTCGTTCTCTTCTTCCACGGATGTTTCTAATCTGCGTCTTTTCAGCATGGGACTTCGCAACTCGGCCCGACGTCGCAACCGCAGCCTGGCGACGCTCGGTTTGCTCGCTTGCGGCAGTTTCCTAATTATGTCGATTGGCGTCTTCCGTCTCGACGCGGATGCTGACGCGACGAAGCGCTCTTCTGGAACAGGCGGATTTGCGTTAGTCGGCGAAACGTCCGCACCGATCAATCACGATTTGAACAGCGACAAGGATCGCCTCTTTCTTGGATTGGATGATCCGGTTTTGAAAACAGTTGATGTTGTTCCGTTGCGTGTTCGCGAGGGTGACGACGCTAGTTGTCTGAACTTGAACCGCGCGCAAAAACCGAGGCTGATCGGGGTGCAGCCTGAACTCTTGGACAAACGTTCCGCCTTTACCTTTGCCAAAGTCGCATCGGGGATGCCAAACGAACATCCTTGGCTTCTCTTGAAACGCAGCGCAAGCCAAGATGAAGTTCCTGCCATTGGGGACCAAGCCTCGATTCAATGGGCGCTCGGCAAGAAAGTAGGCGACATATTGGAATACATGGACGAGCGCGGTCAAGTGATGAAGGTCCGCCTCGTGGCCTCTGTGGCGAACTCGATTCTGCAAGGCAACTTGTTAATTGACGAAGAGGCGTTCAAGGAACGTTTCCCTACTGAGGCTGGGTACCGAATGTTTTTGATCGATGCTCCGTCCAACCATTCTGAAATCGCGGCTGCGCTGTCGCGGGGTTTGCAGGATTCCGGGATGGAACTGGTCTCGTCGGTGCAACGGCTCGCCGCATTCAACGCTGTGCAAAATACCTATTTGAATACGTTTCAGGTGCTCGGCGGCCTTGGCTTGCTTCTGGGAAGCGTCGGCCTTGGGGTCGTGGTACTGCGCAATGTGCTTGAACGGCGCGGTGAGCTCGGACTTCTGCTGGCGGTAGGGTTTCGACCGCGTTCGTTGAAATGGCTGGTGCTAAGTGAGCATGGTGCGTTGTTGGTTTTGGGCCTGGGAGTCGGGGTCGGAGCAGCCTTAGTCGCCGTTTTGCCGGCGTTGCTTTCGCCGCGCGGGCAATTGCCTTACGTTTCCCTGGCCGCTACTTTGGGCGCTGTCTTGGTCAGCGGCGCGCTTTGGACTTGGCTGGCCACTTGGCTCGCTTTACGAGGTAGATTGCTGGACGCATTGCGGAACGACTAAAGTCCGCGTCATTTGAACTATGAGACGATTACTTTTTATGCTGGCGGCAGGATTCGGATGGATGACTGCCGGAACGGCCGAGCTGGTTCGCGCGGCCGAGCGCGTTTACGAAAATGATTTTCAGAAGCTGGCCGTTGGGCCCGCGCCAGAAGAATTTCTCGTTTTAGAGGGCGACTTCACGGTCAAGCAGGACGGGGACAACAAATTCCTTGAACTCCCTGGTGCGCCATTGGACACGTTCGGTGTTTTGTTTGGTCCCACAGAAAAGGAAGGCTTAGCCGTTGCGGCGCAAATATTTGGCACGGGCAAAGGCCGACGGTTTCCGACATTCGCCGTCGGTCTGAGTGGAGGCGGCGGTTACAAATTGCAGGTGAGTCCAGCCAAAAAGCTCGTTGAAATTTATCGTGGTGATGCCGTCAAGACCACAGTGCCATTCGAATGGGAATCAGGAAAATGGACGCTCCTCAAGCTCCAAGTGGAGAAGCTGAAATCGGGCGCCTGGAAGGTCTCGGGCAAGGTATGGAACGCGGGCCAATCTGAACCGGCGAACCCTACCATTGTATTCGAAGACAAAGAGGAACCGCTCTCCGGCCGAGCATCTATATGGGGAAGTCCCTATTCAGGAACGCCGTTGCGCTTCGATGATTTAGTTGTGTCACGAGCTGGTTCAAAACCCTGAACCGCTTGGATCACGGCGGTCGTTGCATAGCCAATTGCTCGCCCAAACGTTCCGCAACTCGCCCCAAGTCTTCATCCCGACCCAATTTGATCCAGCGCAATGGCAATTGATGTTTGAACCAAGTCATCTGGCGCTTGGCAAATTGCCGGGTACGTTGCTTAACCAAGGCAATTGTCTGCTCCAATGATTGTTCTCCTTGCAAGTAATCTACTACCTGGCGGTAACCAATGGACTGCATCGCAGTCGGGTTGGAAGGCAAACCGTTCTGTAAGAGGCGTTCCGTTTCGGCCACTAAGCCGTTCTCAAACATCCTCTCGACCCGCTCGTCAATGCGCCGCCGCAGGTCCTCCCGGTCTCGCTCGAAACCAAAAGCAAACTTGACCTCGCAGCTCTCCAGTCGTGCCGCTTCGGCCTTTTCCCAATCTGCTCGCTGCTCGGAAAAGGTCCGTCCCGTGATCCGAATTACTTCCAGCGCCCGCACGACGCGTCGCCGATTATAGCGGTCGATCCGTGCGAACATTTTCGGATCGCGCATTTCCAACTCGCGCAGGAGTTCTGGCAAAGATTTGCTCTCCAACTGTTGTCGAATTTCCGCTTGCGTTCCGGGCGCATTGCCTAAACCCGCTTCGAGCACCTTGAAATAAAGGCCCGTCCCGCCACAGTATATTGGCGCCTTATTCCGTTGCTCGATCAACTTCCGCGCTTGGGCGGCCAACCTGAGAAACCTCGCCGCATCAAAAGTCTCGGTCAGTTCACTGACATCAATCAAATGGTGTGGAATTGCGCTCCGTTCCGCGAGCGTTGGTTTAGCCGTGCCGATGTCCAAACCACGGTAAACTTGCATCGAATCGACCGAGATGATTTCCGAGCTGATGATTGTCGCGAGATGACTGGCGATTTCTGATTTGCCGACTGCCGTGGGACCGGCCAGCCAAATTGGCTGAAGCTTGCTCATTGGTCCGAAACTCCGCGCCCCTGGTCAGCTCATTGGCGCCGTTGACGTCCGTTCAGTCCCTCTGAGTTGCTCCGAACGCCAGGATAAGATGAATAAGAGCCCGACTCCGACACAGATCGCGCTATCAGCAATATTGAAAGCTGGGAACCCAATTTCCCCGCCGCTGCGGCGGGTCAGATGAAAATAGATGAAATCGATGACGTGCCGGCGGTCGGGATGCAGCCGATCGACCAGATTGCCCGCGATTCCTCCGAAAAGGAGTCCCAACGCGACGTGGCCCCATATCGTTCCTGAATCAAAGTGAT
The DNA here is from genome assembly GCA_016871515.1 of Verrucomicrobiota bacterium. Classification (GTDB taxonomy): domain Bacteria; phylum Verrucomicrobiota; class Verrucomicrobiia; order Limisphaerales; family SIBE01; genus SIBE01. The sequence continues at coordinate 28,251 of VHDE01000003.1, forward strand.
GACGGCTGATAAACAGCACCAGCAACGCCAGCAATGACACTATCGCCAGGAGATCGTTGTGATCTCGAAACAGGCTCCAAGCTGCACCCGTGTTACCCCAGTGGACGAACTTGAAAAAACCCTTTATCACCACGCGCTCCTGGGCATAACCGAGATAGCTCAGCACAAGCAGCTTCGTCAATTGATCGAAGAAGAGAATAGCCAGACTGACCAGAGCGATTCGTCTATTCACCGATAGCTTCATTGGGTATTAGGGCTAAACAAAGCGCTTGGCTTGGTCGGTAATCTGTTGTTGCGCTCCGATATTGAGCCTTCGTTGGCCACTGGACTGAGTTACGGAACGCTATCCCCGGCGGGCGAAGCGTATTTTAGCTCATGCGCATCGGCATCAGCACATAGAGGAATGGCCCGTTGATCTTCAGGACCCCTGGGCTTAACTCGTCGATCAACTCGATATAAACCTCGTCATTCTCCAGAGCCTTCAGCGGGTCCATCAAATATCCTGGGTTGAAGGCGATGGCCAGATCTTGTCCCTTGTAATTGATCGCTATGCTTTCGCGCGCTTCTCCTACGTCGGGCGTATTCGCCGTTATGGCCAAGTTATTCTTCGAGAAGGTCAGTTTCACCGAATTCGACTTTTCACTCGTCATTATTTCCGCGCGCCGCAGGGCATGAAGCAATTCTTCCCTGGCTAGCGCGATGCGTTCCTTTGTTTCGCTTGGTATGACCTGCCGGTAATTGGGATAATTGCCCTCCACTAATTTGGACACTATCAAGACGCGGAACCCTGCGTCATCCTGAAGATTAAGTGCCACCTGATTTTCTGTGGACTTTATCTCGACCTCGCCTTTTGGCTGCAGCAGCCGATTCAGTTCATTTATAGCCTTGGTCGGCACTATGAATTCAGCCTGGCCATCGGCTGGAACTTCCACCTCTTCGTCGGCCATCGCCATCCTTCGCCCGTCCGTCGCCACCATCGTCATTTTGTGCTCCTTCAAGCTGACAAAGATGCCATTTAGAACGAACCTTGTTTCATCGGTCGAGATGGCAAATGACGTCTTGCGCAACATTCCTCGCAGCTTCTCTTGCGGAACCACGATTCTCCTTTTCTCCGCAAACTTCGGCAGGGGCGGAAATTCCTCCGCCGCCAAGCCATGAATCTTGTAGTAAGACGACCCCGACCTGAGTGAACAAAAGTTCTTTTCGTCCACTTCCATTTCGATTTCCAAAGTCGCCAGTTCTCGGACGATCCCAAACAGCCTCTTGACCGGCAACGTCGTGGCCCCTGGTGTGCTCACGCTTGCTTCCACCGAACAGGTAATCGTTACATCCAAATCCGTTGCCGTTAGTTCGAGTCGGTTGCCCTCAGCTCGGAGCAAAACATTCGATAGTATCGGCAGCGTCGTCCGCGAACTGACAATATTCTGAACGGCTTGCAAACCGCTGATCATTTGCTCTTTGCTGATCGTGAGTTTCATGGCGTGCTTAATACTAAGCTCTTTGGATTAAAGAACCACTCTTATTATGGGTTGTGAATAGAGTAAACAACACAGGGTGTCAAGGTTGGCCCAAGGAGTTACGAAGAAACAGAAGCCATGAGAAAGAGGGAATAACGGAGTCGGAAAAAAGCGAAAGGCCAAGTTGTAGAAAAAATTCCCAAATGGCTAACAGATTATTCGTAATTACTAAACCAGAGGATAAACATGGCTTCAAACGGTCGTGAGAATGAGGTAAAGCCAATGGCCGAGAAGAGCCAAAGCAAGAAAGAGCGAAAGACGCTAGGGAGTGAACCAGGAACGGAAGCGAAACGGAAAAACCGAAAAAAGAGAAACACGAAAAAGCCAAGCAGCAAACCAAAGACAGATAGCAACGCAGCAAAGAAAAACCAAAAGCCAAGCAAAGAGAAAAAGTGAAACGCCCGCCAAAGCTAGGGCGAAATAAGGACCGATTTCCGTCGGCATCCGCCCAGAGACGATCCAGAACCTGATAAACCAGATAGCCCAGACAGTTGTGAAAGTGAATCCAATCAACGCAAGAACCATCTGAACCAGTCCAACAGACCGACCAAGAAGCCATGATCCGAGGCCTGGAAGGACCATAAGATTAGCGGTCAGACAAGCCCAAGCCGTGGGGCGATCAAGAGTTTTGCTCTGGCGGAGGGTTAAAAATATCTTCGTAGGCATAGACGACCGCTCCGGTCCCCAGCGGTAAGGCGACAAAGAACCCGACTCCCAAAGCCAAAACGCCGCCAATCAGGATAAGCAAGGTCAAAAGAAATAGGGCTAAGATTGTCCAGAAATTCCGCGTCACGACTTGACGGCTCAATTCCAGGGCAGGCCAAAAATCTATTCGCTTGTCCACGATTAGGATAGGGCTGAAGCCGAGCCACGCGACAATCAAGTAAAGGCCAGGGAAAATACAAAGGAGCAACCCGATGAAAATGAGAACGGAAGTAACAATGCCGGCCAGCGTCAATTGCAGAAAATTGATTTCAAACCCTGCAAAAGCATCGGCCAAATCAGCCGCTTGACCTCGAATCAACTTTAGGAATAACCAGTCGAGTCCGCCCCACAGCACAAGCCTGAGAACCGGGGAAGCTATCGTTCCAACAACCGGAACTAATTCAAGAGCTATGTTGATGAGCAGGATCAAAGTCGAAGCTCCGACCAGGAGCCAGAAATGTTTCTTCAGCAGGTCCCAGCTCCGGGCGACGCAACTAGTAATGTCTAACCGCTGCGCGCGAGCGTAGTAAACGTCGAGCGATGGTGTGGCGGCTAAGGCCAGTTGAGCTTTAGGAGGTGGTCGACTCGCCAAAGCCGAAGCCTGTGCTGCTAGCGCTTCCGCAAACTCTGGAAAACTCGACAGCGATTTCCAGTCGGTCATCCCTTCACCTTGCGCTTGACTCGCGCCGTTAGCGCGCCCTTCAGCGATCCATTGCCGAATTTGTTCGGCTGAGATAGGGCCATACTCGCGCTGGTCGCCGCCGATGAGTTTGTACATAGAAGTTAGCGGGCGAAATTAGGGAGGTTCCGCATCAGTTCGTCCAGAACGCCAGTGGCGAGTAAGATGGCGAAAATGATGAGCCCAATAATCGAAGTGACAATGCCAGTCACCGCTAAACCGGTTCCGCTGTAACGCTCAGGATTCCGCTTGATCTGGTATAGACCGATGCACGAAAAGATCAGCCCAAGTGGAGCCATCACGGGCGTGCAGCAAAAGAGACCAAAGAACCCCAAGATTGTGCCCGTTAACGCGAGGCCATTGGTTTTGCGAATCGATCCCGCTGATGCCACAGGCGCCGCCGACGGAAAGCCCAAGGGCGGAGGCACTGGAGAACCAACGAGAGGCGCAAATTCCGTAAAAGTGGAAAGTGGTTTCCATGGTCCATCCTCGAAGCGGGCAAGTGTTTGGGCGTTGGCGCGACCTTCGGAAATCCATTGGCGGACTTGGTCGGCGGAGATAGGACCGTATTCCTTTTGATCAGCCCCAACGATCTTGTACATTAGCGGCAGTCTGGGAAAAACCGGTTGGGCCGTCAAGCACCGCGAGAGGAGAATCGAGGAGAATCAGGAGAATGACAAAATCATGTTGGGACAAAATCATGGACCCGGATGGACCCGATAGCAAGCGTGCCCCGACCAACCGTAGGGCCTCCGTATGATTTTGTCACTTCGGACCGCGGTGGCCGTTTAACCCGAGAGGCAAGGCAAAGTGATGGAGATCTTCTGCGCCGCTACCCGACCAACGCCTTTAACTTAGCGGCTGCGCGGCCGCTGTCGATCACGTCCCCAGCCATATCCCATCCTTCCAGAAGCGACCGACATCGCCCGGCCACAAACAACGCAGCTGCGCTATTGAGCAAGACGGCGTCGCGCTTGGGACCGCGATCCTTGCCGAGCAACAAAGACCGCACGATCTCGGCATTCGCCTCGCGGTCGCCACCTTGCAAATCGGAGAGCGAGGCGCGTTGCAAAGGGAACTCAGAAGGTGATGTCACTGACTTTGAGAATCCACGATCATGGTAGAACTCCGCGACCGTATTTTCGCCAAGAATAGAAAGCTCATCGAGCATCGCGTCGCCGACTCGGCCACTGACGACCATGCCGCGCCGGACGCCCAATGCCTGAAGCACTCTGGCGACTGGTTCGCATAACTTAGCTTGCGGCACGCCGATAAGCTGAACTGAAGGCCGCGCCGGATTCAAGAGCGGCCCAAGGAAATTGAAGATGGTTCGTTGACCTCGCTCGGCGCAGAGCTTCCGGGCCGGCCCAATGTGCTTGAAGGCTGGATGATACTTTAGGGCGAAGAAAAACGCGAAGTGATGATTGCGCAGGGACGCAGCGGCTTCGGCCGGACTAAGGTCGATCGGAATGCCGAGCGCTTCCAGCGCGTCGGCACTGCCAGATTGGGAGGTAATGGCGCGGTTGCCGTGTTTGGCAACGGTCACTCCCGAGGCCGCCAATATAAGCGCTACAGTGGTAGAAATATTGAACGTATTCAGCCGGTCACCACCAGTGCCGCAAACATCGAGAATGTCGCGCTGGCGAGTCTCCGCGTCGAGCGGCACAGGAATCGATTTTTCACGCAGGTTACACGCGAAAGCAGCAATTTCGTCCGCCGTCTCGCCTTTGTGTGCGAGCGCGGTGAGGAACTCCGCTTTGACCTGTACGGGAACTGCCTCCTCAGTCAAAGCAGAGACGGCCAAAGTAACCTGAGCTTCCGACAACGCAGAGCCACTTTTGAGATGAGAGGTCAATTCGTTCAACACGCGTGAAACGTAGGGAGCGTGTCCAAAAGAGCAAAGGAGAAATTTGAGTCGGAATACAACAAACTGAGATGCGCGCGTCCTCTCTATCGCGGGAGATGAATCCCCTCAACCCCAACGGGGTTGCATCCCGCGCCGTCGTCGTGTTGCTGCAACGCTTTTCAGGGTTGTCCACGTTTGTGGCGCTCCTTACCCAGGATACGCTGGCGCGGCCAACCCTGGGCTGACTGAGGCAATCCCTTTGGGATTATCGCCAACGGCAATGCCGCGGTGAATTTGTTTGCAAGAAACTGAGACGCGTCCGATAGCAGAGGACAGTGCTTTCGGTATTCATCGTGTCACGCTATTAGTTCTTATCGATGAGCATGCGAGCCCGAGTTTTGTCGACGGAGACGCCAGCTTTGTTTGCAGAAGCCGTTCGACAAGCGGCGGCTCTGTTGCGAAGCGGCGGCGTGATCGGGATCCCCACAGAGACAGTGTACGGCCTGGCAGCAAACGCGTTCGACAGCGAGGCAGTGGCGCGTATCTTCACCATAAAGGGACGGCCGGGGAGCAATCCAGTGATCGTTCACGTGGCTGGCCGGACAATGGCCCAACGCTGCGTGAAGGCTTGGCCGGAAGTCGCACAAAAGATGGCGGCCGCTTTTTGGCCCGGGCCGCTAACGATAGTCCTCCCGCGATCGAATGTTATACCCGACATCGTGACTGCGGGCGGCGCAACAGTCGGCATTCGTTGGCCGAGTCACCCTTTTGTGCAAGCGCTCATTCAAGCCTGCGATTTCCCTCTCGCCGCCCCGAGCGCAAATCGTTCCGGCGAGTTGTCGCCGACGACGGCGGAGCACGTGCAAAAAAGTTTGGGCAATCAGATTCCGTTGATTGTGGACGGTGGCGCGTCGCAGATCGGGATCGAATCGACTGTGATTGACTTGAGTGAATCGCCTCCGAGATTGCTGCGTCCGGGAATGATTCATGCGGAATCGCTGGTCGCGATCACGGGTGATTTGCAAACGAACGACAACGCGCACAGTGGAATCCTGCGCAGCCCCGGCCTGTTGTTGAAGCATTATTCGCCGAAAGCCAGATTGGTCGTTTGGCAATGGTTCGAGGAAGCTGAATTGCTATCTCGGCTTTCGGCGCTCGAACCGGCCGGGGCGCGGGCGCAAATCATCGCGCATTCGGTGATCCCGACAACCTTGGACGCCAGCCGCGTGAGCGTGATTCCGCGCGACGCCGAGGCCTTCGCACGAGCTTTGTATGCCGAGTTGCACCGTTGTGATGAGGCCGGCGCGAGTCTGATTGTTGTGGAAGCGGTGCCGGAAACACCCGAATGGCAAGCCATCGCCGATCGGCTCAGTCGGGCCTCGCAAGTGTGAAAAGTTTTCGTGAGGGGTTGCGATTAAGACTGTCGGCCAGGGAGCGCAGCGTAAACGCGCAAACGCAGCGCTGAAATTTGGATAGACACAACCCTTTCAGGGTTGATGAATTAGTTGGTTGCAAACCCAGGGTAGCGCGTATCGCGCAACCCTGGGCTGAATGATTGCAATCCCGTTGGGATTGCCCGGGCGAAATGTCCATGACCGACCGTTCTAATCGGACGCTTTTGAGCCGTTTTCACGTTTTCACGTTGACGGACTACAAGGCCGGGAATTTACTCGCAACCTCTGGATCCCTCAGGCTCAAGCGAAACGAGAGTGAAAACTGTGGTCGGACCACCTGACATCCATTATTTGTCGGCGGCGATGGGCTGGATAGAACTCGGCAATTGCGGCGAAGCAAAACTGGAGCTCAGCAAGGTCAGCCCGGCGCTGGCCGAACATCCAGACGTTCTCGAGGTCCGCTGGATGATTTTGAGCACGGAGCGCAATTGGACGGCTGCATTGGACGTGGCGCAGACGATGGTCCGGATCGATCCGGATCGGCCGTACGGCTGGTTGCACCAGGCCTATGCGCTGCGAAGAATTCCGAACGGCAGTGTTCAAGCAGCCTGGGAAGCACTGCATCCGACAGCCGATCGTTTTCCTGGTGAACCGACCATACCGTATAATCTGGCATGTTACGCCTGTCAGATGGGTCAACCAGACGAAGCTCGTCAATGGCTGCTCCGCGCATGCCGAGCGGGCGAAAAGCAAAAAGTTAAAGAGATGGCTTTGGCGGACACCGACCTGGAAACGCTTTGGCGTGAAATCCAGGAATGGTAGTATAGCCTAGCCTGGGCGAGCCTAACCTGATGAGTTTCCAACCCGTTCAAGTCGAAACCGGCCTCACGTATTTACGCAACGCCGATTCGATCCTCGCCACAGTGATCGATCGAGTTGGCCCATTTACGTTGCGCGTGCATCGGAACCGATTCGGATCATTGGTGCGGTCAATTATTTCACAACAGATTTCCGGAAGCGCGGCGCGCTCGATTGGTCTCCGCTTGGAACGATTGCTGGCGCCGGAAAGGATCACACCGGAAACTTTGAGCCGGTTGAATCCGCGGCAGCTTCGTCAGGCCGGTGTTTCGCCGCAAAAGAGCGGTTATCTGCTCGACCTTGCCAACAAGGTGCTGAACGGCGAGGTCACGCTGAAAGGGTTGTCCCGCCGCACCGACGAAGAAATCGTTCGAGATTTAGTGCAAGTGAAAGGAATTGGTGTTTGGACTGCCCAGATGTTTCTGATCTTCTCACTCGCACGAATGGATGTGTTTCCGCATGAGGATCTCGGGATTCGCGTCGCCTTGCGCAATCTTTATCGGTTGAAAGATTTGCCGGACAAAACGGTGAGCTATCGCATCGCCAATCGGTGGCGGCCCTATGCTACGCTGGCGAGTTGGTACTGTTGGCGCAGTCTTGATTAGGCTAAGCGGGTGACGCCAGAAGCCGGAAGCTAATAGGCCGGTCAAGAACGAGCCATCGCCTCGTTTTGGTCGAGGAAGCCAATGATTTACCTAATCATAATATAGCCAGCAGTTCTCACTGTGTGACCGCCGACCGCCGAGTCCGCGAGCGAAACCATCGAAACAAACGCAAAACGCACGGACTCGGCGGTCCGCCACTACCCTGCCCTTGACCTTGAATCAAGCACTGTGAGCGTGATTCTCACTCCTGATCCTGATCTTGATCTTGCTCATCAAAAGGCTGGCACCAACGTCGTAAACGTCTAATAGCTCTCTTACGGACGCCCGGACAGTAACTTTTCCCACAACGTTTCGTTGAGCAGCGTTTTGGGAAGAAAATCCTTGTCGGTCCGGGTGCTCGTCTGGATTTGGGGATTGAGCGGAAAAGTCATGGTAAAAGTGGTGCCTTCACTTTCGTCACTTTTGACCTTAATGGTCCCGCCGTGGTGATAGACCCAAAAATAACAGATCATCAGATTGATTCCGAATTCTTGAGGATCATCGATCCGGACAAAGAAAGGATCGAACACAGAGCGAAGAGCGGCTTGGGGCAATCCCGGACCATTATCGGAGAGTTCGAATTGCATCTGCGGCTCGGAACGGCTTGAGCCGGGCAAAGCAGAGGCGCGGAGTGAAATTTTTCGGCCGGGCGGAAGGCTAAGGCATTCATCCATGAAGAGCAGCTCGAAGAGGCGATAGAATTTGCGTTGATCGACCGTGAGCGGCGGAAGCGTTTAGGGCACGTGATTTTCGACGATGATTTTTTTCATCGAACCGCGGTTTCAGTTTAGTCAGAACGTCCGAGAGCAGATCGCGTAATTTAACCTTGTCGGCAAACAACGAAGGTTTGTCAGAAGCGACTCCGAGAAGCACTCCGAGCAATCCGAACAGAAGCAAGACCGCGCAATCCTGCTGATTAAGAACGTCCGGAAATGTCCGCCCTCACCGCCATAGATGTACCAATCGAGCACAACCCCCGAGGGAATGGCCGCGATGGCAATGAGGCATAACGTTCTGGTCCGGCGCAACCAAAGGTCAGAAATAAACGAACTATATTCCTTCCGCAGGGCGGCATCGGCTATGTTAGCGGTCTCGGCCATAACTTGGCTCAGTTGTTCTTCCGGATGTTCAGGAAAATATTAACGCCCGTTTGGTCCGCGATGACTTCCTTTTCACCGTCGGGCGTCCCCAAATTCTCCAGCTCTCGTTCGGTCCGGTGGATGACGTTCCATTCGAGCAAGTATTCCATCAAGTGACGTTGAGGATTGCTCGGGTGAATATTGGTGACGCAGAGAAGGCCGCCCGGCGTGAGCCAGTCATAAAAGAGGGCGATCAAACGTCGGCACACCGAATCGGTCAAATAATCGAACAGGCCGGCGCAATAAACGAGATCGTACCGCTTTTGGCCGAGATTCTTCAAACCTTTGGCGACGTTGATCGATTCGCGGAGGAGTTCGTCGATAGATTTCGCGACGAACTCGAGTTCAATTTTCGAGCCGGAGAGTTGTTTTTGCTCGACCGCTCGAGCGCGTGCAAATTCCAAAGCTTCTTTGCTGAAATCCATCAACGTCATGCGGCAGAGATCCAAGGTTGGCGACGAGACAATAACATCTCTGACCTCTTTCGCCGGACCGCAGCCTATGTTCAGGACTTCCAGAGAACGGCTGTTGGCTTGGGCACGCGCGGATTCCTGTTCGAGCAACTGCTTGAGAATGGAGATACGATTCCCATGAGCTTCGGCCGGGGCCGCTTCCAGGAGTAACTTGTTAACCGTTTTGGCAAAAAGTGTCCGTCCTTCGTAAGGACGCTCGAGAAGCATATTAATCATCTCGTAATCACCAGCGTAACCGAGAGGCTTGGTGAAGGTCCGATGAACGAAACGCGAACAGAGCGTCAGCGGATGGACGTCGCGACGGATATACGCCTTGTGGATGCTGGCTTGTTCCGGTGGAATTCTGCCCGCCAAAACTTCCAATGTTTCCAGAAATTCACCGGCAACAGGGCGGAGCGGTTCAACGACGCTTTCGACTATCTCGAGATGGAGTTGCTCGGCATTTTGGGGCGCAGATTGAACGACGGAAATCTCCATTTGCTTCAACCACAAACTGAGTTCGGAAAGAAACCCTTGGAAGTCGCTGGTCAGGATTTTGAATTCGGGAAGAATTTCATTGTGCCTTCGCAAATCGGAGACAAAGCGTTTGACTTCCCCGCGGACCAACTCCTTGTCCATCATGATGGAAAGGACATCGATGGCATTCCAGGCATCGACGAGCGTGACTTCGCAGACGAGCATGATCCCGGTGTTGACCAAGCTGCTGACGACGCCGCGGCCGGCGTAGAGCGTACGCTCGCCCAGCACGATTCGGAAATCATTCAGGACCTCGCTGAGTTGCAGAATGCTGAACGGATTGTAAACCTCGAAAATGGCGTTCTGATTGCTGAAGTGCATCAAAGATCCGCGGACGGGAGTTCCCTGGCTGTTCCGGCATATAATGAAGCTGTCCTTCTCCCCTTCTAACCCTGGCGCAATCCTATTTTCCATTTTCGATTTCTTTACGACTCAGACTGACAGAATCCAAAATGTGAACCCATGCCACAACGCTGAGGTGCAATTGCTGGGCGATTTCACCGGTGCTCTTCCATTGGCCGATAAGCCTGAAAACCTCCAGCTCGCGTTCACTCAAGCTGGTCAAGGAAGGCGTAGGGCCCGAGCCTTTGCCGCGCAAGTGCTCTTGCAGGAGACGCGCGGAAAGCCGCTCGCTCAGATAGATCTCTCCTGCTAGGACGCGGTGAATAGCCGTTACAACGGCGGCCACGCCTTGGCTTGTCATGACATATCCCGAAGCGCCGGCCCGGAGCGCAAGTCTTCCGTAAACAGACTCATTCTGCATGCTCAGAACGATCACAGGAAGTTGCGGATGAGCGGCGCGAAGATTTCGGGTCAAATCGATCCCACTCGTCTCCTCGAGGCCAATGTCCACGATCACGAGATCGGGCTTCGCTGCAGGAATATCTTTCAACGCTTTCGCGGCGCTGTCCGCCTCGCCGCAAACATCGAGATCCTCCTCGCGACCGATGCAATTCTTCAAGCCGAAGCGGATAATTTCGTGGTCGTCCACGATAAAAATCTTCGCTTTCTTTCTTAGCCGCTTCACAGGGTCGTTCGCGTCGCATCATGCGGAAATGGCGCCTCCGAACCAAATGATTAAGACGATCACTTTTCTGCCCTATTCGGCTCTTGGGCGATCTCTCGACGGCGTTATATGTCGGCTAGCACAATTGTGAGTAGCACAGCGTTGACGCTGCAGAAACGTTCGCAGAGTCGAAACGTTCGTGAAGAATCTCGAGTCGTACGGCGATTTCACGCTTCTGCAGCGTAAACGCTGCGCTCCTGTCCTCTGTACGAGGATTCTATTGCCATGGCTTCCCGTAGCACCGGGGGTTCCCTGGGGCCAAGATTCGCAGACGGCCCGGATTCTCACGCCTTTCCGGTTGCCCCAATCTAACCGCAACTGAAAAGCGCCGCGTTAGTGGCGAAAACCGTGTGGCAGAAGTGAATCGAATATGGGAAGTCCTTTTGACGTGTCGGCCTTGGCCCCAATTAGTGGTGGCGCAGTTTCATCCGGAACACTCGTCCAGGCGTTACGACAGAGCCTTGAGCAAGCACGAAGTTTGTCAGCATCATCGCGCGCCGAAACGGGTGCCCCGCACGCATTGGACTCCGCCAACGCGCATAGCGTGCCGCCTGTCGCTTTCGAAACCGTCCGGCCCAACGCGAGCGTAACCGCGGATGGACTGAAAAAGTTCGCGGAACGAGAGGAAAGAAATCGTGTCGGAATCGAGGCCAACCTTGAATCACTGGGGGCCTAAGTGTCGAACCTTCAAGACCAACGGTCATTTCTGGCAAAGTTTGCTTCGCGAGCCGGGCAATCATAGCAAATCCGCAGCGCGTCTTTCTTATCTCCACCACTCCGATATCGAGAAGTTACAGGGCAATTCCAACGGAGCGCCGTCGCTGTGCGATTTCTGCCAGCAGCTTCGGCAATAGTCTACACGCGAACACCAGTCAGTTTGGTCAGTTTGTTATTTATCCATTGCTTTCCTTCAGCCGACGCGGTCTAAGATTTGGCGGATGGTTGTCTTATGACTGGCCGGCAGTTGATTCTGATTCTGAGCGATATTCATTACGCGTCGAAAGCGGAGAAGCAAAGGGGTTGGCGTGAGGCCGATTTCATCGATAATCCGTTGTTGCGGTTTGGCGTGAAAGCGTATCGTCACCTGATCTGGCGCAAAGACCCATTTGCTCACAATTACTTGCTGGACCGTTTCCTGGAGAGAACTGGCGGCGCCGATTACGTGTTAGCGAACGGCGATTACTCGTGCGACACAGCATTCATCGGCTTAAGCGACGACGCTTCGTATGAAAGCGCGCGCGAATGCGTAACCAAACTTCGGCAAAAGGCCGGAGCGAAACTTCATTTGACGATTGGAGATCACGAGCTGGGAAAGACGAGTCTCTTTGGTGGGCAAGGAGGAATGCGATTGGCGAGTTGGTGGCGAACCCGCCAGCAGCTGGGGCTTTCGGACTTTTGGACGCTTGAAGTGGGCTGGTACGTCCTGGTAGGAGTGACGTCGTCGCTGCTTGCCCTGCCAGTGTACGCACCGGAAACGCTGGCTGAAGAACGAGAAGAATGGCGGCAATTGCGCAGCGGGCATATCGATCAGCTCGATAAGACGTTCGCTCATCTTAAACCGAAACAGAAAGTTGTGTTGTTTTGCCACGATCCGACAGCCCTGCCGTTTCTTTTGCGCATTCAGAATGTTAGCTCAAGGGTGGACCGGATTCAGGCGACGGTTATTGGCCACCTTCATTCTGAATTTTTCATGCTGAACAGCCGCATCCTTTCTGGAATGCCGACCGTTCATTTTCTCGGAACTTCCATTCGGCGGATGAGTGCGGCGCTGCGGGAAGCGCGTTGCTGGAAGCAGTTTCACGTGCGTCTCTGTCCAGCCCTGGCGGGCATTCAATTACTGAAAGATGGAGGCTACTTAACTTTGGAACTCGACCGCGACGCCGCTCAACCTCCTCAAATTTGTCGCCACCGGCTGGCTTGGGACATGTAATAATGCCTCCCATTTCGGATTCGAGGATTGAGGCGCGCCGCAAAAGTTGAACGTTTCAGTAATTTGGTTCAACGTTCAGGCGGTTGATGCAGCCACTGGCGAACGGCTTGGCAAATGCGCTCCGGTTTTTCGCGAATCAGTTGTTTCAGGACTTCGATTGTTATCCGTTCGGGCGCCGGCCGGTTTAGACCAAAATCCATGATCAGTTTTGATTTCGCCTTTTCCAATGAATCAGGACCGTCGAGATCGCCGAAATCACCGAAATCGATCTCTGGCGGAATTTGATTCGCAGGCTTCATTAGGTCGATGGAGCTGTCCAGTTTTGGAACTGTTGCCTGGACAGAGTGTCTATTTTCGGGACGAAATGGCAAACTGAAACCAAACCAATTTTGCAGTGCGGCGGCAGCCGAAGGATGGAAATTGCACCTCAATCGTGCAACGCATTAACAGCAATCGAGAGAGGGCTAAAGTCGGATCGACCGAAAGAAGAGTGAAATGGCGGGAGTGGCGGGGCTCGAACCCGTAACCTCTGCCGTGACAGGGCAGCGCTCTAACCAATTGAGCTACACCCCCGCAAGGGGAGAGGGAAACTAAGAGAACACTTTAAGCAAGTCAACGGCGAAGTCACGGAATCTAAAAAACGAAAAAAAACGATTCGGGCAGCAGACGCCAAGGAGGTGGGGGTGGGGAACCCCGCTGAAGAAACGTACCGCTACCCGAATCAAAAGCTCTTTTCGAAATAAATTAAAACTCGCTTAAATTTTTTCAACCAAGTTATCCATGACGGAGAATTCGTACCGCCGGATAATAGCTTGAGTTCCTTTTTTGTGAAGTCTTATTTTTCGGTTTTTACCGACACGGCGGCACCGAAATTCACCGTTTTTCTCGAACTGTCGAGCAGAGAAGTTTGAAAACCGATATGACGCGATATGACCGAGCGAGTAACTTTGCTGCAACCTTTTGGCATATTCAGTGTCCTTGCCCTAGATAGATGCATAAGCCCAAGCCGGACCCGGTCACGAACGACATGATTGACGTTAGCCAATTTGAGACCTTTATGAAGGCGTACCAGAACATGGTATTCACAACGGCTATGCGTCTGGTCGCAAACCCGGCGGAGGCCGAAGATATTTCCCAGGAGGTGTTCCTCAAAGCGTATGAGCGGTACTAGGAATTGCGTGAAAGTCCGACGGTAGGAGGGTGGCTGAAGACGGTCGCAACCAACCTCTCGTTAAATCATCTGTCCCGCTACCGATCGCGCTGGCGCTTTTTTTCCGAGATGGTGTCTGCATCGGACGAGGATGAGTCGCCGGTCGAGATTCCTGCTCCGGATACCATGAATCGAAGTCTCGACGAAGCTGATTATCGCCGGATGCTGGAACGTGCGCTGCAAAAGTTGCCCGGCGCGCAACGTGTCCCGCTGGTCCTCTATCACTTTGAAGATTACAGTTACGAGGAGATCGCCGAGAAGCTCAAGGTTTCTTTGAGCAAAGTAAAAACCGATATCTTTCGCGCCCGCGAAACTCTTCGCCGAAAACTCAATCTTCAGACCGCAGCTGAAGACCCTTGGAGTGATTTCAAACCACAGCACGGGACTGCCTCGTCGAAAGCGTCTAAGCCGCCCGGTGACTGGCGCGTCACTCGCGAACTGCTGATGGCGTAACCCGAATTAAATCGCGTTATGGAAAACGATTATAATCAACAATTGGAAAAATCGATCCAGTTCGAACTGGAAAAGTTGCCGGACCTGCCGGCCCCGGAGACATTGATTCCGCGCGTGCTCGCGGCGCTGGAGGCCAGAGCGCGCGCGCCGATTTGGGAAAGGTCGTGGTGGAATTGGCCGCGGCGCCTGCAGGCTGTTTCTGCGGCGCTGGCCATTACGTTGGTCGGCGCCATTTTGTATGGAGGCCACTTGCTTTCAGGCCGGCTGGCCGTGAACGCGGGCCAGCAAAGCGTCGCCGATTGGTGGCTCGGTTTTGCCTGGGTTGCCGAAGTGCTCGGCACATTAGGATACGCTCTCCTGATTGTTGGGCGTTCGATCGAACAGCATTGGTTCGTAGGAATTTCGGCACTGATCTTCATCATGTACCTGACTTGCATCGGAGTGGGCACCGTCTGTTTTCGAGTCGCGATCAGCAAACGCTAGCTTTGTGATGTGTGCAATGAATTGCAAGGCGCTCATTACGATCCTCTCGATGGCGGCGATCACTGCCAGCGGCTTTGACTGGGCAGTTCAGGCTCAACAACCTCCGCTGGCGCCCGAAACTGATCAGCCGCTCGAGATTGCGCCGGGCGAGCGAGGTGGCGCAGGGCGCAAGGAACGAGAGATTGCGCGCATCTTTCGAAGGGAAATCGTGGTATTCGGCCAGGACGTCACGCTCAAACAAAATGAAGTCTGCCGGGACATGATTGTCATTGGTGGCAATGCGATTGTCGAAGGAACTGTGCAGGGCGATCTCGTCGTCATTTTGGGTTCGGCATCGGTTTCCGGGAAAGTCGAAAGCGGAATGGTGGTGGTCATGGGAAGGGCGCATCTGAAGAACAACGCGGAGGTCGAGCGAGACGCCGTCGTAGTCGGCGGTAATCTAATTCTGGAACCGAACGCGGCACTTCATGGTGCTCGGAGGGAATTTGCCTTCGGGCCCAATTTGCCGAATCTGAGTTGGATGGCTGATTGGTTTCGCCAAGGATTTTTGTTGGCGAGGCCTTTCCCGCCGCTTGGATGGGTTTGGGCCGTCGCCGCCACGTTATTTGTCGTTTATCTGCTCATGGCGCTTGTTTTCGCGCGGCCTTTGGAAGCTTGCGTAACGGCGCTGGAGTCAAGGCCGGCGGGATCTTTTTTTGCGGGGGTTCTGACGTTAATCTTGTTGGGACCGCTGTTGTTTATTCTCGTCGTTTCGGTGGCCGGAATTTTGGCGGTGCCTGTGCTTGTGTTCGCGTTCCTAGCGGCTTTGTTCTTCGGAAAGCTGGCCGTGTATCGGATGACGGGTCAGCAACTGGGCAAACAATTGAATCTCGCGGGCCTGCAAAGTCCGGTTGTCGCTTTGCTCATTGGCATCGCCATCTTTTATTTCTTTTATACGGTGCCTGTGCTCGGTTTTTTGATTTGGGGAGTCGCAACCGTTTGGGGACTTGGAGCGGTGCTGATGGCGATCTCGGCCAGCTTCAGCCAAGAACGAGGGCCAGCTCCGTCCGAAACCACAACTGCGGCGGCTCTGGCTGGTCTGCCGCTGGTGCCGGTCTCCGAATCGGAAGCGCCGCCCGTTCTTGCGGGGGCAGCGGAAATCATCACGCTTCGAAGGGCTGGCTTTTGGATTCGGCTTTGGGCGACCTTGTTGGACTTAATCTTACTGGGAGCGGTCGGCATCGTCGTTGGGCCTTTTTTCCTGCTGATCTGGATAGCGTATCACGTGGCCATGTGGACTTGGAAAGGAACGACCATTGGCGGAATTGTCGCTGGAATCAAAGTTGTTCGCACAAGTGGACGACCAATCAATTTCGCGATCGCTCTGGTGCGAAGCTTGTCCAGTTTCTTCTCCGCCGCTGTTTTTTTCTTAGGCTTTGTTTGGGCGGGCTGGAATCGCGAAAAACAAGCTTGGCACGATAAGATCGCCGGAACCGTCGTTGTGAGGGTGCCTAAAGGAATGTCGTTGGTCTGATCGGTTGAGACAGTGCGACTTGCCCGACATACCGCGGGCCGAGAAACTCTTTCAACCGGCGTAACCTCGCATCAGCGTTAGCATCTCTTCAACCGCTGTGGTCAGCCCGACCGAAATCGAACGGCTGACAATACTGTGGCCGATGTTGAGTTCGACGAGATGAGGAACGCAATGCAGGCTAGGCAGGTTTTCGTAGTTCAATCCGTGGCCTGCGTTGACCCTGACCCCGAGCTGTTGAGCTTGCTTTGCCGCGGCGACGAGGCGGTCCAGTTCCGCAACGCGTTCGTGCGACTGGTGAAAGTGCTCGGCGAAAGCGCCGGTATGCAATTCGATAAATTGAGCGCCGACCTCGGCCGAAGCCTCGACTTGTCTTAAATCCGGAGCGATGAAAAGACTGACCTCAATCCCGGCATCGTTCAGCTTCTTGCGCGTGTCACTGAGCGGCTTCACTTGCCCAGCCACTTCTAAGCCTCCTTCAGTTGTGACCTCCTGCCTTCGTTCGGGAACGAGACAAACGATCTCGGGCTTGATCCTGATGGCCAGCGCCAAGATTTCTGGCGTATTGGCCATTTCCAAATTCAAGCGCGTCTTAATGATCTCGCGCAGTTTCCAGACATCGCGCTCCTGAATGTGCCGGCGATCCTCGCGCAAATGAACGGTGATCCCGTGTGCGCCGGCGCTTTCGCAAAGCCGCGCAGCCTCAACGGGGTCGGGCTCACCGTCCGATTTTCCGTGATAACGGGCTTCGCGCAGCGTAGCGACGTGATCGATATTGACGCCTAACTTAAGCATGAATCTGGTAGGACAGGGCGTCTCGCCTGTCCCGTTTTGGGTGTATGCAAATGCTGGACAGGCGGGACGCTTATCCTACGACGCTGGTTCGTGGTCAATGGCATGGCAGGTTGCATAACTTGCTACGGCGCGGGCGGGGCAGGTTTCGTCGAACGAGGGATCGGTTTAAAACCTAATCGAAAATTGGCAGCTGGAAAATTGGTGCTGTCCAGCCAGTAGGCCAGCGTCATTAATTCGGCTCCAGTAAAGCCAATGTGCGAATTGCGCACTAGGCTCAGTTCTTTGGGCGACGTCGCGGCGATCTCGGTGATCGTGTTCCCAAGCTTTGGAGCGACAGCCGCGAGCCAGCGACTGCTGATCGAGGTTGCATCGCGTTCTGGAACGGTGAGAAACAGTGACAGAAAAGGCATCAGGTTTGAAAATTGTTCGAGTCGATGCTGGGTGATCTCCCAGTCGTAGAACAGCAAGTTGGTGCGACTGGACAGCTGATCCAACAGGGCGGCTGGCGGCGGCGTGTTTGTCATCGTGACAAGCGGAAACACTCCTGCTTCAAGATGATCACCGCCCGGTTCAGGAGCTGGACGAATGTATGGCCGAATTACCGGTGGCAACCATCCCCAACTGACTTGAAGCTCGTTCGTGACGTACTCGATTCTGCCATAGCCATCTTCGAGCAAATTTGTATTCAAACGCGGCACCCACTCACTGATGAAATTCTGCAACGTATTCGTGACATTTGGGACAGGAAGGGCCGCCAAGATTTGATTCGGCAGGCGCGACGGATCGTGGGCCCAGAAATAAGCCTGGTTTGGCGGTGACTTTAATCCGAGCTCAGCGGTCAGTTTGTGGCGGCTCAGCCAGGGGCCGAAGCCTTGAATCGCGGAAAAAGCAATCAGGCTATTGGCCGGATCCGAAATGGTATTCGTCGGTATCCGCCACTTCTCGAGTGACCAACTCATAGTTTCGGAAAAAGTCAACCGTCCCTGAGCCCTCACGGTTGGCCCGCGTCCTTTGAGCGTTAGATCGAGTGACGGCAATGGCAGCGAAGGATCGAATGGCGCCCGCCCGAGGAGTCGAGGCAAATTGATCTCGGCCTTCAACCAATAATCTTGTGCGAGTGATATGGGACGCGAATGCGTTCGAATCTGCTGATAAATCGCGGCGTTCGTGGGAAACCCATGTTCTGATTCCGGTAGAGAGCCAAGAAGAAACCATGCATTAAGTGCGGTGAAGGAAACCCGGTTCGTTAATGCGGTGGATTTAGGATTCCACAGCGATGACAACTGCGACCAATTAGTCCGCCAGAGCGGTTCGCGTTCTTTGTCCAAGTGCACTGCGAGCGCCCACTCAAACGGCTGGATCGAACGGCCTCTCAATTCAAAGAACGATTCGCTGCGCAACAGATCGTCCAACATCGGACGAATCAGCGCCGGCACGTTGGGCATTGCCGCAGGCGCATTCGTGTCATGACTGAAGGATTGTGCCAGCCGGACCGACAGTTTATCGAGCGCTTGATCGCGCAATTCCGCAGTCACAGGAAGTTTCCAGACGTCCCAAAGTGTCGCGGCATTGGTGGTGGCGCCCAACTGATCGAAGCCGCCAAAGTGCAATCGGGCGAGCACTTCGGTTGGCTGGGACTGAGCTTCCGGGAATTGTCCGCGGCAGCCCAAACTCAGAGTAAGGGCCGACAGAGTGAACAATAGAATTCGCCTGTGAGATTTTCCTTTGGACGGCAGGCGCAACCTATGAATAAAGCATTTCATCATGGCGGTTCTTCTCCTTGCCAGAGAACAGCGGTTTTAGCAAACGATTTGAATTGATTTAACCGGATGGGCCTTGTTTCCTTCGGCACGTGAAGGGACGTTCCCCGTTGCTCAAATATTGGCTTCCGGCCATTGCTTGGATGGCGCTTATCTTCATTGCCTCGACCGATCTGATGTCGAGCGAACGAACCTCCCGCTTCCTCGCTCCCTTCCTGCGCTGGCTTAAACCTGACATTTCCGACCGGCGAATCAAGCAGGTGCAATTGGTCGTCCGAAAGGGCGCGCACGTGAGTGAATACGCGGTTCTCAGCATGCTTCTCCTGCGCGCGCTGCGGTCTTCACGGCAGGATCATCTAGCCGAGTGGCAATGGTCTTCGGCTGCGTGGGCGCTCTTGATCGCAGCGGCTTACGCTGTCACGGACGAATTTCATCAATACTTGACTGCATCGCGTTTTGCCAGCGGATGGGACGTAATAATCGATACGCTTGGAGCCACGCTTGGCCTGGTCCTGGTCTGGGCTTGGCGCGGGCCGCGAAAGGGCAGCCTTCGATGCAAGGGCCACTGCCAATAATCGCGCTCGTTTACGCGAGCGGCATAGTTTGTGGCCATTATGTCAATGTGCCGCTGAGGTGGTTGTTCGGAGCTGCGTTTGCGGTGGCACTCCTGACAATTTCTCATCGCCCAAGTCGTGCCGTCGCGATCTGGCCGCTCATTCTTCTGTGTGGATGGGCTGGTTTAGAGAGCCGCGTCGCGGTTTTGTCCCCCTATGATTTGCGGTCAAGCTTTGGACAAACAGCCGAATATGTGACCCTGCGCGGGCATCTTTGTGAAACGCCCGTTCGCCGTGTTTTCGAACGCGATGATGAGTTGGCGTGGCGGTCCATCGCTCAAGTGCGCCTTGTCGAGCTGGGCCGGAAGGACGAATGGCAACGCGCTTACGGTCGCGTTGCTGTGAGCACGCCGGGAGTTCTAAGCGAACGGTTTTTTGCTGGGCAAATGATCGAGGTAAAAGGCGTCCTGCGCGAGCCGAAGGGACCTGTCGCTGAGGGATTGTTCGACTATCAAGCCTACCTCCGCAGTCTCGGAATTTACTATCAACTCAAAGTTGAAAGCACAAACGATTGGCGCGTCATCACGAGCAGGGCTTCGCCTAAAGCACCACCTTGGTCCGACCGTTTTGGCGCATGGGCGCAAAAGACTTTGTCGAAGGGCCTGCCTGTCGAAGATGAGTCATTGCGCTTGCTTTGGGCAATGACGCTTGGCTGGAAAACGGCATTGACGCAGGAAGTATCCGAACCGTTCATGCGCTCGGGCACGTTGCACATTTTTGCGATCAGCGGACTGCACATAGCATTGATTGCCGGAATTGTGGTCAGTGTGTTGCGCGTCGCGCAACTGCCGCGTTCCGTGTGCGGGCTGATCGTCATTCCGTTGCTTTGGGCTTACACGGCTGCGACTGGCTGGCAGTCATCTGCGATTCGCTCGACGATCATGATGAGCGTCATCACGGCGGGCTGGTCGCTCAACCGGCCGAGCGACCTGGTCAATTCCCTGTCAGCGGCCGGCTTGATCATTCTTGTGTGGGAACCCCGCCAGCTTTTGCAGGCTGGATTCCAACTTTCGTTTTTTGTCGTGTTGAGTATCGCTCTCTTGCTTCCTCCGTTGCGAGCGATTCAAGAACGGATTTTGAAGCCGGATCCGCTTTTGCCGGAGGAATTGCGTCCGCGTTGGCAACGGTCGCTCGACGCTCCGTTGCGCTATCTAACAAGCAGCTTCGCGACTTCTCTTGCGGCTTGGCTGGGATCGCTCCCATTAATTGCGTATTACTTCTATCTGATTACTCCGGTCAGCCTGCTCGCCAATCTGCTTATTGTTCCAATTAGCAGCCTTGCCTTAATGGCAAGTCTCGGAAGTCTCTGCTGCGGCGATTGGTTTTTGCCCCTAACCGAGCTCTTCAACCACAGCGCGTGGTTCTGGATGAAAATGATGATTCGCTTGAGCGAGCGGGCGGCTGCGCTGCCGATGGCCTATTTTTACACGCCTCCCCCAAGCATTTTGCTTTGCTTCGGTTATTACGCTCTTTTAGGCGCGTGCCTTTCAGGATGGCTCTTCACTTCCAAGCGAAGGATATGGATCGGCGTCGCAGTGGGAATCATCGCGGTGATCTGTATTTCAATTAGGGTGAGCAATAGTCCGGCCTTGCGCCTGACGATTCTTCCGCTGGGTGGTGGCGGACTTTGGGCCGACGTGCCTGGGCGCGCTGATGATTTGCTGATTGATTGCGGCAGCCCGAACACCGCCGAGTTTCTCGTCAAACCGTTTTTGCGCGCGCAGGGCGTTAATCAGGTGCCTCATGTTTTGCTCACGCATGGCGACTTGCAGCATATCGGAGGGATGGAGTGCTTGGATTTTCCAATCTCTCAAGTGACCACCAGTTCCATCCGCTTTCGCTCGGCAGCTTATCGCAGGCTGATCCATGACCTGGAGAATCGTCGAGATGGCTGGCGTCAGGCGAACCGAGGCGAGTCGCTTGTTGGCTGGTCGATCCTGCACCCTGACGCTCGCGACCATTTTTCCCAGGCTGATGATAACGCGATCGTGTTATCAGGCGAATTCGGCGGTCTGCGTGTTCTGTTGCTTTCTGACTTGGGGAAGCCAGGCCAGCGAAAGCTTCTGGAACGCGAGCCGAAGATTCGCGCGGATGTCGTTGTTACGGGTTTGCCCTCGCAGGAGGAACCGCTTTGCCAGGATTTAATCGAAGTCCTGCGGCCGAAAGTGATCGTGATCGCATCCGCGGAATTTCCCGCAGGAGCGCACGCGAATCGAAAGCTGCGCGATCGCCTGGCTCGGCTGCAAGTGCCGGTCATTTATACGGGCGACGTTGGGGCTGTTACGTTGACGATCCAGCAGAGAAAGTGCGAATTAAGAAACGCGAAGGGAGAGATGTTATCTTACAATTACAAGCAAGTACCCTGAAGGATGCTGAAGGCGCCAACCACGAAACAGCCAGCGCAGGATCACGTCGCGGAGATGTTCGCTTGATAGACTCGCGCTGCGTTCATCGAATCCCCGTTGAACTCAGCAATGAAAGGAGGCGGCTCCTCCAGAGAGGCTGAGCCGCCCACCTTTCTTTTAAGGGTCACGCTGTGCCCGTAAAATTATAGTCGGCTTATTACGACGAGACTTTAGAATTTTGTCCGTCCACTCGCATTATCCCGAAGCCGAACTTTTTATTTTTAGTTAAAGGCGACTCCACCCGGAGCCGCCTTGCTTGAGTAAACGACGGACTTCTGTTCAGTCTGTCAGCAATGAGTTTCAGCAGGGAGCATGCCTTCTAAGATTTGAGAAAAGTGAACGCGGCTGAATCGGCGCACATCGCGTCAAAAGTGGTTGTCTCCCTGGTGCTTTCAGTGCGGCGGCTAAATCTGGACTACGGAAGAACCAATCAAACTTTTCACGCCTGATTGGCGGACATAAGAAATTTGCTTACCCAGCTCGTGAACAGGAATAAGACAAAGCCTTATACCCCAGTCGATCTCCGTCGGTTCGAGCACTTGAACGAGGCGTCGGTTAGTAAACCTTGCGCAAATGCGAAGGAAGGATATTCAGCTCCGAACGGTACTTCGCGACGGTGCGGCGGGCAATGACAATTCCCTTTTGCGCCAAAAGCTTCACAATTTCCTCATCGGACAACGGTTTGGTCGGATCTTCGCCGCCAATCATTTCCGAGATGATGTCCTTGACGCTGGTATTCGACATGCCAACTCCGCTGGCTGTCTTGATGCCTGAAGTAAAGAAGTACTTCATCTCGAAGATCCCTTGCGGCGTTTGCATGTACTTGCCCGACACAGCGCGGCTGACGGTCGTTTCATGAACGCCAACCACTTCAGCAACTTGGACCATGGTCAGCGGCTTCAAATGCGAAACGCCGTGTTCCATGAACTCGCGCTGCCGCTTCACGATTTCTTTAGCAATATTGAGAATCGTTTGCTGACGTTGATGAAGGCTTTTGATCAGGAATTTGCCGGCGCGAATCTTGTCGCGAATGTACTCTCGCACTTCGGATGAACTGCCCACCTGAGACATCAGGTCTTTGTAAGTGTTGCTGATCCGCAAATGGGGGATTTGTTCGTTGTTATTCGTGACAACAAACTCGTCGCCGACCTTTTGAACGAAAATCTCCGGCAAAATATATTGCTGATTGTCGGGAAAGAAATCCCGGCCCGGACGCGGCTCCAGATTGCCGATGCGTTTCACAGCGTCCTGCGCTTCATCGACGCTGATACCCAATCCGCGCGCGATTTCCGGCAAACGGCGTTTGCCAAGCGCCGCCATATATTTATCGACGATACGATATTCCAACGTGTTCTTTTGGTCGGCGCGTTCCAGCTGCAGCAACAGACACTCCCGCAAATCCCGCGCACCCACGCCAGGCGGGTGAAATGTTTGGATGACCTTAAGCACCTCAAGGATTTTATCCGCCGGTATGTTAGTGGAAAAAGCTAGTTCATCCACGCCGGCCTGAAGATAACCATAGTCATCCACGTTGCCGATGATCATCTCGGCCACTTGCCGCTGGTCGCCGTTGAGCTCCGACAGCCGCACCTGTTCCAGCATGTTTTCCTGGAGAGAGGTGCCCGCCACCAGGGAATCAAACATATACTGCCGCCGCTCCTCCTCTTCCTGGCTTTGGCGGATGGGAACATTCGTCTGGGAAAAATGATCCCGCCATTCCTGGTCCAGCTGTGTGAGGCGCTCGAACTCAGCTTGAAAATCGTCCACCGGATCGTTCGAATTCTTCTCGGTGGCCGGATCGAAGGTAATGTCGGCCGGCGGTTCCGCGGGATCGACGAGTTCCGGGCCCGGTTCACCATCGCGGCTTGCCTTCTCTTCTTGTTCCATTTCTCCGGTCAGAACCTCTTCGAGGACGGGATTCTGTTGGAGTTCCTGTTCGACTAAAGCTTTCAACTCGAGTGTGGGCGCCTGGAGCAGAGCGAGTGATTGCTGTAACTGCGGGGCCAGCACCTGCGACAGGGCCATCTTTTGCGACAAATGCAGACTTTGAGCCATCCCTTCGAACCATAAACAATTTTGTGAATATCTCAAGAAAGAACCGGCATAGGGAATGCTTTTTCGGGTTCCGACAGCTATTGCTGCTATTGCTTGGCGTCCGCTCTCAGACATCTCAGCTTCTCCGATTTAGCTTGGCGTTACTGATTTTGATAGTTTTGTCCTCCGCCTAAAAACGTTGCCGCTCCGTATTCCTTGCCGTAACGTCAGTCTCCGTGGCTGTGCGATTGACCATTCTCGGCAGCGGTTCGGGAGGCAACTGTGCTTACCTCGAAACTGACGAAACCCGGCTTCTGATTGATGCTGGCTTTAGCGGACGACAAATCCGCCAACGCTTGGCTCAGATCGGTCGTACACCGGAAACCTTGCATGGAATCCTGATTACGCACGAGCATTGCGATCATATTCAAGGGCTGGTCGCCCTCTGCGCTAAGACGCCAGTGCCTATCTACACCAATCGACTGACGAAGGAAGCGGTCGAACAACAACTCGAAACCAAGTTCGACTGCCGCATCTTTAGCACTGGCTCGACATTCGAAATCGGCGACATCGCAGTTGATGCCTTCAGCGTCCCGCACGATGCCTATGATCCCGTCGGGTTTTTGTTTCGGGCTGGGAATGTCAACATCGGTTTCCTGACTGATCTCGGTTACGCCACCAAATTGGTCGTTGAGCGGGTTCGAAAGGCGAACGTTTTGGTCCTCGAGACGAATCATGATGTGAAACTCCTGCAGGACGATTACAAACGTCCATGGAGCGTCAAACAACGCATTCTCAGCCGTCATGGCCATCTTTCCAACGAAGCGGCGGCCGATGTGGCCGAGCAAATTGTGACCGACGAGTTACGCCATTTGTATTTGGGGCACTTGAGCAAGGATTGCAATCGACCGGAGTTGGCGTTTCGTGTCGTCAGCGAGCGGCTCGAACGCATGGGCGCGCGCCATGTGCAGGTCAATTCGACATCGCAGGAGGTTCCTTGTCCGACGTTGAGCATGGAGCGCGGCGCGACAAACGGAATGCTTCCGATCTTCCAATGAACTTCCCAAGCCCACGCTCCCGGTGCCTCCCGGAGCTGTCGGCACAATCGTAATCGCAGCGGCGGGCATCCTGCCTGCCGTAGAGCCGGGCATCTTGCCCGGTGGATCACGTGTTGCGATCTGAAAGGCAAACACGAAGTTAAGTTTCAAGCTCTCGCTCCGGGCGGCAAGATGCGCGCCCTCTACGGCAGGCAAGATGCCCGCCGCTACCGGCAACTTCGCGATGCACTGCCGCGCTTCCGTCACAGGCAATTTCTATTTTCCAATTCCGGTTTCGCCGTTAACTTTCGTTGATGTCACGCGAGTATGTTCTGGAGCCATTTCGCGCGCCCATCCACTTGCAGATCGATTACGCTCGCGAGTTGAACGAGCAGCAGGGCGCGGCCGTCACGGCGCCGCCGGGTCCAGCGCTCGTGATCGCAGGCGCAGGATCCGGCAAAACCCGCACGTTGATCTATCGAGTGGCGTATCTCCTCGAGCAAGGAATCCCTCCTGATCGGATTCTGCTGCTGACCTTCACGAATAAAGCGGCCAAGGAAATGATGCGCCGTGTCACTGACGTTCTGGGCACTGACCTGTCATCGCTTTGGGGTGGGACGTTTCACTCGATCGGCAATCGCATTTTGCGTCGTCATGCGGCCGAACTCGGTTACCGTTCGGATTTTACGATTCTGGATCGCGAAGACACCAAGGACTTGTTGAAGGCTTGTATCGATGATGCCGCAATCGATGTGACGGAAACGCGTTTTCCCAAACCGGAAGTCCTCGGTGAAATCCTTTCGCTCGCCGTCAACACCCAAAAGCCCATCGTCCGCGTTTTGCAAGATCAGTTCGATTATTTTGCGGCATTGAAAAATCAAATCCAAAGCGTGCAAGCGAGTTTCGAGAAACGAAAGCGCTCGACGAACGTTGTGGATTTTGACGATTTGCTCGTTCTTTGGCTGAGGCTGCTCCAGGAGAAGGATGAGATTCGCGACCAGTACCAGCGCCGGTTTCAGTTCGTCCTCGTCGACGAGTATCAGGACACAAACAAATTGCAAGGCGATCTCATCGATTTGCTGGCGGCACGCCATCAGAATGTCATGGCCGTCGGGGACGACTCCCAAAGCATCTATTCGTGGCGCGGGGCGAATTTCCAGAACATCCTGGAATTTCCGCGACGCTACCCGGCGGCGAAGGTTTACAAGATCGAAACTAATTACCGGAGCACGCCCGAAATCCTGGCGGTGGCGAATGCTGCCATCGCGCCGAATCTCTATCAGTTTCCGAAGACGCTCGCCTCGTCGCGAGAATCTGGTATCAAACCGGTTTTGGTTGCGTGCGGCGATGGCGGCGAGCAGGCCGCTTTCGTGGCGCAAAGGGCGCTGCAATTGCGCGATGAAGGAATCAATCTCGACGACATGGCGGTGTTGTACCGCTCGCATTTTCATGCGCTCGAATTGCAACTCGAGCTGACTCGGCGCAACATCCCTTTCAGCATCACGAGCGGCATTCGTTTTTTCGAACAGGCTCACATCAAAGACGTCGCGGCATTTCTGAAGTTTGTCACCAACTCAAATGATGAGCTCTCCTTCAAACGGCTTGTGCGTTTGCTTCCGGGCATTGGCGGCAAAGGAGCGGAGAAATTATGGCGCCAATTCAGTGAAAGGTGGGCTGCGAAAGCTGAACCGCCCGGCTTCCAAGAAAAACAAGCCGGCGCCAAAGTCGAATCGCCTGGTTCGAACTCTCCAGCTGCTCGGCATCGGCCTTTGGCTGCGGCTCTCCAGGCTTGCGCTGGATCTGTGTCGACAAAGACCGCGGCGTCGTGGGCGCAGTTCACGGCCACGGTTGCTCAACTCGAATCCGAACCGGTCCAAGGCAACACAGCGCGGATGCTTCGGCTGATTGTCGAGGCCGGCTATGAAGAGTACGTTAAAGCGAATTACACGAACTACCGAGCGCGCATGGAGGACCTCGAGCAGCTCATCAATTTCGCTTTGCAGTTCCAGACGACCGAGGAGTTTTTAACGCAGCTGGCGCTTTTCTCGAATCTCGAAGCGGAAGACGAAAAGCCAGCTCGCCAGGACTCCGAGCAGATTCGGCTCTCGACCGTTCACCAGGCCAAGGGCCTCGAATTCAAAGTCGTCTTTGTGATTATGCTTTCTGATGGTCTCTTTCCATCGACGCGTTCATTGGAACGGCCCGAAAGCGAAGAGGAAGAAAGGCGTTTGTTTTATGTCGCCATCACGCGCGCCAAGGATGAGTTGTATCTGAGTTATCCATTGATTCGCACTTCGAGTGGATACGGCGGAGACAAAATGCAAGTACCCTCCCGCTTCTTACATGACCTGCCCGCAGAGTTACTGGACGAATGGAATTTGCGGTCCTACTAAAGCATAATGCCGTTCGGTAATTCAGAAGGCATTTGTCCCGGAGGGAGATGGCGAAAATAGCCCGGCGTTTCAACGCCGGGGCTGGGCGGATGAACACGGGAGTCCCGAAGGGACGGCGGAATCGCATGGCAAGCGCGAACGGCTCAACCGTCGCTTCGGGACTTACGTCTCGGGCGATTTGGTTCCCGGCGTTGAAACGCCGCGCGCTTGGTTTTTTGGCGCGTCGGTTCTCCGGCAAGAGATGGGCAACCGGCGAAGTGATGGTGCCGGATGAAGCGTTGGGGCCATTAGCCGCTGAAGGCATACGGTTTACTGTCGAGGGTCGAAGAAGATTCCGGAAATGACAGTTCCATTAGCCTCGTCCGTATTATCTTTGATTCGAAACTTGATGTGGCCTTTGACCGTGTACTTCAAATAGACGCCGTTGTGAAATTCGGAAATGCTTTGCGAATCGAGCACTTCTTCCGATTCGCCGTCCAGTGCTTCGACAGTCATCGACAGCTTCGCGCTTTTGAAATCCGCAAAATATAGCGCGACCTTTTTCGGCTGCGGATCGTTGATGGTGACATCGGCCATAATTCCTGAATGGCATTGTGCGTAGGGAGTGTGAACGCTGGCGGCCGCTCGGGCCATCCTGCGCTCGTCCGAATCCGGCTTTTGTAGCGCGTTGTCTCCCGGCGATCCCGTGAAGAATGCCGAAGTCGCCGTTACGGGCGCTGTGCCTTTATCCCAAGTGTTGTATTGAAATTCTAGAATATCGCGTTGCCCGCTGCATCGACCATGATATCAGCCGCCGCGCCCCCAGGAATGGAAAGTTTCCCCGTGCCATTGAAGCCCGTGTCGAGCATCCCGTCCGCAGTCAGTTTCGCAATCAGCCCAATTGGCTGGGCGCCGCGGCCACGATCACCGCGAGTAATACCGGCAACCCGGATCGCTTTCCGTTTCGGATCGTAGGCCAGCGCTGTCGCCAAATCAGCCGCGCTGTTGAAGTCAAATGAGACTCGACCACCGGGCGAGTTCTTTTGCGGAGCCGGGCCAGCCAAGAGGATTCGGCCATCTTCTCGCACCGCCATGCCCTTAATGGTAAACCCGTTTCCGGGCGAATCCACATCCGTCCAGGAAATCAGGCAGTAACCTTTTCCCTCAGGGCCGAATTTTTGGTCGAGAGTCAGGTCCGTATTGTATTTCAAAACATAAGACCGCGGCGGACTGTTGAAAATGATCCCGGGAACGATGATTTTTTCGTTTTTCGGATCGCGCGCATCGATGACTGCGTCCCACGATTCTTCCCAGGCTGCGGTGGAGGCCGGGTAAAGAAAGCTAAAATCGAAATTCGTTAGTCGAGCGCCGTTCTTTGGATAAGATGCCGCGCCGACGGCAAGCGCGCTAAGGCCAAGCAGAATTGTTCTCAAGGAACACCGCCGCAATCGTTTCGATATAATGCTTTTGGCAATGATCGAGGCGCGTTTCCTCATAGGCTTTCCTTGCTTTCGTGCGTTGCACTGAGCGCAGTCGTACAGGGGAGGTGGTTAATGCCGATGTCGGGTGAAGGCACTAGGACCAGCATAGGTGACGGCCATAGCGCGGTGCTGGTGCGGGTCCGTCAACGATGCGTCTCAAAGGCGGGGGCGAATGCGATTAAAACCGAAGTTCACGAGCGTAGGGTTGATGCCGCAGAAACGTACGCAGAGGCGAAACGTTCCGAAGAATCTCGAGCCCCTTCGCATATTTCACGTTCTGCAGCGTAAACGCTGCGCTCCCTGGCTAACCGAGTGGGTCGCGTGGGGCGTGGCGTTCTCCGGAAACAACCTAAGCTAACCTTGGCATGCCGAACGAATATGCCTTGCAACCAACGCGGGCATTCGCGCGGATTGCCACATCCCTGCTGATGCTGTAAGTAGCTGGCCATGATCAGTTGTTTCACGAAGGCGTCGTCGCGGCTCAACCGCCTCGTTTTGGAACAACTGCGAGCGTGTTCGAAGGGCTGGCTGCCAAGACGCATCGTCATCAAGCCGAATTGGGTGTTGCACGAGACTGATCCCGCGTTTCCAATCAAGGCGCTGGTCACGGACACGCGGCTGATTGAAGCCACGGTCGAGGCTTGCCTGGAACTCTTTCCATCGGCGGAATCCATTTTAGTGGGCGATTGCCCATTGCAATACGCTGACTGGCCTTTGATGTGCCGGCAGGCCGGGCTTGAGCCAGTGATGGAACGGTTCTCTCGAACGGGCGAGGGCAAGGTCGCCTTTCGCGATCTGCGCAAGGAAGTCTTCCGTCAAAATCAAGGGACCTTCCTTTCCGAAAGTCGCGACCCTCATGGCGATCCGAAAGGCTATCGTGAAGTCGAACTCGGAAACCGCAGCCACCTCGAGCCAATCTCGCACCAATCAAAGCGCTTTGCCGTGAATGATTACAGCGCTGCCGTAACCAGCAGCAATCATCGTCCCGGCTCGCACAAGTATTTCGTCAGCCAGAGTGTGTTGCACGCGGACTTGTTCATTAATTTGCCGAAATGGAAATCGCACCAAAAGAGCGGCATCACTTGCGCCTTGAAAAATCTTGTCGGCATCAATGGGGACAAGGCGTACTTGCCACATTTTCGAAAGGGCGCTCCCAAGTGGGGCGGAGACGAATATCGAGATGAGAATCGCTGGCTTTATTTCGCGCAAACGCAGCTTCGGGAACGTTTTCAAAAACGGAGTCAACTCGCCTATAAGGTTCTGAAGCCTGGTTGGGAACTGATCAAGCGTGTCCGCGGCATTGAAACCCGGATCGAGAACCGAGAAGCTGCGCCGAAGAGCTTTTATATCGCGGGCGGCGCTTGGCATGGCAATGAGACCATTTGGCGGATGATTTATGACTTGAATCTGATCATTCAATGCGCCGACGCTGACGGCAACTTGCAGTCGACGCCGCAGCGACATTATTTCTGTATCGTTGATGGCATGATCAGCGGCGAAGGGAACGGACCATTGCAGCCGCTTGCGAGAGAAACGGATTGGCTGGTCTGCGGCTCCGACCCGTTCGAAATTGATGCGGCGCTCAGCTGGTTCATGGGTTTCAATCCGGAGAAATTGCCAGTGATTGCGCGCCGGGACCAGTTCGGCGGCCTTGGGTGGGGTGATTTCGAATTCGACCAGCTTCAAACAAGACTGGACGATCAAGTAATCAAACCAGTCGAGTCGCCGATCAATTTTCAATTTAGGCCGCCGCCCGGCTGGAGGAATTACGTTGAACGTTGATTGGCTTTCTCGATTGCCCGGACCTCTGCGAGCGTCGCTTTACTTCGCGCTCCAGCGAGGCATCGGTTCGCAGATTCATTTCAGATGGGAAGCGCTTAAGGAGTGGCGCCGTCTTTCCGCCGCCGATCTAAGTGAGGCGATTGAAAGACGCCTGAAACGATTACTGGACCGCGCGATCAATCAATCTCCGTACTATCAGCAGCTTCGCCTTGTAAGGCAGCCGGGCGAGAGTATTCAACAGTTCTTACAGCGTTTTCCAGTTTTAACCCGGGAACAGATTCGCGCGCGGTTCTGTGAATTGGTTGTTGATCCATTGCGCAAGCAGATCACTTCTCCCGAGAGTGTCTCGAAGAAACGGTACGATTGGCTCGTCGTCAAGACCGGTGGGACGACTGGTGTTCCGACCGCTGTCGTGCACGACGCGGAATTTCGTGATTGGGGCCGCGCCATGCGTCTGCTTTCGCAAGAGCTCTGCGGCTTTCCGCTCGGCACACGATACTTCCGCTTGTGGGGTTCTGAGCAGGATCTCTTGCAACAGAAGGAAAAGCTGGATCGCCGCGTCCTGAAAAATCTTTTGGGCGAAGTGACAATGAACGCGTTTCGCGCGAAAGAGGCCGAGTTGATTCAACACCTGAAGGTCATCCGCAGCCATCCGGAGATTCAGTATATGATGGCTTACGTCGACGCTTCCGTCAGCTTGGCTGAGTTCATCGAAGACCGCCAAGTGCCCGCGCCAAAGCTGAGGACGATTATGGCGTGCGCTGGCACGGTCACTCTGGAATGGCGTAAGATTTTGGAGCGCACGTTTCAAGCCGAGGTGTTCGATAAATATGGTTCGCGCGAATGTGCGGACATTGCCTGCGAATGCTCGGCTCATGCCGGCCTCCACGTTTATTCGCCGAACGTCTTTGTGGAAGTTGTGGATGAATCAGGTCGGCGTTGCCCGCCGGGCGAAACGGGACGGCTCCTGATTACTTTGCTGAATAACCTCAGTTTTCCGATGATTCGGTACGAGATCGGTGACCTGGGAGTTTGGGCTGAGCCTGCGCCATGTCCCTGCGGACTTCCCTTCCCGCGCTTGCAAAGCCTGCAAGGCCGCGCCGACGATATGCTCACAACCGAAGATGGGACGTTGCTCTCGTCAGTATTTGTGCGGCATTTTGTGGGAGTAAGCTTGAACCGGCAGCTCATTCGCGAATGGCAATTGGAACAAACGGGACGCCAGGCATTTGTTTTCCGGTACATTCCCCTGGCGAAGGATGGCTTGGAGAGTAACTTGCGCCAGTTAGAAACAACGTTCCGAACAGCTCTGGGCAAGTCAGCCGCGATTCAAATGCAGGAAGTCGTCGAGGTCCCACCTTCGCCCACTGGAAAAACGCGCTGGATTGTCAACCGGTGGAAGCGAGGCCAGAGCTGCTGACCTAGACCTAGGAATTCAGAAATTGCCAGCAGCCGGCGTGAGAAGGCCCTGGAATCTCCGTTTATCACGGCAAATAAATGAGCCTCCTCAAATCTCAACGAGCTGCACAGAGCCGGCGGGCTTGACCAAATATGAATTAGCGCCGAGATCGTTCGCTGTTTCAAAATCGACCGGCACATTCGAGGCCGAAAGGATGATAAAAGGGATGCGTTTAAGCTTCGGTTGAGTTTTCACCCAGGCCAGCAGTTCGTAGCCGTTCATCTGCGGCATTTTGAGATCGGAAAGGATCAGGGTTGGCAACGGACAAACGCGGCGATCAGCGAAGGAGCCTTGCCCGAGAAGGTAAGCGCGGGCGCGCTAAAACTCAATTCTTGGGACAGGCCCTAGTATAGGCCGCTCCTTTTGGCTATCCTCGACCCATGCACAAATTGCGTTTGGTACGGCTGGCGCTGGCAATCACATTGGCCGCTGGTTCGTTTCATCTTAGCGCCCGCGCTGCCGAATCGCATCTCAATCGCGGCGAGGCTGCAATGGCTTTGCATACTTTATCGAACGAACGTCTCGCGCAACTCCGGACAGAGCGCGCCGCCGAGATGCAAACCAATCAGCTTACGCTCGCGGGGAAAACGCTGCGTTGGGAGGAACGGGTGTTTGGCGAAGCGCCGCCAGGCGGCCACAGCTTGTGGATTTCCATGCATGGCGGCGGCAATGCGCGTCCGGCCGTCAATGATCGGCAGTGGCAAAACCAAATCTCGCTCTACAAACCTGACGAAGGCATTTACGTGGCGCCGCGCGCGCCGACGGACACCTGGAACCTTTGGCATGAAGCCCACATCGACCCGATGTTCGACCGCCTCATCGAAAATTATGTCGCGTTGCGGCGCGTGAATCCGGATCGCGTTTATCTCATGGGCTATTCGGCTGGCGGCGACGGCGTCTGGCAACTGGCTCCGCGCATGGCGGACCGGTGGGCCGCGGCCGCAATGATGGCCGGACATCCGAACGAAGCTTCCTTGCTTGGGCTTCGCAATCTTCCGTTCGCACTATTCGTTGGCGGAAATGACTCGGCCTATCGCCGCAACGAAGTCGTCGCCGAACGCGCTAAAGAATTGGATCGTCTACAGGAGGCAGACCCTGGCGGTTACGAACACTTCGCCCGTGTCTATGAAGGATTGCCGCATTGGATGAACCGCAAAGATGCCGAAGCTCTTCCTTGGATGATGCGCCACACCCGCAATCCGTGGCCGAAAAAAGTTGTCTGGTTCCAGGATGACGTAACCCACACGCGCTTTTACTGGCTGGCCGTGCCAGTTGAGGAAGCAAAGGCTGGACGGAAAATCGTCGGGGAGATCACCGGCCAAACGGTCAAGCTGTCCGGCGAGGTCCCTCAACGCATCATCCTGCGATTGCACGACGCCCTCGTGGACCTGGATAAACCGGTCGTCGTATTCGTCGAGGGGCGCGAGGCATTCAGTGGCCGCGTTCAACGGCGCGCTGAGGTGATTCGTGAGTCGCTCTGGCAACGGGCAGACCCGAAGTCCGCCGCTACAGCGAAGCTGATTCTAGAATGGTGAACTGTCTGAAGCCCTGGGAAGGGTCACTCTTGAACGGCTTGAACGCGATTTGAAACCGACTAAGATTCAACCATGATCACAGCGAAGCAAGTCAGGGATCTGATTACGGCAGATCCATTCCGACCATTTCGCATTCATTTGAGTGACGGCAGCCATTACGACGTAACTCATCGTGACATGGCCATTGTAGAAAAGAATACGATCGATGTTGGCATAAACGTTGATTCGGACGGGATTGCAGGAGGGCTAGTCCGGTGTGCGATTCTTCATATCGTAAGGCTGGCGGATATTGAAGCTGGCGTTCAACGCTGACCAACAATCTGAGCACGCGATGCAGCAGCCAACCCTCAGAGAAGGGCCTCGTCAGTTTTTCACTCGC
This sequence comes from Verrucomicrobiota bacterium, assembly GCA_016871515.1. Classification (GTDB taxonomy): domain Bacteria; phylum Verrucomicrobiota; class Verrucomicrobiia; order Limisphaerales; family SIBE01; genus SIBE01. Next base: position 62,327 of record VHDE01000003.1, read on the forward strand.
TCGTGGCAGTTGCGGCGAAGTCTTTCCTATCGGCGCAGAAACGGGCTGATCTGTGACTCAGCGGACTTGGATTGGATGGATGTGCTACTAACCTCGTTCACCATCGCCCGAACCGCGTCGATGATGAGCGCCGGGTCGCTGAGAACAACCTCGTGCCCGCTGTTTCTTGTGACAATGTGCTTCGCTTGCGGGTACGCTCGAAGCCAATTGCGATGAGTTTCCAGCCAGTACGGCAGCACCCTCTGGGTGAGCATGTCTTGCGGTTTAGTGGCCGTAATGAGAGTTAGCGGTATCACGGGGAGCTGCGAACGGCGCGCTTGTCCGACAGAGAGCCGTTGCGACGCCCATTCGTCCTGAGCCAGCCGATGGGTTTCAGAGATGTGCGCCATCTCGGGAAACTTTTGCGCAAACCATTCCATGAATTCTTCGACGGATGGATCCACAAAAGCGATGCCAACGACTTCTTCCGGGAACATGCCCGCAAAGACGCGCGCATAAATGCCGCCCATCGAGTAACCGACGAGCACGAATGGTGGCGTGATGCCGGCGTGTCGCAAGGCTGCGCTCAGTTCGAGCGCGAGTTGACGCGCATCGCGCGGTTTCGGGCCAGGTGCTGAACCCCAATGACCGCCATGATCAAAGCTGACCGTCTTCGCAAATTGGGACACCTGCGGTTGCACGGGGTTCCACACTTCGAGATAAGCGAAACCAACGGTATCGAAAATCACCGTGGGCGACGCGCGCCCTTGAATGGACATTCGAAGTTTATTCTCACCAGCAGGTTCGCCCTGCCTTGAAACTGGCTTATTTACGGATCCGGATCTCAGTGTGAATGACTTTCGTCCTCGTTCTCGGAACCTTCACTAGTGGTGCGGACGGCTTTGATCGCGCGACCATAAAAGATCGCATTGAAGAAGACGCGATTGCCACCGTACCAAAAACCGCGGAAATTCGGATTATCCGGAAGGGCAACAACAGCGCCTTTGCCGACCGTCAATGCCACAGCAGCCGCACTTTGGGCGATTGACTTGAGATTGGTTTCCGACACGTAACCGCTGAGGAGCGGCTGTGGTGTGTAGACGGCCGGTGTTTCGTACGGTGATTTCGCGGGTTTGAGGATGAGCGTGTTATTGCGGCAGAGCGCCAACCGGTCCCCGTTGAAACCAAAACCGAGCGGGTGTGTCGTATCAATTGACGCGGCAAAAATAGCGCCCGAGATGAGCTTCAATGCCTCGCGGTCGGAAGCGCTGCCGTACGGGAGACGTGGTGAGGTTGCGGCTTCAGCCGCGCTGGCGCTGCTCGAGGAAACATCGAGTGCGGCAATCTCCTTTCGGGTCGCCCATTGCATGGCACGCCCCATGACAACGAGTGTTCCTCCGTCGCGCACCCAGCGTTTGATCGAAGCCACAGCTGTGTCCCCAATGTTATTGTCGAAAGTGCCGTCCACTAGGATGAGCGTGTTGTAGCCAGTCAGACTGGCGGCGTCGAGTTGGGCCACGTCAAGGAGCGTTGGAGCAAGACCGACGCGCTGATCGAGCGCGTGCCACGCAGAACCAGCGCTTTGCGGGTCGACGCCATGGCCTGCGATTAGCGCCACGCGCGCAGGAGCCAACGGCACGAATGAGGCGCTGCCAAAATCAACTCCGCGCGGGGTAAGGCCTGTATCACAGGCATAAACCGTCACTGCGTCCGCCTTAACAATTGTGTCGATCACCACGCGGATCTCCGCAGCCTTCTCAGGTTGCAAACCGACCGGCACAAGTACGGCGCCAGGCGCAAACGAAGCCTGTGTGCCATCATTTGCGGTTGCTTCAATCCCGGCGCCCGTGAGTCCTTTCACCAAGATGCCGGCTTGTTGGAGACGACGCAGCGCGCGCGGGGCGAAGCAGCCATTCCAATTGAAGAGATACGCGTAGCGGCTGTGACTGCCGACGAGTTTTCCCGCAGGAAAAGCCGGAGCGTTGGTGAACATTTCACCAGTTGTCGGCAACTTTTCCAGTTCGGCGCACGGCAGATTGTAAGCGAAGGGCAGCGTCCAGGCAGACACGTCATAAAATACGTTTTCCTCAAAACGCGTCCGGCGCACGAACATCTCGGAGAGTAAGCGGAACTGGGCTTGATCCGTTTGAATAACCCAGGCCGCGCCCGGATGGAACAGGTGGCCCGCTGCAGACAATTCTTCGTCCAGCGGCCGAATCTCGATGCGATGCCTTCGGAGAAGATCGAGGAACGCCCAGGCGCGGGCTGGATCACCGTCGTCGCCGAAAACGTAAGCCCGCACCGGACTCTTTGCGGCAAGGTCGGCCGTCAGCTTTGCAAAGTCCTTTTGCAATGTCAGCAACTCGGTCCGGAGCGCAATCGCCGCGTCCAATGAGCTGAATGAACTGAGCACATGATTGCGAATGGTAAAAGGAAAGGTAAGAAGCCCGTTGTCAGTCTCTTGAGCGTGACCGCGCGAGCTGGCTTGCTCGAAGAGAATGCCGATGGCGCCGTGCAAATCTGGGTAGGTCGACCCTTTGCCCGGATAGAAATCGTCGAAGCCCTGTTCGTTGTAATAGAAGATGCCCTTGCCATCCAACGCACGCTGATGAAATTTGGCGATCTTGGCCGTCAAATCCGTGACTTGTCCTGGGATGCTCGGGTTATTGCGCGCGGGGACACCCGGTTGGAAGAAGAAGGTGTTGTTCGAACCCATTTCATGATGGTCTGTTAAGACATTTGGACGCCACCGATGGAAAAGTTCGGCGCGAGCTTGTGCTTCCGGGTGCACGAGCGGAAGCCAATCGCGGTTGGGATCGAACCAGTAATGGTTGAAGCGTCCGCGCGGCCAGGCTTCGTTGTGTTCGCGATCAGACGCGTCGGACGAGGGAGCGCTGAGCGAACGATGTTGATTGAACCACTGGGCGGCGCGATCGCCGCCGTCCGGGTTGCGTTGAGCTTCGATCAACACGACAGCTTGCCGAAGCTTCTCCAGCATCTGGGGCCCCTGCGCCGCGGCAAGATGATAAATGACTAGCACCATGGCATTGACGCCACTTGCTTCGTTGCCATGTATGCTATAGCCGAGGTTGACCACAACGGGCATCTGCGCAACGTCGAGCGACGCATTCTTGGCTGGATCGAGGAGCGCCAGATGCTGATTGCGAATTTCCTCGAGGCGCGCGTGATTTTCCGGCGCGGTGATCGTGAGCAAAACGAGTGGTTTGCCTTCATACGTGCGGCCGAGAATCTCGAGTTTGACCCGTTCGGGAGCCGCGGTGGCAACGGCGCGCAGGTATTCGTTGATCAGTTCGCTGCGCAGATGCCATTCGCCGACCTGGAAGCCAAAGAACTGCTCGGGCGTGGGCACTTTGGGATCGTACTTCGTGTCGGCCGGAAGAAAATAATCGAGCGGAGACGCGCACCGTGAAATGGGAGCGGTGTACAAAAGGAATGGCAGCAGGACTGGAATCTGTTTAAGGCGCATAAGCTGATCGGAGTTCGCTTTGGGCTGCGTGACGGGCTGGAAAGTACGGGTCACACCTAGTGTGGCGCAAGGGAAATAGCCCTCCTTTCAGAGTTGCAAAGTTGGCTAGGTTCGCTATCCCCATTGACGCTACTATGAAACCATCGGGTCCAGCCAAGGCGGCGTTTACGCTGAGCGAACTGCTCGTCGTCATCGCAATCATCGCCATTCTCGCGGGAATGTTGTTGCCGTCGCTCGCTCGAGCGAAGGAGAAGGGCAAAACGATTCGGTGCAACAGCAATCTTCGCCAACTGGCCTTGGGCTTCGCCATGCATGCGGATGATCACGTCGATCTTTATCCTGCCTACGAGAATTGGGCGACCTTTGGCGGGACGACCGGAGTTCTTTCAGTTCCCTGAAGAGGCTTCCAAATGGAATTACACCGGCCCGAAGCCAGACCCAAATTTCAAGTGGTGGTAGCTTAACCAACGCTTGATTTGCCGGGGAGTGCAGCAGCGCATCTCGACCATTCCGGGAGGAAACGGAGGAAACGCAACCCAAGCCTTTTAGCTTGCGTAATCCTTCGGCTCAACTATCGTCCGTGGAAGACATCAAACCCCGACGATTTCCTCGCCAGACGATGGATCATCAGCGGAAGAAGTTTTCCGTGTTATTTGTCGACGATGAGCCTGCGATTCTCAGGCTCCTTGCGAGCTTGATGATGGACATGCATCAGCAGTGGCGGATGGAATGCGCTCCCAGCGCGGCCATCGGATAGGATATGATGGAACGAACGCCGTTTGATGTTGTCGTCTCGGATTTGCGGATGCCCGGGATGAACGGAGTGGAGTTTCTGAAAGAGGTAAGGGAGCGTTACCCACTCAGCACACGCATTATCTATTCGAGTTATGCGGACCAGCAAGTCATGCTGGGAGGCGCTGGCAAAGCTCATCAATTTTTGCCGAAGCCCTGCCCGACGGAATGGCTCCGTGCGGCGTTGCAGCGCACCGCTCTGATTCACTCTCTGCTCCCGGACCCCATTATGCGGCAAAAGGTCGCTAAAATGGAGCGCGTCGTGAGCCTGCCGGCCCTTTATCTGCAGTTGGTCCGCCAGATTCAATCAGTGGAAACACCCATTGGAGCCATTGCCGCGACGGTTTCTGAGGACCTGGGAATGACCGCGCAGATCTTGAAGATCGTCAACTCGGCTTTCTTTGGGTTATCGACGTCGAGCATCGCCGAGGCCATCAGCCATCTCGGTCTCGAGACATTGAAGTATTTGGTCCTGGCTGTCGGCGTCTTCTCTCAATTTGAGTCGCGCAAGCTGGGCGGTTTATCGCTGAGCACGCTCTGGCAGCATAGCACCCGAACGGCACACGCAGCGAAGCTTATTGCCAAGTCTGAAGGAGCCGCCAAAAACCAAGTCGAGGATTCTTTTGCGGGTGGGCTGCTGCATGACCTGGGCAAGCTCCTTCTGGCTAGTCAGTACCCTGAACTTTACGAAACTGTCGGAAGAAATGCGCGGGAGAAAAACGCGGAGTGGTTTGTTGAGGAGCGGAACATCTTTGGCTTTGACCATGCGCAAGTCGGCAGCTCGCTCCTCGGACTGTGGGGCCTTCCACTCACGGTCGTGGAGGCCGTGGCTTACCATCATAGCCCCGCGAAGATCGGCGGGAGAAGTTTTGTGCCCGTCGCGGCGGTTCACGCAGCCAATCTGTTGGTCCAAACCCAGAGACTTTCTCACGGCGGAATCCCATCGCCGCAGCTTGACCGTGACTATTTGGCAAACATCGGCTGTGCCAATGCCCTCGACCGCTGGCGCGCGGAACTTGATAATGCGCCGGCGATTTGATCCAAGGTGTTTTGTGACCCCATCGCAGACCAATGAATGCCGCTCAACTTGCCGCTCACGGAATCCCCGGACAGTTCCGACTTGTGGTGCTTCCGGATCCAGAGCCCGGGCCCGATGAAGTCGTGGTGCAGGTCAGAGCGTGCGGATTGAATCGGCTCGATTTGTGGTTGGAAGAAGGCGCTTTGCCCATTCGAGTTCAACTGCCGAAGATTCCTGGGTCAGAAATTTCTGGAGAAATCATCACCGCAGGGGCAAACGTCAGTGGCTGGCGGACGGGTGATCGAGTGGCCATTCAATCCAACTTGTTTTGCGGCTCTTGTGAATTTTGTTTGGCAGGTGAGGAATCACTTTGCCTCAAAGGCGAGCTTCTCGGAATTCACCAAGATGGCGGATTCGCCGACAAGGTGCTTGCTCCGGCGCGGTCGTTAGTTGGATTGCCAGAATCAGTTGACTTCAAAACCTCGGCGGCTCTCACGCTGGCGGGAAGCACCGCGATGCACATGTTGACGAACCGTGCGCAAGTCCAGCCGGGCCATTGGGTGTTGGTGATAGCTGGCGCCAGTGGAGTGGGCTCCGCGGCGATTCAAATTGCGCAACAGCTCGGCGCGCATGTCATCGCCACAGCTTCCACGGAAGCTAAACGTGAGCTGGCCCTGAGACTGGGGGCAGCGCATGTCGTCCATTCGAGCGATCCCTCCTGGCCCGCTCAAGTCCGGAAAATCACCGACAAGCGTGGGGTCGATCTCATTATCGAGCACGTGGGGGGAGCCATTCTCGAACAGGCTTTCGATTGCCTGGCTCGTGGCGGCATAATCGTGACTTGCGGTGCAACGGCTGGACGTGATGTCCGGCTCAACCTTTGGCCTTTCTTCGTGAAGCAACATCGGCTCGTCGGCAGTTATGGACGCAGCAGAGCGGACCTAACCAAGACGTTGGATTGGGCTGCGAATGGACGACTGAAAGCAGCGATCGACGCGATCTTTCCGCTCCACGAAACTCCAGCGGCATTCGCGCGTTTGCGGGACCGTTCTGTTCTTGGCAAAATTGTCATTGCTCCTTAGCTGTTGTGGCGCATGAGGCGAAGAGTAACAATTGAAACGCTGGAACAATTCATGCAGGAATTGGCCGCGGCGGCGCGCAGCCCGGGGAACGTGTACTTCACCGGGGGCGCCACCGCTCTGTTGCTGAATTTTCGCGAGCAGACCATAGACATCGATCTCAAGTTGGATCCCGAACCCAAAGGGGTTTTCGAGGCCATCGCCGTGCTCAAGGATCGATTGAATCTCAATGTGAAACTGGCGTCGCCGGAGGATTTCATACCGGCGGCGGCGAATTGGCGAGAACGCAGCCGGCATATCGCGTCGATTGGCCGCCTGCAGTTTTATCACTACGATTTCTCATTGCAGGCGCTGGCCAAATTGGAGCGCGGCCATGCCCAAGACCTCGAAGACGTCGCACACTTTGTAAGCGGCGGATACGTCAGCGTGGATGAGTTAAAGCGTCGATTCGCAGAGATTGAGCCGGGGCTTTTGCGCTATCCTGCCATCGACGCGCAACAGTTCCGGAAAAAGGTAGAGGAGTTTTTGGCAAAGATCTAACGGCCATGAATGAGCAAGCCCCTGAGCCATCGATGCCCGGAGAGGAATTGGTGCGCCAAGGCCTTGCCGACTTAGCAGCGGGCCGGGAGACTGACTTAGCGCTGCTCATCCTGATTGCCGCCCCGCGATTGAAACGGTTGGGGATATGCGTGCCAGAACAAATTCGCACTCGCCCCTGCGAACATGAGCTCTACGCGCGTCTTGACCAACGCCTCGGCACGGCGGCTCACTCGTACTACAACAGCCTCATTCGGCGGATCGTAAGTTATGCGCGCGCCTTGGAGCACGAACAGACCCGTGTCGGTGATCGGAATCGAACAACCAGCCAGCAGCCTCGTGAATGAGAAGGCGGCTGGCTCACGATTTGCATTGGCATCGGCGGCATTGGAGCAGTATCCATCCAATTTGGAACTGCTCCAGATGAATGAATGAATTAAGCATGATCCGTATTTTGGGGGCTGACGAAGACAGCGGATTCAATTCAGAACATTCGGGCCTGTGCCGTCACTTTGGTATAGGTACCGCCGAGCCGGACATAACTTGCAATGCACCAGGACAGGCGTCTCGCCTGTCTGTGTGGTGTGCAGTCAACGCTGAAGCACCGAAGCACCGTCGCGTAGTACCGCGGAACCGAGGAAAGCTAGCGCAGAGACAGGCAAGACGCCTGTCCTACGGGCTACTTTCGTGGCCGGATGACAAGGTCGACCAATTCGCCCGGACGCATTTTGAGATCGCTCGGCAAGCTCACGGCAATGGGCAGGCCTATGTCAATGAGGACGCCGGCGCGCTGGATGGCCAGCGAGTTGGTAATGGGTTCGAATTGGGCGCCAACCTGAAGGATCTCTGAGGAACGGACAATTGCCTTCTGATCTCGGGTTCGGATTTCGACCGGCATGCCAACGACGGGTTCCAGCGAAAAAGGCTGGCGCAAATAGCCGACGATTCGATCTGATTGCGATGCGCGGATGGCCACGATTGGATCTCCATCACGAACATTAGCCCCGGCCTGACAGTAAACAACGCTCACCATTCCAGCAATGGGTGCAGTCAGAGTGAGGGGATCCAGCTTCGATTGAGCGGCTCGCAATTTCTCTTCTTGCGCTTTCAGCGTGGCCAGCATCGAATCCGGAACGGTCAGGGCCGCTTGCGGGTCGCCCATCAGACTTAGGGGCTGGAGGCCTTGCTCGACATCCGCGATCAACTTGGTTTTCTCCTCGACTTCGGTTTGCAGCGCCTCCTTATTCTTGAGGCTCAACTCGTGAAGGTCTGCCGAAATCAGTCTTGCCTGGAAGAGTTCTTGATTTCGTTTGTGCTCGTTTTCGGCGCGAGTCAGATTAACGCGGGCCGTGGCTAGCTCCACTTTTTGCAGCAGCCATTCCAGACGGAGCCGCTCATAATCGGTCGCATTTCGCTGCTGGCTTAGCCGTGGTTCCAGCCGGGTGCGCAAAATATCAATCTCGGACTGGATCATGGCGAGAGGCGCCCTCGGATCTGTCGGGACCACGACTGCCACAGGTTCCCCTTGGGAGACCCATTGGAAGCGGTTGACCTTGAGCTGCGTTAAAACCCCTGCCTGCGGGCTGGCCACTTCTGCTTGAACGGCCTCCACTTCACCTTGCAGCGTTGGCGCGCCGAGATTTTGCTTCCAGATAATGACCGTGGCCACGACCGCGCCCAGGAAAACGAGCAGCGGGAGGACTTGGATGCGGAATTCACGCCAGCGCTGTCCTGCCGGCGTTGGAATTGGGGGCAACGGTTTAAAGTTCGGATTCATTCTCAGCTTTAAGACTCGTGACCCGGGAAACGCCCTCGAACTCCCGCAATTCTCTTAACAGGTCTTCCACGCGATTAGAATCGCGCAACAAGACGCGATAGGAAAGGTCTGTTCCTTCATAGCCTTCGTGCGACCGTTGACTGGCACATTGAGCCTTTAGGCTGTGTCGATCCAGCAAACGAACCAAGGCGGCCAGCTCGGTCAAAGGTCGAGCCCAATGGAGATTAACGATGAGGTCGAAGCGATGACGGCTGCCAAAGCTCGTGTACCAAAGGAACATCATGACAATGACGACGATCAGGCAACCGATGACGGCCGTTGTAAATTTCTGGGTGCCGCAGGCCATGCCAATGACGATAACGGAGAGCACATACGTCGTGTCGAGCGTATCACGCAGAATATTGCGAAAGCGGACAATGGCGAAGACCGCCATGAGGCCGAAAGCCGTGACGAGATTATTGTTTAGGACTTGCATGACCAGCGCGACGAGGATCGGCATGATCACGAGCGAATTGACGAAGGATCGGGAATAAGAAAGCCCGGAGTGTGTCAGCATATAGACCCACGCGATGAGCTGGCCGGACAAAAAGGCCACCAAAAGCCCGAGGATCAACATCGGCAGATTCAGTGGGGCCGATGCGTAGTCGCCTTGAAAAAACCAATCATTCATGCGGCGGTTCGGACGACGCTGCCATTCGCAATTGCCTTCAAAAACTCCTTCCGGGCATTCAGGTTCTCGACGGACTCGGGGCCGGCCTGGAAAACATATTGGGAGTCAAACTGTCGTTCGCCCAGCAGGGCCACGCCATCCGCGTACTTCGCTGCCGAACATTGGGCGAACCCGAATATTCGCACCATCTCGCGAAACCAATCAGGGAAGCGGCCAGTGAACTTCAGTTCCAATACGACGCTGCGGCCGAAAACGCAGACAGGGTTGTTCATTTGCCCGGAAAGCCGGGAGCTGGGTTCGGGATCACATTTTACATCGCGGTCCATGGTCACTCGAACCGAGTTGCTGTGACGGCTGATCCAGGCTTCGCGAAAATAGGAAACGTGCGCCTTCGGTTTGGCATGAATCTCGTTCATGATTTGACTGAAACGTTGCAAGGCGACGAGCTGCTTCGGGTCACTTGAAACCAAATGAGCCGGTTCGGGAAGATGACCCGCTAAAATCCAATCCACGGCTTCACGGCGCACTGCTCCACGCTGCTTTAGAATCGCGTCGTTAACGCGGCTCTTAATCTCGAAATAAACAGGCGCCGCAGGCTGGTTCTCGTAAAAACGCATGCGCAGTTTGTAGCGGTTCTTGTTTCCATTGATGGTGTGCCAGTAGGTCAGCAATTGGTCCGAATCCAAATACAGACTATGCACGGCATACGACAAGTTCGGCTGCGTCGCCCCGTACTCGTCAATCGCCAGATAGCTGCTGACAAAATTCCGAACCGCCAGAGCGACATCTTCCTTAACAATATACTTAAGCTCGAAACGCTGGAACTGAACGTTGTCTTGCACCTTATTCCGTGCTCCTACGCTGATATATTGAGATTGAGATTTCCGCGGTCTTAGCTCTCATGAGCATTTCGCCAAACCGGCACGCAATTGTTACACAACTGCCAGTCGACGCAATAAAACATCCTGATGAGAATTGGTCGCACCAGCACCGCCACTTACTTGTAATGAGTGACGTGTTCACTATAATCCTTAATTCTCTGGATCGACAAGCCAAACACACGTGCTGCACCTGCTGCGCCTATCCTGAACACATTTCGTGCGTTTGAAAGGCTTTAGTAGCAGAACGAATGCCACGGCGGCGGCGCGTGCGGCGTGTCAGACGCACCCATGGCACCAATCAGACGCCTTAACTTGGATGCTCAGCTGGCTTTCATTCATCAGCTAAACAGCGATCGGTGCTTTGATCGACGGATGCGGTTCATAGCCCATCAGCGAAAAATCGTCGTATGTGAAGTCGTGAATGTTCTTGATCGCAGGATTCAATTGCATCCGAGGCAATGGGCGCGGTTCCCGGGAAAGCTGCAGTGCGGCCTGTTCCCTGTGATTGCTATAGAGGTGAAGGTCCCCCAAAGTGTGCACAAAGGTTCCCGGCTTAAGTTGGCAGACCTGCGCCACCATCAGCGTCAGCAGCGCGTACGAAGCGATATTGAACGGAACACCCAGGAAAAGATCGGCGCTCCGCTGGTAAAGCTGGCAGCTCAATTCACCTTCCTGGACAAAAAACTGGAACAGAGCGTGGCAAGGGGGCAATGCCATCTGTTCGATTTCTCCGATGTTCCAAGCGCTGACGATGTGCCGCCGGCTATCTGGATTTGTCCGAATCTGAGCAATGACCTGATCGATCTGATTGATGGAACCCCCGTCCGGAGTTCGCCAGTCACACCATTGCGCCCCATAAACGCGTCCTAAATTCCCATCGGTGTCCGCCCATTCATCCCAAATGGTCACGCCATGATCGTTCAAATATTTGACATTGGTGTCGCCGCGCAGGAACCAAAGCAACTCGTAGATAATCGATTTAACGTGAAGCTTCTTCGTGGTCAGAAGCGGAAATCCGTCGGCCAACGGAAAGCGGGCCTGAGCGCCAAAGACCGCGTACGTGCCGGTTCCGGTGCGGTCAGGTTTGAATTTGCCTTGCTCAAGAACCAGGCGCAACAGGTCGTGATATTGGCGCATAATAGGTGACGTTGTGCAGTCAGGACCGGGTAGGGCAGCGTTGCGGCGCCGCCTGCAATCTCCGACGGAGCGCGAACATTCCTGTCCGCAGCAGTTCCCGGCCTTCAAGGCCGCCACAGGCTGGCCCAGCGCATTCCATCGGATGGACATTGCTGCGGACAGGAATGTCCGCGCTCCGTCGCAGATTCATAACGATTATTCCGAGCTGGCCGCAGCCTTGGGGAGGGATAGCGCCAAATCATGATTCTTGCCGCCACGCCGCACAGTGATTGGAATTGCCTCGCCATAAACTCGCGCAAGCCAGTCACCGTTCGCAGCGAAAAACGACAAAGAGCGGTTTGCCGGTTTGCTGCGCCAGCTTCTGGCCTTCCGCGTAATTGTAAATCCATCGAATCTTGCCATCCACAGCTTTGGACTCCGCTTCGGCAGCGGAGACGGAAGTTTTCGATGTGGCAGCGAGGGCCACCAAAGCAACGTGGCAAACAAAGGAGCAAATCTTGCGGGTCATAGAATTCATGTCGTTTTCGAACAACCGGACATTGCTAGTGTTTTTAGCAGACGGTTTCAAGCATTTCACAATTTCAATTTCGTTGATTGTTTATGGGACTCAGGCATATTGACTGTGTTTCGTTCCAGTCGCAGGCATCAGGTGTTTAGTCAACCCGGTGTCGCAATATCTGAATGACGGCAGCAATAGCACAGCTTGAGTTATGAAAATGGCGGTCTTCATTTCGTTAGGCTTGCTGGTGTTCGTATTCGCCTGTATTTGGGTGCTCACTCATTTGCGTTATCATATCGGGTCGCGTTACCTGAGAATCACTCTGTTCGGCATTACATTGCGGCGGATCTCCTTAGACGACATCGAATCGGTTTCGAAGCGGCGTCCGTCTGGCTGGACCGAGCATTGGTGGAGCACCATTCGACCAAATCATCGGATGCTCTTTATTCGCCGAAGCCGCGGCTTGCGCAAGTATCTCGTTGTCACTCCCAAGAACCGTTACATCTTCAAGGCCGATCTCGAGCGGGCTATGAAAAGGAAACTGGCCGTCACCGAAACGTCGGCCGAGAGCATGTCGCAGGTTTCCGATTGTCCCACCTAAGAGGGGCTTCTTTTGCTCAATCTCGATCTCCTACCCTCTATTTCAGGGAGCGAAGCTATCCCTACATAGCGTCGCATCCATTTCATATGAAATCGAAAGAAATGAAACAGGCGCTCGATTGCGCCGTTAAGGCAGCCATCGGGGCCGGAAGATTGATGCGAGAAAACCTGAACAAGGCTAAGCGGGTCACGCATGAGCAGCAACATGACATCAAGCTTGAGCTGGACGTCCGGTGTCAGAAGTTAATTGAAAAGCGCTTGCGCTCAGGGTTTGGCGATATCTCGGTCCTTGGGGAGGAAGGCACGCTCGGGGATCCGTGCGCGCCTAAGCGGTGGGTGGTTGATCCAATCGACGGCACCGTAAACTTCACCTATGGGATTCCACACGCCTGTGTTTCCATAGCCTTGCAAGTCCGAAACTCGCGCGACGCCAGTGGCGCATCCAGCGCGACAGCCGAACCATATGAGACCTGCCTTGGAGTTGTGTACGATCCGTTCTGCGACGAACTTTGGACGGCCCAACGCGGCCGCCCGGCTTATCTGAATGGCAAGCGCATCCGAGCAAGCCGGCGCTCCAAGTTAAGTGAGGCCATTATGTCGGTCGGCTTCGCAAAATATCCGGAGACCCTGGAAGCAACACTGCCGACGCTCAATCACCTGATCTATCGTGTGCGCAAAATTCGGATCATGGGAGCGGCTGCGTTGGGGTTGGTCTACGTCGCGACGGGCCGCTTCGATGCCTATATCGAATCCGGCATTCGGCTTTGGGATATTGCCGCAGGTGGTCTGATCCTCGAATGCGCCGGTGGGGAATTCTGGAGAAAACCATTGGCTGGAGAACATGCCTATAAGGTAATCGCGAACAACGGATTGTTTCGGCGACGACTTCAGCAAATGCAATCTCGGCGCGTTCGATAAGAGCGTGGGTCGCGGCCGCGCGGGTAAGCGATTGGTCGCGGCGTTCCCCCGATCAACTGGCATAGTGGCAGGCAGACCAGGGTTTCACTTCGGCGCCGAGTTCTCTATTGCAAACCAATTCGGCCTCGTCATCCTGACGCGGCATGAGTTGCATCGTACGGATCGTATCCGCATTCCTTGTGCTTGCGATGGCGGGCTTCCTTTTCACCCGGGCAGGGACCTTGGCGCAATTTCGGACGCCTGTTGGCGATATCGACGTTGAGCTCTTTGATGCGGACAAGCCGGCAACTGTTCAAAATTTCCTTCGGTATGTGCGCAGTGGAGCCTACACGAATATGCTCTTTCATCGATGGGTGCCGCGTTTTGTCGTTCAAGGCGGCGGATTTCGTGTGGCAACCCAATCCGGAGGCAACGTCATCGATGCCATCTCTACATTTGGAACGATCACCAATGAATACGCAACCGGCCGGAAGTTCAGCAACGTGTACGGCACTCTCGCGATGGCGCGAGTCGGAGGCCAAACCAACTCGGCAAGCTCTCAATGGTTTTTTAACTTGGCTAACAATGCGCCCTTGGACTCCGTGGATGGCGGATTTACCGTGTTCGGCCGAGTTGTTCGCGGAACAAATACTCTGAATCGCTTTAATAATACTGCGGTGTCCAATGGCATCTACCGATTGCAACTCGAGAAACCGTTGGATGAATTGCCGGTCCTCTCCACGAATCCCACTTACAACGATTTACTGTACGTGGATATTTCCTTGCTGAATATTCGCGTCGCTTCGATTGGAAGAGGCCGGCGCGAGATTTCATGGATGAGCGTCAGCAATAAACCGAACCATGTCGAATTCACCACGGCGTTCCCGGCCGTCTGGCAGGCCCTCGCAAGCACTAATGGCAACGGCCAAACCATGAAGTTCGTCGATTCAGAAAACACCGGCCCTTCGCGATTTTATCGGGTGAGGATTGATTACGGGGGTCTGTGAATGAATGAGATGTTATTAGAAAGGAGAACTCGATGCAGATGCGTTCCGCCACGACCGAGCGTCCAGAGGCTGCCTTGATGGAACGCTAGCGAGCCCAAATTTCCGCGGAATCGATGGACGATCCCAGCTTCCAAAATATTCTTCCCAGCGGCCTTCGCAGGGTCCACTGCATACAAGAAGCCGCTCGATGATAAGGCCTAAAGACGATTGTTGGCCACGGCGGCGCTATGAATGCCCGAATCACTCGAAACCGTGAGTTGCACCCGCGGAGCAGAAGTAGCAGAAGCCACGCCACGACGCCACGATTGGCTGGTTGACACGCCGGAGCAAACGTCTAAATTCGCGGTAAATTCCATTTCCAACACACTGATTTCTTCATGAAAACGACGCCTCGCCGCTTAACCGGGCTGACACCACGCCGGTCCGTTGGGTTCACTTTGATCGAGCTGCTCGTAGTGATCGCGATCATCGCGATACTCGCTGGCATGTTGCTTCCCGCTTTGTCGAAGTCGAAGACCAAAGCGCAAGGCATATCATGCCTGAATAATTTGAAGCAATTGCAGCTCGCGCACTTGCTTTATCCAGATGATAACAACGATTATTTAACCGGTCCTGGTTATCTGAATCCGGTCGAGCCCAATGCCTGGGTGGACGGCTGGTTGGACTACAATGGGGGCAACCGGGCTAACACAAACATTCTGGACTTGCTCGATCCGAAACGCGCCCGCTTCGCGCCTTATTTGCCCACCGCCCAAATCTATAAGTGTCCGGCCGATTTCAGCTATGTCACGATCGCCGGGAAAAAACATTTTCGCGTGCGGAGCATGGGGATGAGCCAGGCGATGGGCGGCCCGGGCGGTTGGCTTCCGGGAGATTACAACGAGGGCCAACGGCAGTGGAAGGTCTATTACAAGACGGCCGATTTTGGGGTCGCCGGCGCTTCGAAACTTTACGTGCTTTTGGACGAGCACCCGGACAGCATTAACGCGGGCGGATTTGCGAACATGATGCCCAGAACGCCAGGCGCCACCAAGATCATTGATTTCCCCGCGAGCTTTCACAATGGCGCGGCTGGCCTTTCGTTTGCCGACGGCCACGCCGAGATCAAGGTCTGGAAGGATCCGCGCACAAAACCCAAAGTGCGCTTCAATAATTCTCTCCAACTAAACGTCGGTTCGCCGAATAACCAAGATATGATTTGGCTGGCCGACAGGACTACGGTGGCGAGGGAATAATTTCGGAAACGCGACGGCGCGGGAGTTTTCTTTACGAGCCCTCCCGTAGCGGCGTCTCGGAAGAGCGCCGCAAATTCGGGTTGTTTTAGGATAGAATGGCGGCGCTCCTCCGAGATGCCGTTACAACGTGCTGGACTGCTGCCCCCGTACAAATTCTTCCAGAAATTCCAATTGCATCTCCGGGGCACGATTCCAGAATGCAAACGTCAAGAGAATGATCTCGGTTCATTACCCTAAACATTCCTAATCCAATCCAAAGTTAATTATGGGTATTCTCAACTTTCTTCCCGGCCAATTACTCGAAATCATTGAATGGACTGACGATTCGCGCGACACCTTGTCTTATCGGTTTCCAGACGATGACAAGGAGATCAAGCGCGGCGCGCAATTGATCGTCCGCGAATCGCAAACTGTGCAGTTCGTCTATCTGGGCGAATTCGGCGACACCTTTGGTCCGGGCAAACATGCGCTGACTGCGGATAACATTCCGATCCTGACGACGCTGAAATCGTGGAAGTATGGCTTTGAATCGCCCTTCAAGGCCGACATTTACTTTCTGAACACCCGCGTTTTCACTGGCAACAAATGGGGCACGTCAAATCCCGTCATGATGCGCGACAACGATTTTGGAATCGTGCGAGCACGGGCCTTTGGGACGTACGATTTTCGCATTGTCGAGCCGCGCTTGTTTTTGAAAGAGGTGGCGGGTACCGATCATCAGTTCCGCCTGGATGAGTTCGCCGAGACCGATGTTTTGGCGAGCCTTGAATCGGGTGATCTGAAAGGAAAAAAGATCGGTTCGACATATCGAATCACCCGCGCAGCGTTCCCGCGAGCGCATGACGCAGGAACTGTATGCCATGTGCGCTGCACGCGTTCCAGGAGACACGCATCGGAACTTGCAGGTCCAGCCGCGCTACTCCAGCCAGACGTTCAAACATGTGCTCCTGCCGGCCTGGTTAATTACGTTTAATTACGGCTCGAAACGATACCAAGTGGTGGCGAACGGCTGCACCGGAGCGATTGCTGGCAAACATCCGTTGAGCTGGGTCAAGATTCTGTTTTTGATTCTGACGATTGCGCTGGGCGCGGCCATCGGGTACCTGGTTTTCGGGCGCTGAATTGGAGGTTAGGTTCAGCGAGCGGCTGGAGACGAATAGCTCCTGAGCGCCTCGGTATTAACGCGACTCGATTTATGAACATCCTCAGACGCAACGCGAGTGCGTTTCCTGCGGCTCTCGCTCGACTCTATCGTCGGGCTCTATGAACAAAGGCCGCGTCATAATCGTAGGAGTAATCGCCGCGCTGCTGATCGTTGCTTTCACCGTGCTCTACCAAGTCGTCGTCCAGCAATCACCGCTGACTGTGACTTTCCTTGGCTACACGAACTTTGTGCCGGGAAGGCTGCCCTTTGCTCTATTCGCAGTCACTAACACCAGCACACGCACCGTGCAACGCTGGGCTTGGGAAATCCACTTGGCCACCGGGCGGGCGGCATTAGCGGAGCTTGGCGCCGTGACTCTCAAACCCGGCCAGGGCGAGTATCTCGAACTGACTAGTGTTGAGGCCTGGCCCATCTGGAGACTGGCGGTTTTATCCACAGGGACCTCATCAAAGCGAAATTGGAACCAATTGCTGACTAGCACTTCTTATGTTGCGAGCAACCAGTGGGACCAGCTCCAGTTTGATCGGTCGTTCAGCCCGTGGGTTCCTGGACCACCGTTGGTTCCAGCACCACCTAGCGCCAAACGTTGAAATTCACCAATGCGAACACATCGGCTTTTCCGATTGCCTGGCCAGCGCGCGTCGTGGTCAAAGCCGCTGAACGGCGTCTTCAGCGGCTGCGAGATAGGCCGGGCACCCTGAACGCCGACCGGTTGTATTTCGATTTGCTTTCGGTTAGTCACTTCCGCCAAAGTCTCATGATGAGCACTTTCAAATATCTTTCTGTTCCAGTTTTGCTCGCTCTCACCACTATCATTAACTTCTCTTCAGCTCAACCCATGAAACGAATCGAAGAAAAAGACTTTGGCGCCATGCCAGATGGCACGCCGGTGAAACAATTCACCTTGCGCAATTCCAAGGGAATGGTCGCAAAGGTCATTACGTACGGTGGCATCGTTACTGAACTTCAAGCTGCGGACCGCAACGGGGCGATGACGAACGTGCTCCTCGGCGCCGATTCGTTCGACAAATACCTTCGTGGCTTCGGTGGTTCGGCGGCCGTGATCGGACGTTTCGCCAACCGCATTGCCAAGGCGCGGTTCACGATTGATGGCAAAGAGTACACCCTGGCCGCCAATAACGGCCCAAACCACCTTCACGGCGGGCGCAAGGGGTTCGCGCAGGTCATCTGGCAAGGCAAAGCACTACCCGCCACGGAGCACGAAGCCGCTGTTCAACTAACCTACGCCAGCAAGGATGGCGAAGAAGGTTATCCAGGAAATCTCACAGTCAACGTCACCTACACGTTAACTGACAACAACGAACTGCGGATCGATTACCAAGCAACAACGGACAAAGCGACGCCGGTCAACTTGACCAATCACGCTTACTTCAACCTGGCCGGATCGGGCGATGTGTTGGGCCACGAACTCTGGCTTAATGCGGACCGTTATACTCCAGCCGATGATCAGTTGATTCCCATCGGCGAGATTGCGTCTGTGAAAGGTACGCCGCTCGATTTTACGACGCCCACGCTAGTCGGCGCCCGGATCGATCAACTCAAGCCGAAGCTGAACGGATACGATCACAACTTTGTGATCAATGGCGGCGGCAATTCGCTCACATTGACCGCCCGCGCTCGCGATCCCAAAAGCGGTCGAACGATGGAAGTGAAGACGACCGAACCCGGCGTGCAACTCTATACAGGCAATCATCTGAAGCATGCGGGGCTTTGTCTGGAGACACAGCATTATCCCGATTCGGTCAACAAACCGAATTTTCCTTCGCCAATCCTTCGGCCCGGCCAAACGTTTAAAAGCACGACGGTGTTCGCGTTCTGGGCGAAGTAATGACTCCGTAACGCTGCCATGAACGGAGCGCCAGCCTCCGCGTTGCAACATTTCGATGCGGCTCTGAATCCTTCTCGCGCATCGTGATGGGCCATGTTATCGTCAAGCACTGAACATGGCTACGACGAGTCTGTTTCGAAACCTCAGGTCGATCAACGCCCTGTCGACCCGCTTTCGCTTTTGCGGTTGCGAACGTTTGCGTTTCGTCGCGATGTTGCCGTTGCTGTTATGGGCCTGCGCGGCGATTTGCTTTGCTGGCGAAGATGATTCGTGGACGGCCACCGTGAAAGAGCGCCGGCAATGGTGGAGTTTACAACCAGTCTCAAGGCCGAAGATTCCGTCGGTTCGGAACTCGGATTGGTCGGCGCATCCAATTGATCGCTTTATCTTGGCCAAGCTCGAAGAGCATGGCCTAACACCGTCTCCGTCTGCGGACTCGACGATCTTAGCTCGGCGGCTCTCCTTTTTGCTGACCGGACTTCCGCCATCTCCCGAAGAGACTCAGGCGTTCGCCGAGGCTGCTGCGCAAGATTCGCGGCGGGCTGTAGAACAATTGGTGGATCGCTTGCTGGCTTCGCCACATTTCGGTGAACGATGGGCGCGCCATTGGATGGACGTTGTCCGATACGGCGACACCTACGGTTATGAATGGGATATCCCTGCCAAAGGCGCGTGGCGTTATCGCGATTATCTGATTCGAGCGTTTAATGCGGACGTGCCTTTCGACCAAATCATTCGCGAACAGATCGCTGGAGATTTGCTGAAGGAACCGAGGATCGACGCCACGACCCAAATCAACGAATCACTCATCGGACCGATGTTCTATCTTTTGGGCGAATATCGTCACGGCGACAGCGCCGAGTTCGACGGAATTCATCAGGAAATGCTCGACAACCAGATCGATGCCTTCGGAAAGGCTTTTCAAGCGACGACTATTGCCTGCGCACGCTGCCACGACCACAAGATCGATGTGGTCTCGCAGCGAGATTATTACGCATTGGCGGGCGTGTTCATGAGCTCTCGCTGGCTCACCCGAACACTGGATTTGCCGAATAAAACCCAGTCGATCCGCCCGAAGATCGAGTCACTTAAGCGCGACCTTCGTCCTTCTTTGACTGCACTTTGGCTGGCCGACACTAAACACTTTGCGGATCGCCTGCTGGAAGCTCAGACGAACTTGAACATTTTGGCGGCGTCTAGCAATAATCCCGCACCTCCGACGAATAAAGCATCCGCCTCTTCCGACAAGTCCGCTTCGTCCGCGCCGACGCCCGTGCTCACAAACGTTTGGGAAACAGTGCTCTACTTCCCAACGAACAAGACGCCTTCGATCGAAGACCTTCGCTATCCTTGGTTTCAACTGGCGAAAGCAGCGCGCGAAGGAGCTGACGTTGAATCGCGCTGGCGTGAACTGGCGCAGGAATACCAGACGAATCGCGAGCAACGGCTGCTGCAAAACGCCGAGCGGTTCATCGTGGTGACTAATTTCCACGAAAGCTTGCCGCGCGGTTGGTCGATGGATGGCCTAGGTTTGCAACAAGGACCCGCGGCTCGCGGCGACTTCGCTCTGGCGGCGGACGGCTCAAATATAGTCGAGCACGTTATCGAAGAGGGCTGGTTTACGGATTCTCATTCGTCGCGACTAAACGGCGCGCTGCGGACGCCGTTCCTCAATACGTTCACGAACCGATTCATCTTTTTCGAAGCTTCCGGGGGAGATTTCGCGGCTCATCGCACCGTCGTGGACAATGCGTTTCTGACCGAACGACAGCAGTACCTACGCACCAATCTGCCGACATGGATTCGCGTCTCGACCTTTCCCGAGATGCGCGAGCGCCGCATTTACGTCGAGTTCGCCACGAAAACGAGCAACGGCAATTTCCCTCCGCGTGTTGGTCTCGGCGGCAAGTGCACAGAGGATCAAGCCGCTGATCCACGCAGTTGGTTTGGCCTTACGCGCGTCTGGCTGGGGAATCAAGAAACGAATCCCGCCCCGGAGTTAGTAGAGTTTCCGGCGCTTTTCTCGGGTGACGCACCAAAAGATTTGGCAGGCGTGGCCGAGCGCTACGCACAATGGCTCGCCGAATCGATCCGGGCATGGTCGGATAACAAAGCGTTGGCGCACGATATTCGCTTGATCAATTGGATGCTTTACCACCGGCTTCTGCCGAATCGGCTCGAGCCTTCGAGTCCCGCGCCTATCCAACGCTTCATGGCACGATATCGCGAGTTGGAAAGCCAAATTAAAAACCCGGAGACGATTAACAGCCTGGCTGAATTGGATGCGAGTGTTGATTACCGATTTAACCACCGTGGAAACTACGACGCCCTAGGAGATCCCGTTCCACGCGGGTATGTCGCCGCATTGACTCCCGCAGGGCAGCGCATTGGATTGAAGGGAAGCGGACGCCGCGAATTGGCCGAACTGATCGCCAGTCCTGAGAATCCGTTGACCGCGCGCGTTATTGTCAATCGCGTCTGGGATTGGCTCTTCGGCACAGGGTTGGTGGCGACTCCAAACGATTTCGGACGTTTGGGCGAGCGCCCTTCGCATCCCGAGTTGCTCGATTATCTCGCCTCGGAATTTCAGGATGACGGATGCTCGATCAAACGATTGATCCGGCGCATTGTTCTGACGGAAACATTTTGCCAATCCGGACAAGTGGCCAGCAACGCTCGCGCGATCGATCCGGAAAATCGCTGGCTGCATCATTTTCCATCGCGACGATTAGAAGCCGAAGCAGTTCGAGATGTGATCCTCGCGGTTGCAGGCCGCTTGGACGCGCAGCTTTACGGTCCGCCGATCGATCCATTTCGGTTGAACGAAGATCCGGAGAAGAGGCTTTTTTCCGGGCCAATTGATGGGCAGGGGCGCCGCGCACTCTATACGAAGGTGACAATCATGGAGCCACCGAAGTTCTTGGCGGCGTTCAATCAACCAAACCCGAAGATGTCCACGGGGAAACGTGATGTCACCAACCTGCCAGCGCAAGCGTTGGCGTTGCTGAACGATCCGTTTGTGACTGGACTGGCGGAATTTTGGGCCAAGCGTCTTGTCGAAATGCCGCATCGGTCGCCGAGCGAACGAATCGCGTATATGTTCCAGCGAGCGTTCAATCGTCAAGCGCGCGCTGATGAATTAAGTCGCTGGCTCGGATTATTCAACGAGATGGCCTCGCAACAGAATGCATCTGCTGGCACGGCGATGACGTGCGTTCCCGCCTGGAAAGCGGTCGCACACGCCTTGTTTAATGCGAAGGAGTTTATTTACGTGCGGTAGTTCGTTCGTGACAGAGATCTGAAATCGAACCGAAGCCAATGAAGATCCTAATGATTCTCAACGGTTGGGAAAGGCTTCTTCTCCTCGCTGTCATTCTCGCCGCCTTATGGTTCCTGAGAGGCCGCGGTTCGGCGAGCGAAGATTGAAAGTGCGGAGCGAGTAAAAGGGACGGACCGATGGTGATTTCAAACTTGAGCCTAAGGACTTGTTGGGCGAGACTTCCAACGTGATCTCAGAGAGAATTCCAGAACTCCGGCAGCTCTCCCCGCAAGAGAAACTCGCCTTGGATGGTGAGCTTTGGGACGAACTAACGGCAGACCCGAAAGCTCTTCCGCCTCGCGCGGATCATATTAAGGTGCTTCAAGAGCGCTTAGAGCACTATCGCAAGCATCCTAATGATGTCGTGGCTTGGGAAGACCTCAAGAGTCGGATACTGTCATGAAAAAACGTTCTGATTGCGGTTGTCCCGGCGCGAGGCCTGTGCCGCGCACCCGCCGGGAGTTCTTGCGCACGACCTCGAATGGGTTCGGCTTGCTGGCGTTGGCGGGATTGATGGCCGACCGGGCATTTGCTGGATTAAGCTCGAACGCGCCTGCACCTCACCAACCGCCTCGCGCCAAACACGTGATCTTCTGTTTCATGGATGGCGGTCCAAGCCATGTGGACACGTTCGATCCGAAGCCGATGTTGACCAAACGTCAGGGGGAGAAGATCGGTTCCGCGGCTGTTTCGAAACGCGCGCAAAGCGGAGCGGACCGAGTTTGGCTCGGAAGCCCGTGGGAATTTCGCCAGCGCGAGCAGAGTGGTCTTTGGGTGAGCGACTTGTTGCCCTGCATTGCTTCATGCGCTGATGAATTGTGCGTCGTTCGGTCCTTGATAGGAGATCAGCCTTTGCATGGCCAGCAAGCGCTTCTCTTGCACACCGGGCGCGTGACAGGCAACGCACCGAGCTTTGGTTCGTGGATTTCTTACGGGCTTGGAACCGAAAATCAGAATTTGCCGGGCTACGTTCTGCTTAACAACGATTGGATTCCCAACGGCGGTTTCGAGAACTTCAGCAGCTCATTTCTGCCGGCCACACATGGAGCCACCTTGGTCCGGGCGAAAGGGGCGCCGGTCGATAATATCGTCCCGGCCGATTCCGGCGGCCTGCAGAAACGGAAGCTCGATCTGCTGCGAGTTCAAGATGCCGAGTTCGCCCAGACGACGAGCGACGAATCTGCGATTGACTCAGCCATTCGGAATTACGAGACAGCGTTTCGCATGCAATCGCTCCTGCCGCAGATCGCGGACGTGAGCAACGAAAGCAGCGCGACTCGGAAACTCTACGGCCTCGACGCCGCCAACGACTATCAAAAGTACTATGCGCTGCAATGTCTCCGGGCGCGGCGCCTTGTCGAAGCCGGAGTGCGTTTCGTGGAAATCACTTGTCCGTTAACCCATTCGAACAATTCGCCTTGGGACCAGCATGGCGACCTTAAGAAGTACCATTCGGAGAATGCTTTGATCACAGACCAAGCTGTCGCAGCTTTGATTGTCGATCTGAAACAGCGCGGCTTGCTCGACCAAACAATTGTCCTGTGGGCCGGGGAAATGGGCCGGACACCACACACTCCGAAAATTAAGGAAACCGCTGGACGCGACCATCACGTCAATGGCTACAGCATCTGCCTGGCGGGCGGCGGCATCAAAGGCGGAATTGCTTACGGCCAGACGGACGAATTTGGCAATTCAGTGGCGGACAAGCCGCTCACAATCCATGATATCCACGCCACGATTCTTCATCTTCTGGGTCTCGATCATCAAAAGCTCATCTTCCGCCATGGCGGGCGGGACGTCAGCTTGACCGATGTTCATGGAATGATCGTTCGGGATATTCTCGGATGATATTGGACTTGTCGTAGGACAGGCGTCTCGCCTGCCTTTGGCGTAACGCAGACTTTGAGTCTTCCGTATCGCAGAATTGTATCCTGCGGATTGGCCGCAAGTTCGAGCGCCCCGGCAGGTACGGACGGTATACCAATTGCAAATCGGCCATACAGCAAACTGAAAGTCTGCGCTACGACAAACTGCGGCGCGCGAAGTCACCCAGCCAAACGAATGGATTGAGAAAGGACCAACGTATGATACGAACAATATTCTGCACCGCACTCGCACTGGCTGCTGTTGCACAAACTGGTCTGCGCGCCGCTGAAATCATAGCGGCAGTCGAAGTTTTGCCGGGAACGCAACGCCTGACCATGGCCGGTGATATCGCCTCGAATTTGGTGGCGGGTGTGGACCGGTTTCTCCTGCGCGAGTTGGACAAATCGGTCGAGCGGCGGGCCAAGCATTGGAAGCGCGATTTCTCGTCGCCGGAAGCCTACAGCAAGTCGATCGAGACGAATCGCCAGCGTCTGGCGCATATTCTTGGAGTGCGTGACGAACGTGTGCGCTCCGATGAATTGCAGCTTTTTGGTGCAATCAGCCAGGACGCTGCAATCTACCGCGGCTCCAATTACAATGCTTATGCCGTGAGCTGGCCCGTGTTTGGCAATGTTCACGGCGAAGGGCTGTTGTTAACCCCTGCCGTCAAAATGGGGGCGGATCAGAATCTTGCAAATACGCGCGGCAAAGCCGACATCATCGCGATTCCAGACGCTGATCAAACGCCCGAGCAAATCGCCGGCTTGTTTGACGGTGTTGCCACTGAATCGCAGTTCGTGCGCCGCTTGGCTGAAAGCGGATGCCGGGTGCTCATTCCAGTGTTAATTAACCGGCAGATGGGCCAGCCCAAGTCGTCGAAGATCACAAACCGAGGGACTGGACTGAGCAATCGCGAATTTCTTTACCGTTCAGCATTTGAGCTGGGCCGTCATTTGATTGGTTACGAAGTGCAGAAAGTGCTAGCCGGTGTCGATTGGTTTTCGAAAGCTGGCGGAAACAAGTCCACGATTGGCGTGATCGGCTGGGGCGAGGGCGGGCTTCTAGCGTTTTATGCAGCGGCGCTAGACTCGCGCATCGACGCCGCTTGTGTCAGCGGTTACTTCGAAGATCGACGCAATATCTGGCAAGGGCCGATCGATCGGAACGTCTTCGGTCTGCTCGAGCAATTCGGTGATGCCGAGCTGGCCAGCATGATTGCTCCGCGCACATTAATCATCGAAGCAGCCAAAGGGCCGGAGGTCATGTTGCCTGGCAATGGCGGAGGTGCTCCGGCGCGATTGGTCACGCCGAAAATCGATGACGTTCGCCGCGAGTTCGAACGCGCTCAGGCGATCGTCAAGGACCTTAATCCCCCGCCGCGACTCGAATTGGTGGTCAGCGGCGATGGATCAGGACCGTATGGCACATCGGAAACACTGTCGAAATTCCTGACTTCGCTATCGGTTGAGGCCAAGCTCGCCGATGTCGGAACGCCACCGAAGCCAGTCACGAACGTCAATGCCAAAGCCCGGGCTTACCGCCAGTTTCAGGAGATCGACCGTTACAGCCAAGCACTCCTCACGGAGAGCCCGTATGTTCGCGCCGAGTTCATGAAGAAGCTTGACACCACTTCGCTCGATAAATACGAAAAATCAGCCGAGCCTTATCGACAATTCTTCTACGACGAAGTTATCGGCCGCTTCGATGAAAAGCTGTTGCCTCCAAATGCGCGCGCGCGCAAAGCCTATGACATGCCGAAATGGACGGGTTACGAGGTTGTGCTGGATGTCTTTCCGGACGTGATCGCTTACGGCGTCCTGCTCCTGCCGAAGGATTTGAAAACTGGAGAAAAACGACCGGTCGTGGTTTGCCAGCACGGTTTGGAAGGCCGGCCGCAGGACGTGATCGCGGGCGATCAGGCCGCTTATCATGATTTCGCGGCAAAGCTGGCTGAGCGAGGCTTCATCACGTTTGCGCCGCAAAACCTTTATATTTTTAGAGACCGTTTTCGGACGCTGCAGCGCAAAGCCAACCCGCTCAAGAAAACTCTGTTCTCCATCATCACGCCGCAACACCAGCAAATTGTCGATTGGCTGGAGACGCTGCCTTACGTCGATCCCACGCGGATTGCTTTTTATGGACTCAGCTACGGCGGCAAAACGGCGATGCGTGTGCCAGGATTGGTCCCCGAGTATTGCCTATCGATCTGTTCGGCGGACTTCAACGAATGGGTTTGGAAGAATGCTTCGTCGCGCAGTCCGTACAGCTACGTTTGGACGGGTGAATATGAAATCTTTGAATTCGACCTGGGCAGCACATTTAATTATGCCGAGATGGCGGCCTTGATTGCACCGCGGCCATTCATGGTCGAACGCGGGCATTTCGACGGCGTGGCGCCTGATGAAACCGTGGGCTACGAGTTCGGCAAGGTGCAATTCCTCTATGCGGCGAAGCTCGGGATTGGCGACCGTTGCGAGATCGAATGGTTTGTCGGACCGCACACGATCAACGGCAAACGAACCTACGAGTTTCTGCACAAGCATCTGAAGTGGCCGAGGCCGTAAGAACCAAGTCTTCAGAGTTCATGATTTTGTCTCGTTTGCTGAAGCTCCCGCAACATTGTTCATCTCTCGAGGCAGTTATCCCGAAACGCCCGGAGCGGAATCTTGAGGCAAAATCATGAAAGACAAAATCATCAGGAACTAAACCTATGCTCTTGTTGAATTGCTGCCTGAGCCTTTTGGTTCTCTCGTCTTGCGCACTCGCGAATGCCGCGGAGATGGCGACGCTGCCGAATACCCAACCACTCACCTGGAACGAAGACCTCTCCGCCAAAATGCTCGCTGGATTGCATCAGTTCGCCGAGCGGAAAATCGATCAATCGATTGAAGCGCGGCAAAAGCATTGGAAACGCGATTTCAGTTCTCGTGAAGCGTACGAGAAATCCGTCGCGCCGAACCGTGAGCGTTTTCGCAAAGCGATAGGCCTCGTCGATCCGCGAGCGAATGTCGCGATGCAGCGATGGGGCGATGATAACAGCCCAGCGTTGGTGGCTGAGACGGACAATTACCGCGTCTTTCAAGTGCGATGGCCAGTCTTGGAAGACGTTTCTGGCGAAGGCCTCTTGCTCGAGCCAAAGCCCAAAGCCGCGGCTTTCGTCATCGCTCTTCCAGACGCTGACCAAACGCCAGAAATGATTGCTGGTTTAGCGGATGGCATTCCGGCTGACTCGCAATTCGCGCGAGGCCTCGCCGAAAATGGGTTCGAGGTCATCGTCCCTATGTTGCGCAATCGCGCCGATGATTTTTCGGGCAATCCTGAAATCTTCATGACGCCTCAGCCGCACCGTGAGTGGATCTATCGCCAAGCCTTTCAAATGGGCCGGCACATTATCGGTTACGAAGCGCAAAAGGTCCTCGCCGCCGTTGACTGGATAAAAGCACGCCAAGGTGCGGAGGCAAAAGTAGGCGTCGCGGGTTACGCGGAAGGCGGTTTGATTGCCTTCTATGCCGCGGCCGCCGACACGCGCATCGACGCCTGTTTCGTCAGCGGCTATTTCGATTCGCGTCAACGCGTCTGGACGGAACCGATCTATCGCAATGTCTGGGGACTTCTTCACGAATTCGGCGACGCTGAGATCGCGACATTGATCGCGCCGGGAGGATTGGTCGTGGAATACAGTGATGTTCCTAAGGTGGACGGCCCGCCACCACCGCGTTCCGGAAAACGTGGCGCCGGAGCAGGAGGAAAATTGACCACGCCGGCGTTTGCCTCAGTTGAAAGCGAGTTCAAGCGCATTGACACTTTGTTGACTGCCGACTTCCAACCCAAACGCCTTGTGAGCAGTCAAAGCGGAACGTTTGGCTCGGCGCTGAAGGAATTCTCGGGCTTGCTCGGTCTGAATTCGGCTATGTCCATGTCGAACAATCGACCGATCGAGCGCAGAACTTCCGTCGATGCCAGGGACCGCCAACAGCGGCAAGTGAAGGAATTGGAGAACCACGTGCAATCGCTCGTCCGGAACGCCGATCTCGTCCGAGACCAGTTCTTCCTGAACCAAGCAATGCCCGAATTGAGAATCCGGACTTGGAATATGCGTCTGCGCCATCCGACGCACGCGCCCGAGAAATTCGTCGAAGCCGCGCTGAAGTACCGCGCGCATCTCTGGGAGGAAGTATTGGGCAAGGTAAATGATCCATTGTTGCCGCCGAATTCACGCTCGAGAAAAATCTACGATCGAGAGAAGTGGGTCGGTTACGAAGTCGTGCTCGACGTTTTGCCAGATGTGTTTGCTTGGGGCGTCTTGCTTGTGCCGAAGGATGTTAAGGCAGGCGAGAAACGGCCGCTCGTCGTGTGCCAGCATGGGCGCAACGGTTTGCCGCAGGATGTGATTGAAGGGAACAAGGAAGCTTACAACGACTTTGCGGCGCGTCTGGCCGAACGCGGTTTCATCACATTCGCGCCCCATAATCTCTACCGCATTGAAGAACGCTACCGCTGGCTTGGCCGTAAGGCCAATGGCGTCAAGCTGTCGATGTTCTCGTTCATCATTGCGCAGCACGATCAGATGTTGCGCTGGCTGGAGACGTTGCCAATTACGCCGAAATGGCCTATCTGACTTTTCCACGTCCGTTCATGGTGGAAGGCGGACAGCATGACCTCGTGGCGCCGGATGAGTGGGTCGCGTATGAGTATGCCAAGGTTCGCTGGTTTTACGACCAGTTTGGTCTGGGCGAGAGAACGGACATCGAATTCTTTAACGGCGGTCACACGATTAACGGTCAAGGAACGTTCGACTTTCTGCATCAACACTTGGCCTGGCCTAAATCCGCGAATTGACAAACGCGCTGTGCGGTCGAACGTTTCAACATGCATGGCGAACTGCGAATTTGGCGTTGGGCCTGGCCCGTTCTGGCGGGGTTGGGCGTAAGTTCAATCATCAACCAAGCCGCAACCGTTTCTCTTTCAATGGAACAGCGATCTCAGACTTGCGGGAACGAACTGCGGAACTCAATCCAGGCATGGTCAAACCAATCCGCAACATTTCTTCGTTCGGCGAAGATGCCGCGGGCGAACTGTACATTGCCGATTCCTCCGCCGGGGAAATTCACAAAATCGTTTCGGGCGTTTCGGCGCCGCTTCTGTCGCAAGTGAACATCGTCGGCAATAAGGTTCGGTTTCTTTTGAGCCGGTCAAACGTACGCTTTAGAATCGCGTGATTCATTCATTGCTTGACGGCGCCTGGCAAACAATCACGACATTTCCCGCCGCTACAACCAAAACGATCGTTCAAGTGAAGAACGAGATTACTTCGAACCAGCGATTCTTCCGCGTGCGGGCGCAATAACAATCACCTCATCACCGGCGCCGCAGGATAGGCGTCCCGCCTGTCCTGCATGTTGCGTACACCAACACAGGGCAGGCGAGACGCGCTGTCCTACTGATTCCGTCTTAAAATCGCGCTCTCCTCAAAAACCGCCCGGCGAATCACGGTGCGCTCGTCGGACGTGAAGGTGACGTGGATTTTCCCATCCTGGGTTTGTATCGCTGTTGGGTAAGCGAATGATCCAGCGCCCTCCGCGAGATTCCGCCGATGCGGAAAGGTTTTCCCAAGATCAGTCGAGATGGCGGCGGTGAGCGGCGTCCGTTTGTTCATGCTGTCATTGAAAATGAAGAGGAGATGACCGTTGCGGAGCTTGATGAGTTCCACGGAGGCATTCGGATTTGGAAATTCCGTCTCGACGCCTTCGCTCCAGGTTTTTCCACCGTCGCGCGATTCCGAGCGCACAACGAAACCGTCGTTGCCCGGCTCGTAATCTCCACCACGACGGCACAATGCCAGCAAATGGCCGCCAGAGAGCTGAACCACGGCAGGCTGAAGATTGCCAAGGCGAGAACGGATATGTGCCGATTCGATCCATCGCTTTTTTGTGACATCGAAGCGCAGGAAGAACGACGTCGTATCGGGCGGCACGAATTCCGTGTCGTGACCCGTCTCGTGATAAACGGGCAAGAGGTATTCTCCATTGTCTAACACTATGGGGCGACCCCGAACCATGGCGCCTTCTTGCCAAGCGATGCCAAACGCGTCCGACCAATTCTTGCCCAGGTCATGGGAAACCTTGGCCATGATTCGCGAAGTCGACCACGTCTCACCCGGCCGCACGACGAAGAACAGCCAAAGCAGTTTATCGGGCGCCTGCCAAATGACAGGATTACCCATCGAATAAAACGGATTGCGGGCCATCGGTTCCGGATGCGTCCAACGTTTGGAACCTTTCTTGAGACGAGCCGCGAAAACCGCCGTCGCTTGCGCATACTCGCCATCGCCGCCGTAATAGACCACGTAAAGGTCGCCGTTGTGCAGTTCAGTGATGCAGGAGGGATGCTTGTACTTTCCGGTCGGCGTTTCCGGCCCGAAAATTCGCTCGATCTTGATTTCGTCTCCCGAAAGCGACAGGGCGAGAAGCGAACCCAAAAGTCCGAGAACGAAGTTAGCAAAGCGAAGATGCACGTTGCCGAACTAACGCTTCTTTGCCTTCTGCAGTTTTTGCAGCTTAGGGCTGATGACCACAGCGCAGTACGGAGCATTGGGATTCCTGCGAAAATAATCCTGATGGTACGCTTCGGCGGGATAGAACTTCGGGAGCGCCGCAATCTCGGTGACGATTGCGTTCTTGAAACGTGCTTGGGCAGCCGCCTTAGATTTTTCGGCGGCCTTCTTCTGTGTTTCATCGTGGTAATAGATAACAGAACGATATTGAGTCCCTTCATCGGCGCCTTGACGATTCAAAGTAGTCGGGTCGTGAGCTTCCCAAAAAATGTCCAAAAGCTTTTCGTAAGAGATTTTAGCAGGGTCAAATTCGATCTGGATCACCTCGGCATGGCCCGTCGTGCCGGAACACACTTCCCGATAGGTCGGGTTTGGAGTTGCACCTCCAGCATACCCAGAAACGACCGACTTGACGCCGTCGAATGTTTCGAAGACAGCTTCGGTGCACCAGAAACAGCCGCCGCCGAACGTTGCCAGCTGCGTTTTCGAGCTTGCGCTATTGGTCTGAGAATCAGGAGCGGCGTTCATCATGACCGGCAACATAAAGCGGAGAGTCCAAGCGCAAAAGGCCAATCGCCTAGCACCCGACTGTGAACAGAACTTCAAAAACCATCCGCCAACTTGAAAGAGAAGAGCGATTTTCATGAACGCAGAATCCCGTTTCTTCGGCAAAATTGCAAGACATGCATCTCTCGTGAGGTTGCCAGGACCGCAGCGTTTACGCTGCAGAAATGTACGCAGGTCGACTGGTTTCGAATATTCGCGAAACCCCCGATGAGTTTACCTTTCTGCAGCGTGAACGCTGTGGTCCCGAGGGGTCCCGAGGTCACGGGCCTTCTGTTCCCTACCGTCCCTTGAAAGCAATTCCTGTGGGGTCATTGTCATCCCAGCCCCGGCGGCTGTGGAAGACCCACCAATCGATTTCCTTTGGATGGCGCTTCTCCGGTCCGGCATGTCCGTCGGCGAATACCAATTGAATCGATCCATTGTGTGGCGATGACGACGGAGTCCAGTAGGGCATCTCCCAAAGCAGGACGGCGGTCGTTGGTGATGCCACGGCTGAAGTTGGCCGGCCGCTCACTGGCTTGTCCGAATCATACGTCGATTGGTCCTTCTTCAGAAAAATGTGATTCCAGGGGTAAGTGATCCAATCGTTGTCGCGAATCCAGCGCTGGTAACCATCACCGCCCAAATGCGGATCCTTGCCCCGCAAACCGACGGGGCAACCATAAACGTGCGGCGGCGGCGGTGAATTCCTAGTCCTGGCATCAGTGGCCGTGCGATTCGTGCCGTAGTTTTTGCCGATGTACGGTTCGAGCAATTCGTAATGGTAACGCTCGCCGACTTTCCAGGAGTCGCCCCAAACTTTCCCCCAGTTTTTGGCGCGTGGAAATCTTTCGCTGGCATCGTTCGCGTACATCCCCACGGCCAGGCCAATCTGTTTGAGATTATTCAAGCAGTAAGTGGTTTGCGCTTTGGCCTTGGCCTTGGCCAGCGCCGGCAAGAGCATTCCCGCTAGAATCGCAATAATCGCAATCACAACGAGGAGTTCGATCAGTGTGAAAGCGCAGCGTCGATAAAAGGGCTGATTCGTTTTCATAGATTACCTAACCGCAAAGTTATTACGACTCCCCGACCGCGTTACTCAGGCGGATTTTTGCGGAAAGCCTGTGCGTCTGTCAATTAACCGTAGAAACCGCAAAACCGCAGTTGTGACCACGAAACGAAAAACACGAAAGACACGGGCCTATGTCGTAGCGCAGAGTTTCACTCTGCCCTGGAGTTTGGACATTTCCAACCGACTTAATCCCGCACTTGATCTCGCACTTAGTCCAGTTCGGGCATGCCGTCGAATCCAGGTGGCCGCTTCAAAAGGCCACTTGAGATGGCGCCGTAACGCGCAGCACAGACTCCTGTTTGAATCGAGTTTTAAACTCCTGGCGGATGCTTTGAATCGCGGATTCCGCTTCGGAGGTTCGAGGGTGAATAATAACGAGAACACGACTAGGAATGGCCTGAATTTCGCCGCGGCGGTTTCGCTACTGACCGTATGCATCGACTACGGTAAATCCATCAGGAAATCCGGGAGTGACGTTAATTGCCAGAAAATCGCGCCAACCTTCGGAATCCACCGCAGCCATGTAGAGTTCCGTTCGCAACCATCGGGCGGTTGGGTTGGCATGCGCAGCATTCTGCGAAGCCGATGCGCCCGCAGTGGCGCACCCGCTAGAGCTGGAATAGAGCAATAGAGCCGCGCCCGTAACGAGAAGCGTCAGCGAGGTGTGCAAATGGGATTTCACCAGCGGCAAATGGGAGACTGATGCAAAAACAACTCAGCCCGCAGGAGAGCTTGTCACTCTCGCTACGGGCTTGAAACTGATCGAAAGCTGCGACGCGGAACTATTTCTCGTCGATAACCTTGATAGAACTGAGCGTGAGCTCTTTCTTGCCTTCCACTTCCTTGATACTGCCCTTAGCTTCCACCTTTTTCTTGGCGGTGCAGATTAGCTTGTGGGGCAGGTCTTTTTTCGCCAGGTCATTCCTAACGACGTGATAAACGACTTCTTTGCCGTCTTCCTTAGCCACGATGACTTCAGCGCACGTGTCCGCCTTTTTTAGTGAGCATTTGGGGCATTGCGCTTCTCCCTTGATTTCCTTGTCAGCGCCGAAGGTGGTGGTTGCTGCCGCGAGGAACAAGCCGGCGACAGACAGGCCTAATAACATTTTTTTCATATGATGACTTCCTTTAATTGTTAGTTTTTAACCAGGTTCAGGATGCTCGATAAGCGATGCCGCGGCAAATTGCAAGCTCAATTCTGAACAGCTTGAACAGATCTGAACAGATCGTAACAGCTCGTTGGTGGTTGTTGGGTGTTTGGTGGTCGGCTGATGATCCTTCGCGTGGGAGTGTTCGATAGGCCGCCCTCAAAGACAACGTGGGCCGTGTTGCCGGACCCGTTTCTCGGCTCAACCATTGCGCCCGCAACACTGTTTGTACTTCTTGCCGCTGCCGCAGGGACAAGGGTCGTTCCGCCCGACTTTCGGGCCGGCCCGGACCGGCTTGGCTTTCGAGATCGCTTCAGCAGCTTCGCTGACCATATCACTGCCTCGCGGCTCTTTGGTTTTGGTCTGAGTTTGACTCTGGCCAAAAGCGCTCGTCTCTTGATGCACGTTCCGTTGGGGCAAATTGCGCAGGAATTGGTCGAAAGCCATCAAGCTCGAAGCGCTGCGGAAGATGTTGTGGCAAATCTCGGTCTTAATATTGACCATCAATTCTTCGAACATCTTGAAAGCTTCCGCCTTGTACTCAATCAATGGATCGCGTTGCCCATAAGCGCGCAAGCCTATGCTATTGCGCAAGCTATCCATCCCGTACAGATGCTCCTGCCAAAGCTTATCAATCGCGCTTAAGATAGTGTAACGCTCGATGGCCTTGACTGCCTCCGGGTTTTCTTCGAAGCGGACTTTTAATTCGTAAGCTTCGCGGACGGTTTTGATCAGAAACCGGCAAAGCGCGAATTGCGCTGCATTCAAGCCGTCAAACAGCGATCCCGCGATTGGTTCTTCGTTCCCGGCATTGGCGGCTTTCAGCAAGTCAGCTTCCGGAATGCCAAGCGGAAAATTCAGGTTCACCCAATCCGCCAGCGCGCGAATATTCCATTCCTCGGTGCTCTGATCGGAAGAGGTGAACTGCGCGACTTTTTGAACGACGACCTCTTCCATGACATCCATCAGCCGGTCCTGCACGTCATCCGCGTGAATGATCTCATTGCGAAATCCGTAGATGACTTCGCGCTGTTTGTTCATCACGTCGTCATACTCGAGCGTCCGTTTCCGAATTTGGAAATTGTGCTGCTCGACGCGCTTTTGCGCAGTCTCGATCGAGCGATTCAGCAACGGGTGCTCCAGTTCCTGGCCTTCCTCCAGCCCCACCCGTTCCATCACTTTCACGATGCGGTCGGACCCGAAGAGACGCATCAAATCGTCCTCGAGTGAAATGAAAAAGTGCGATGATCCCGGATCACCTTGGCGAGCACAACGGCCTCGTAATTGGCGGTCGATGCGCCGCGCTTCATGACGTTCGGTTCCGATGACATGCAAACCGCCTAAATCCGGAATGCCCGCTCCGAGTTTGATGTCGGTGCCGCGACCGGCCATGTTGGTCGCAATCGTGACCACGCCGCGCTGTCCCGCGCGAGCGACGATCTCAGCTTCTTGCTGATGATACTTCGCGTTGAGGACAGAGTGGATGATTCCAGCCTTCTTGAGCATGCGCGAAAGGTGCTCGCTGATTTCAACGGAAATGGTGCCGACGAGAATTGGCCGGCCCTGCTGATGAATCTCGGTTATCTCTCGCAGGACCGCGTCGAATTTTTCGCGGCGCGTTTTATAGACCGTGTCGTGTTTGTCTTTGCGTGCGACCGGGCGATTGGTGGGAATAACGAGCACACCCAGTTTGTAGATATCGAAAAACTCGCCCGCCTCGGTTTCCGCAGTGCCGGTCATGCCGGCGAGTTTTTGATACATGCGGAAGTAATTTTGAATCGTGATTGTCGCCAAGGTTTGCGTCTCGCGCTCGATCTCGACGCCTTCCTTGGCCTCGACCGCTTGATGCAAACCATCACTCCAACGCCGGCCCGTCATCAGACGCCCGGTGTTTTCGTCCACAATGATGACCTTGTTTTCCTGAACGACGTACTGCACGTCTTTCTGATAGAGACAGTAAGCCTTCAGCAATTGAGAGATGGAATGGATGGCTTGGGCGCGGCTTTCGAAGACCGCTTGCAACTTGGCCTTGATCTCCATTCGTTTCCGAACGTCCGCTTCGGGGCCTGCATCCACTTCATGGAATTGAGTCGTTAGGTCGGGAAGCACGAACGCATCCGGATCTTTCGGACTCAGGAAGGTGCGTCCCTTTTCCGTAAGGTCCGCATCGTGCGTTTTCTCATCCATCGCAAAGAAAAGCTCTTCCTTTTGTTCGTAGAGCATTTTCTTGGATTGATCGGCGTGCAATTCCATCTCCGCCTTGTGCATGAGCCGATGGTTTTCGGCGTCTTCCAAAAGTTTCAGCAAGCCTTCAGATTTTGGATTGCCTGACTTGACCCGATAAAGCAACAACCCGATCTGCCGTTCGAGTTCTTCCGGGTTCGATGCGTTCGAGCCGTCAGACGGATGCAACTTCTTGATCAACTCTTCGGCCTCAGAAAGAAATCGATTGCACAGTTTCTGTTGGGCGAAGACCAGCGATTCAACCGCCGGTTTGAATTGATCATATTTGTTATCAACATTGATCACGGCGGGGCCGCTGATGATCAATGGCGTGCGGGCCTCATCGATCAAGATTGAGTCCACTTCATCGACGATCGCGAAGTAATGGCCGCGCTGCACTTGCTCCTCTTTGCGACTGGCCATGCCGTTGTCGCGCAGATAGTCGAACCCGAATTCCGCATTCGTGCCGTACGTAATATCGCAATAGTACTGTTCGCGACGCACGGAGGGAGGTTGGTCGTGCAGAATGCAACCTACGGTCAAACCGAGGAATTTGTACACCGCGCCCATCCACTCGCTGTCACGCGCGGCCAAGTAATCGTTGACGGTCACGACGTGAACGCCGCGTCCCGTCAAGGCGTTGAGATAAACGGGCAACGTGGCGACCAAAGTTTTACCTTCGCCAGTCGCCATTTCAGCGATCTTCCCGCTATGCAGCGCAGCGCCGCCAATCAACTGCACATCAAATGGAATCATGTCCCACTTCAACGGATGACCGCGCACGGTAATTTCCTGTCCCATCAAACGGCGGCAGGCGTTCTTCACGACGGCGAATGCTTCGGGAAGGATTTCATTAAGCGCGCTCGCCAATTCCTGCTGGTGGCGTTTGGTCATTTCCTGCCGCTGCCCGACGCTCTCCCGATCCTTCAATTCATCGAGCTCCGCGTTCTGTTTCTCTTGCAGCGAAGCGAGCTGAGCCTTCCAATCCGCCGTCTTCTGACGCAACGCGTCGTCCGGCAACGATTGAAGGGAAGCTTCGATTTCGTTGATCTTGTTGACCAACGGGCGCAACTTCCGCACCTCTCGGTCGTTCTTCGAGCCGAGTATTTTCTTAACGATAAACCCAATCATGATCTCTTGGAAAAAGTCCGCTATAACGCTAAGTGAACAGCAAGGGGGCGTCAAAAGGAATTACAACGCGGTTCAGAGTTCTGATGCAGGATTTGGGCTGCGGTGCGTTTCGCTGTAAATCTGCCGGCCTGATAGGACGTTCATCGCGGTTCACGCGATGGAGACCATTCGTTTCATAGAGAGATCCTGCCTTTTCTTAGACTCCAGCATGTTGAGCATTCACCCTCACGCCCTGACGCGGCTTGATTCAATTCAAAGCCGATACTTAAGCCAGCAGCAGTTGGCGCATTTCACGCGCTGGCCGCAACCGGCTGACCTGTTGGTCCCGAATCTTCCGGCAGATTCTTCGTGT
Organism: Verrucomicrobiota bacterium; assembly: GCA_016871515.1. Classification (GTDB taxonomy): domain Bacteria; phylum Verrucomicrobiota; class Verrucomicrobiia; order Limisphaerales; family SIBE01; genus SIBE01. The sequence continues at coordinate 99,146 of VHDE01000003.1, forward strand.
TGCGGAAACTCGCCCAATAAGACAACGGCACCATCGCCAGCGCCATCACAATCACCTGACTAATCACGAACGCCAGGAGCCATTTGAATCCCTTTTCCATGAAACCGTAGGAATGCAAACCCACTCCCAGCATGTTCGTTCCGAACCACGACCAGACGGTCACAATATTTCCGAACACGGACAACGCCATGAGCCCGCGTTCGCGAATCATCCCTCCCCAACGCGCGTGCAAGATCAACGCATTCACCAGCACAATCAGCAGTGCGCCATTCTCTTTCGGGTCCCAACCCCAGAACCGGCCCCACGATTGATCCGCCCAAATGCCGCCGAGAATTGTCCCGACGAACGTGAATAACGTCGCGAAACAGATCGTTCCATAAACCATTCGTGTGAGACCTTTCGAAACATGCGGAGTGAGTGACCGCGTAAACAAGCCGCGCACAATAAAGATAATGGCGAGCGCTCCCGCCAGGAACGTCGCAGAATAACCGATGTTGATGATGACGACGTGAGTCGCGAGCCAGATATTCGTGTCGAGCACCGCTTGCAACATTTGCATCGTGTCGCCGCCGAGCGACAGATGATGGGCGATGATCAACGTGATGAAACCGACCGACGAGGCGGTGACGATGCCGATGCCATCCCGGAAGATTCGTTCCAGAAAGATTCCGAGCACAACGGCGCCCCATCCGACAAAGACGGCCGACGAATAAAGGTTCGTCACCGGCGGGCGTCCTTCATGGAACATCCGAAACAGCAGGCCGCCGGTGTGAATGATAAAGGCAAGCCAAAGCAGCAAGTACCCGGAACGTCGCATCGGTTCCGAGAAGTTCAACCAGAACGCGCAGCCTAAAAGCAGCGCCACGACGTAAATGACCTGGCTTTTGTAAAATGGCTCCAGCCGATTGAACAGGGCTTCCTCCCAGCCCTTCTTGACCTCCAGGCCAAGGCCTTGGCTCGCCAGCCACTGCTTATGCTCCGCCACAGCGCGGTTAAAATCAGCCGCCCGGCCGTCGCGATAAGCCGAAGCCATCACCGCGAAATGATTGATCGCGGGATGGATTTCACCGCTGCGAAGCGATTCCATCAGCGAAGTGCCAATATTGCTCCAAGCGTCCCGCGAGTGATCGGGATGCACGGGGGGAACGATCAATGGATAAGCTCGATTCGCGAGCGATTGATACCGATGGAACAAAGTGGAGAAAAGACCGAGGTCTTCTTTGTTGTACTCTCCGCCAGCTTCGTACTGCCGCAAAGCCTCGAAACCCGGCGCGAAGGATTTCCGAAAGAGTTCCAGTTCACGGAGAAACGGGTCTGACCCTTCCGCGCCCATTCGTGACACGGCTTTTTCTCCGAGTTGTTTCCCGATGCTGGCGAGAAAAGGCGCCGAATCGGACAGGCGCAGGCTCGACTTGACCCGATGATAGAGCATCAAGCTCTCCACGAGATGAAGCAAATCCCTCTCGTAGCCAGTCCGTTGCTGGGCGGCCTTTTCTGCAATCTTTTGCGCGTCGGTCTCAAGCTTCATGAGCTTCTCCTCGTCGAAGTCAGTCAGCGCCATTTGTCCGAGCCGCCCTTCGCGCGCTCCCAGCAAATTCCGCAGATCGATGTTCTCGACACGAAAGATTTTGCGCCGGTCGGCGTCTTCCGGTTTTGTCATGACTTCAAGCAGCCATTCCGTCGCGCTCAGAACCTTTTTGGATGAATCCTCTTTGGGTGGCCGCACGGTTTGCGTTCCGTGAATCGAAAGCAAAGTATTGCGGGCCACGGAATCAAACGGCTGAATCCGTCCGTTCAACAGCACGGGCAGCCGGCCAAACTCATTAACATGAAAATCCGTTGCTTCGGGAGGTGGTCGCAAGGTCGACAAAAGCCACACCGCAAAACCACCGGTGACAATCCAAGGCAGCCATTTCTTCATGAATTCCTCCGTTTTGGTGAAGTCCGGAATGTCTTCGCGCTCCCAGTTGCTCCGGCAGCAGCTCCAGCCGGTTCCAAGTCACCGCGCCCAGCCGCCAGATCAGCCCGCTTCCCGGAAGGAACCGTTTTCGATCTGATCTTCTGCGTTGCTTTTTTAAGAAACGCAACCAGGTGCATCGTGAATTGAACGATCAGGCCGAGTCCGACAAGCGTGCACGAAAAATACGGCGTCAGCCAGGCGGGGTTGCGAACGACTTGAAGAACCGAAACCGTATCTCCCGGTTCGAAACTCGCCTGATAATAGGTTTCTCCGCCGTAACGCAGCGGATTGTTCATGTAAATCTTAACTTCACGCGTCTCTTTGGCTTCCGGATTGTTCAGATAAATGCGGCTGGAGTAATCCTTCGGGACAGTGGTTCCTCGGTACTTCGCGTGAGTGAAATCGAGCAATTGAATGCTGTAGGGTTTGTAATATCGAATGGGCCGCAACGCGATCTGGTAAGTCCGACCGTTGAAGGCGAATTGCTGCGGCGATTGCAAGAGAGTCCTTAATTCCGGCAGACTTCTTTCCAGACGGTACTTCGTCAGCCACGTCGTCACAACCCAATCCCCCAGGCTGCCTTGATCGCTCACAACTTCAACGACCGCGGCAGGCTTGTTTTCATCGTCCATTTTCGCCGTGATCGCCACTTCATCAAAAGCCAGGCGCTGTCCAACTCCCTGCGTGGCTTTCAACCTCCGCGGGCTGCTATTGGTATCCATCGGTCCACTGGGAAAAGAATTGGGGACGTACTCCTTCGTCCGCAAAGTGAATGGCAAGTGGGGATGCCGAATCTCGTTTTGTGCCGCAAGCATGGCTTCAGGAATGGCGACCACCGTATCATGATTCGGATGAGTGACATCGACGATGGCGATTTCATTCTTGCGAGCGTCTTCGCTGTAATTTCTCGCCTCCCCGTTCTCCTCCAGCCGCATGAAACTCTCCACCTGGAACACTTCGGTCAGGAATTGCCCCGCCAGCAGGAGAATAAGACCCACATGCGTCAAAAAAATGCCGGACTTCCTCCAGGTAAACTTGAATCGCTTGATGTGCGCGGCGATGAGGTTCACGAGCAGCACCCAACCCAACAGGTAACCTCCCGGCCAGACGGGAATTCTCCAGTCCGATCCGCTCGGCGTCCAAAACACGAGCAGGCTGCGAAAATACTTCTCCTGCGTCACATACAGCCCGAGGTTGACTTGCGCGAGTGTCCCAACGAAGACCAGAACGATGGCCATCGCCAGGCACGCAACCGTGAGACGCAGCGACGTTACAAAATTGATGAGTCGATTAAGCATTGGGATAACGCACAGATTGAACGAATTTCAACAACGCAGCCTTTTCCTGGACCACCAAAGCATCGTCCCCCATTAATTTGAAGAACCATGTGCTGCCATTGCGAGGGACCACAGCGACAATCAGACGCTTTGCGCCAGCGCCTTTCTCTTTCGGTTCCAGTTCGACGAGTGTTGCTTTTGTGCCGCCGAGGTCGATTGGGCTGGTCAGCTTGCCGAGTTCGCTCTCGGTGATTGGCCCAAGGTTAAGCTGGCCTCGCCAGCGGTTGACGTTGGCCAGCAAGCCTCCCACGTCGCCGGGAAATGAGCTGACGGTTACTTCTGCTTTGGCGGCCTGCAGTCCAGTGATTGCGAAGCGCGCCAAAAGCATGCTGGTAGGCGGCTGCGCCGTCCAGCCAGAGGGCACTTCCCAAATTGGCTCGTTCGACGCATTACCGGATGGTGCAGCGTCGCTCGCAGAGGCAGTTTTCGGTTCAGCGGTTGCGTGGGCATGGGCGTGAGATTCGGCCGTGTCGAAGTGCACCGATTTGAGGAATTCTGTGAAGACGGGTTTCTGTTCCGCAACCAAAGCATCGGCGCCGGTCATCTTAAAAAACCAAGTGGCCTCCTTTGTGGGCAGGATAGCTCCAATAACGCGCGTTGGTTTTTTCGTTTGGGCATCAGTCCCCGCCATGTCCACAAGCGAACCGCGAGCCTCGCCAACCGCCACATCCTGTGTCAGAGCACTCAGTTGTTCGGCGGGAACAGGCTCCAACCCAATCTGGCCGCGCCACCGGTTAATGTTCTCCAGTTCGCTCCCCGCACGGCCGCCCAGAGGAATTATCGAGACATCCGCTTCCTGGCCGTCGGGCCCTCTGATTGAAAAACTTCCAACGCGCATGCCGCTGGCCGGCTTTTCGATCCAACCTTTAGGAACATTCCAATTCGCGTGCGGCAGCTCGGGGCCATCGGCTTCAGCTTTGGCCATCGAAGGCGCATTTGTTTGTTTCGGAGTTGTATAAACGCGAATCTCTTCTTTTGCGCAGCCACCTAAAACCAAAAGGAACGCGAAGCCAAGCGCCGATGAAAATGTTCGCGCGTCCCGCAAGCCGGGAATCGTCATGGCCGAAATCCTATTCATGTTCATGCTTCTATTCACCGACCTGCTGCGCAAGTTGACGAAAACGGTTCGTCAATAATATATCAGATATGACACGCTATCTGAAACTCTTATTCACGCCAGGCAGCAATTCTCAGTACGGAGCGCGAACCGCCGAGTCCGCGCATTTTTTCACCTTGTTCAGTTGTCTTGTCTGACGCGCGGACTCGGCGGCCCGCGCTCCAACCAAAATGTCCGCTCTCCCCAACGCAATGCTGGCTCCTGTGAAAATCCATTGATCACAGAGGTCCGGCAAGGTAATCGAAGCAGGCGTTTTCGCAACAAGCGAATTCAGTTGCTTTAGCGCGGCGCCCGCCTATCCTCCAGCCTCAACCACTTCTTATGCAAGCACACGACGCAGTGCGGCATGGCAGCCTCGGATCCCGATTACGCGCAGCTTTCACCTTGATCGAGTTGTTGGTCGTCATAGCGATCATCGCCATCATTTCGAGCTTGCTTCTTCCAGCGATTGCCAAAGCGAAGGAATCGTCACGCACGATGATTTGCAAAAGCAACTTTCGGCAACTCATGCTCGCCGTCTCGATGTACTCGACCGATTATGACGGACGCATTCCGCGCTTCCACAAGTGGCTTTTCACAAAACAATTCGACTTAACGACAGGCTGGCTCTATCGGTATCTGAAGGCCAAGCCGGTTTACCTCTGTCCGACCGACAGCTTGGAATTGGCGCGCCGCCGCATTCAAGGAACGCGAGGGGCCGTTTCCCCCAGAACTCCGATTCGTCGCGATTACAGCTATGCGATGAATTGCTCGCTCTGCCACGTGAGCAAATTGTCTTCGTTCATCGAGCCGTCCAAGACGGTTTTGTTTCTCGAACCGACTCTCGAACCCCAGGACTATTCCGGGGTCGCTGGCCCTGGGGGCGTAACATCGCTCGCCTACCGCCACAAGAAGCGCGGCAACATCATGTTCGCCGATCTTCACATGGAGATGTACGACAAGAAAACCTTCGATACTGCCGGACGATCCTCTCGTTTCTGGATGCCCAACAATAATCCCAATAGTCCGTAGCCAAGCCATAGCCGGAACCGGCCGGTTATGTTATTTCTGCGGCGGACCAGGGCTTCGTTCCAAAAACTCGGGCAAGTACGACTGTGTTCCGCTCGAGCTCGATTCGCTCGGCTGTGCGTGTTTGCCTTTGATTGATTTCACTCTCAAGTTCCAGTAAGACCCGCTCGCAATGCGGTCTTCCTTGCCGTCGCCGGCCTCGATGATGATTGCGGATGTTTGGAGCAACTTTTTCGTTTTGACGTTGATGCTGAAACAACGGGTTTGGCAAAGACCACAGCCGACGCATTTGTCGGGTTGAACTTTGGGCGCAAGAAATCCCGTGCCATCGACCGGTTTGCCCGCGGCGTCCGTTTTCGTGTGGACCCGGACAAACTCGATGGCGTCGTACCCGGCCGCTGCGCACTCATCAACGCAAAGTTGACAAGCCTCTTTGCCAGCCAAGGGCAGGCAAGTCTCTTCGTTGACCAACGCCAGGCCCATGCGGGCCACCCTTTTCTCGTCCAGCGGTAGGGCGCGAATGGCCCCCGTCGGACAGGCCGAACCGCACGCGTTGCAGCTCGGTTCGCAACCGGCCCAATCGGCTGCGACATGCGGCGTCCAGAGCCCTTCCAGTCCCTGCCGAAAACCGAGAGGTTGCAAAACGTTATTCGGACAAACCTTGAAGCATTCACCGCAGCGGATGCACAATTCCAAAAACTGCTGTTCCGGCACGCTGCCCGGCGGACGGACCGGCCGCCATTGCTTCGGGGCCTTCAGATTCGCCCCGAAGGTTTTCACCGCGAACGACGCGCCAAGCCCCCCCATCAATCCCGCCAGCAAACTAAGGCCGCTCGCCACAAAACTCCGGCGTCCAATCGAGGTCTGTGCGAACGAACGCAGCCAGCGAGGTTCCGCGCCGGAGTTCAATTGAATGTTCGGGAGCAGCCGACGCAGGAAGTTGGGTTTCGGATTTCGGATTTCGGATTTCGGGTTTAGCGACAGCAGCCAGCGAACATCATTCGATAGAGAATGTTCATGAGTGGGCGGATCATTCTCGACTTTCAGCGCGACCCGATTGCTTCGTTCCACAAACTTGATCGCATGCGTCGGACAAACGCCGCCGCAAGTCTGGCAGAGTGTGCAATCCGTTGTGCGTGTGGTGAAATCCGGCTTGATGGCATCGAATGGACAAATCTCGACGCACTTGTTGCAATGAATGCAGGTGTCCTCCACCTTGCGTTCGCTGATGCGAAAGAGATTTCCCAATGAGAACGCGGCGCCGCTCGGACAGACATATTTGCACCAGAAGCGCGGACGGAAGAACCCCAAACCAAGCACGCCGAAGAACAACGCGATGGAAATGATCTGGCCGAAATCAATCGGAGGAACCTGATGCCAGCCTCGCATAAATCCGAGTTGCAACGGCGCAAGTAAAAAGAGCAAACCGCGTGTCAGCACAGGAATCGCGGAGACAAATCCCGAAATGAGAACGCCGCCCAACGCAGCGACCAAAACGCCAAAGAGCAAATAATACTTGATGTGAACCCACCATCCTTGATCTGAGACACGGAATCGCTTTACTCGCCCAGCGATGGCCCAATCAAACAGATCGATCACCGTTCCCAACGGACAAAGATAACCGCAAAAACCACGCGGAATCAGCACGCACAGGGTCAGAATGATCGCAGCTCCCCAGAGCGACCACATCCATGTTTTCGCCGCCAGCGCTGTGGAAATGCCCACTAGTGGATCGATCAGCAGAAACGTTTCTACCGGCACGCGGTCCTGTCGCGCAAAGTCATCGGCGTAATGTGAAGGCCATTGGCCCGGCGGCCGCGTCGTTATCGACCACGGACCTGTGCTGACCGATAACTTCTCCAATGATTCGGGTGAGATAGCCTGTTCCGGCCGCAGATGCAGCGCGACTATTTTCGCCGCGGAGCGTTCGCGATTCAATGATCGTGTTGCCACATCGCCTTCGGTCGCGGATTTCTGGGCGTCCTGGGCGATCCGTTGAATGATGAACGCGCCTAAGTAACCCGGCTTCTCACCAGGGTGCGCGTCATCAAAAACATAAACGCGCCCATTTTCTGAGAGCGAAGCCAGCGCTTGCTCTTCAGAGACCATGCGGATGCGGCCAGTTTCCGCGTCAACCTCTTCGGGCACCCACCCTTTCCAAACTGGCGCCGGCTGCGCGCGGTACGGCCAGCAGGAATAAAAGAAGAACCAGAGAAACAGAATAAGACATGTTCCCTGCACACCGCGTCGGACCGGTGAAGAAAGCCACGTGGGGCCAATCCACTTCAGCCACCGCCGCGCAAGACCCGCTTGACGTGTCTGCGGATTGGAAAGCCAGCACGACGGAACAAGCCTTGAGACGACCTGGAACAGCCACCGCGCTGGCCGGGCTTCACGACCCTTGCGTCGTGTGAGGATTGGAAGAAAATGATCTAAACGCATCGGCCAAACTCATTAGTGCGACCATACTCCTTTATGACCTGGTCGATATCAAGCAACGATGCCTGCTGTCGCCGCGTTTGACGTATTCGACAAAGTTTTGTTCCATATGAGACAAAAGGTTGTTTGCTGCCGGAATGTCCGCAATTGTCGGCCGGCTTCCTCCAAAACTTCGATGCGGCGCTGCCAAGCGCGTTTTCCAAGATAGTCCTTCGGGAGAATCTTGTTTGGAAGAAGCGGGTCCGACGTGACTGCTTCGATCCAAGCTTCCCGTTCTGCGTTTGACCATCGCAGGAATGCCTTGGCAACAGTCTCGTTCTCCAGCAACTCATCGGGACGTTCCTCGAGCACTTTCAGATGGCGCGAATAACAACGATTGATTTGGTCGAAATTCCAAGCGCCGGCAACGATCTCGGCATCCGATTCACCCGCGCACGGCCGCGCTTCCAGAAGAATCAAGGATTCCACGTTGATGCCACCTCCGGAGAGGATATCCCGTTCCTTCTCCAAGGGGTCAGGCGTGATCCAGACGCTGTTTTGAAGACAACCAAATCTGCTGTTTCGAAGATAGCGCCGCAATCGAGTGCGGTCGGAGTTTCTTGTTATTGGAATGTCAAACAACACGAGCCGCCATCGCCCATCCCACGATCGAAACCAACGAGCTTCCGGGTCCCGTCCCCCCAGCGCATGCAATCGTCCCGTCGCTGTAGGAATCCGTCAGGTTGCGAAACGTCCGATGCAACAGCCTTTCCGCGTTCCAAAGAAGGAAGTTCAAGAATTCTTCAGTCCTCGGCTGCATCTGGTCGAAAATTTAGCCAAAGAGCGCGCCTCGATGCGAGCAAACTTTTGTCCCATATGCGACAAAAGTTTGTCGGCTGCGTATTCCGAACCTTCGCTTGATTTACCGAAATCTGTGCGTCATGAATCAGTGAAAACGAAAGGATCAAACCCATGAAGACATTGAACCGCCGTGAGTTTGTGAAACAATCGGCTGGCGCCGCAACAGCATTGGCCATGCTCGGCAGCAGTTCCAAGGCCGCGTCTGCTAACGAAAAGATCGTCGTCGGAGTAATGGGCATTGGCGGGCGCGGCACCGCTTTGGCCGGCATGTTTGCCAAGCGCAAAGATGTCGAAATCGCTTACCTCTGTGATGCTGATTCGCGGCGCTTTCCTTATGCACGGAAAGTTGTCGAGGAGACGCAAGGCAAGCCCGTCAGGTTCGTGCAAAATTTTCGGCGCATGCTTGAGGATCGCTCAGTGGACGCGATCATTAACGCGACGCCCGATCATTGGCATGCGCTGGGGAGCATTCTTGCCTGCCAAGCTGGTAAACATGTGTACGTCGAAAAACCGCTGGCGCACAATTTATGGGAGGGTTGGAAGATGGTCGAAGCCGCGCGCAAGTACAAGCGCGTCGTGACCGTCGGCATGCAGAGCCGAAGCGCCGCGTACAATCGGGCCGCCCGCGAATTCATTCAGTCCGGCAAATTGGGCGACATCCACTTGGTTCGGGTCTACAACATGATGCAGCATCCGATGCAGAAGGCCGGCCCCGAACAGCCAATCCCCGACGGCTTGGACTACGACATGTGGTGCGGACCGGCCGCCAAGTTACCTTACAACAGCGGACGGTACTGGCTCAACATGGCCGAATACAGTTGCGGCCCGATTCCAGGCGATGCCGTTCATCAGATCGATCTCGCCCGTTTCGTCATGGGCGATCCACCGCCGCCCAAGAGTGTGACTCATACCGGCGGCATCGTTGCGTTGCGCGACGGACGTGACACGCCCGATACACAGTACGCCACCTATGAGTATGACAAGTTCACATTGCTTTTTCAGGGCTCGCTTTGGTCGCCGTACATGAAGAAAACTCCGGGCCACCTTCGAGACGACGATATATTCTCGGATTGGCAATTCAACGCCACCAAGATCGAAATCCTCGGCACGAAAGCCTGCATGTATTTGGGGCGTCACGGCGATGGCTGGCAGGTGTTCGATGCGGACGACAAATTGATCGACCAAGCTTTCGGGCGGCAAGGGGATCATCCGCACATCGAAAACTTCATTAAGTGCATCCGTTCTGGCGCGCTGCCTAATGCGGACGTGGAACAGGGACATCAATCCGTCCTCCTCTGCCATTTGGCGAATGCCGCGTGGCGCGCTGGAAATACGAAACTGCTCTTCGATGCGAAAACGGAGTCGTTTCCCGAAAAGCCTGAGGCGAACCAATTTCTGAAACGCGCGAGCTATCGGTCACCCTGGATAATTCCGAACGCGGTGTGACGCGCAGTTTGACACGATTTCTCGGGAGCGCGGACATTCTTGCTCGCAGCAATTTGAAATGAAAAAGGCGCGTTCGAACCTTCAAGATTTGCCCAGTATTCGAACGTTGTGCGCACAAGAATGTCCGCGCTCCGGTTTGGTTGTGGCTCCGGCACGTTGTGGTGTATCGCAGAGTTTCATAAAGCATTACGTGCTCAGAACCTCAAGAACCTCATTGCCCCATTGCTTTAGCTTCGTTTTCGATTAGCTTTGAACTCTGTTATTGACCTGATTCGTCGGGGTCGCCTTCACTATGGCGCAAATCAACTTGAATATGAGCGAGAAAACGGCGCAAGCCGCCAAAGACAAGACCGGAACCACTCCCGCTATTTCACCATCCTCTGCGGGTGATGTCGCGGCAACTGACGAATTGCGGAGCATTTATCAAAAGATGCGCGCCGAACTGGCCAAAGTCATCATTGGCCAAACCGACGTCATCGAACAGATGCTCATCTGCATCCTGGCGCGCGGCCACGCTCTGCTGATGGGCGTTCCGGGGTTGGCGAAGACGACCATTGTCAATTCGCTGGCGCAAGTAATGTCTCTTCAGTTCAATCGCGTGCAATTTACGCCCGACCTAATGCCTTCGGATATTACGGGCACAGACATCCTTCAAGAAACGAATCAGCCGGGCCGCCGCGAATTCGTCTTCGTCAAGGGACCTGTCTTCGCCAACATCGTTCTGGCGGATGAAATCAATCGCACGCCGCCGAAGACGCAATCGGCGCTGCTCGAGGCGATGCAGGAACATCGTGTCACGGTCGCCGGCCGTTATTTTTCGTTGCCCGCGCCGTTCTTCGTGCTGGCCACGCAGAATCCAATCGAACAGGAAGGCACGTATGCCTTGCCGGAAGCGCAACTGGACCGCTTCATGTTTTTCATTCACGTCGATTATCCAGACCAAACCGAGGAACGCCGAATCGCGCGCGAAACAACGGGAGCACCTCCGGCGCCGTTGCAGAAGTTGATCAATGGCGATGAGGTAATGCGTTTTCAGGAAGTCGTGCAACGCGTTCCCGTGCCCGATCATATTTACGACACGGCGGTCGATTTGGTGCGCAGAACGCGGCCACGTTCGGATGAAGCGCCCGAATGGATCAAGAAATGGGTGACGTGGGGGGCCGGTCCGCGCGCCGTGCAATATTTGATTCGTGGGGCCAAGGCTCATGCAGTGTTGCAGGGGAGTTATCTGGCGCGCATGGAAGACCTCGAAGCGGTTGCTCAACCGGTCTTGACCCACCGTATCCTGACCAATTTCCAGGCCCAATCCGAGGGCATCACGAGCACCTTCATCGTGGAGAAGCTCGTTGAGGAGGTTCAAGCGGAGACACGCCGTGGCTGAACGAGGCGCACAATTCCTGGACTCGAAAGTTCTGGCGCGATTGATGGCCCAGCCATTACTCGCGCGGTTTCCCATGGAAGGAAACGTTTCCGGCCAGCACCAAAGCCCGCACCGTGGTTCGAGTGTCGAATTTGCCGAGTATCGAAATTACGTGCCGGGGGATGACATTCGGCGCCTCGATTGGAGGGTGTTTGGCCGGACGGATCGATTTTACATGAAGGAGTTCGAAGCCGAGACGAACCTTCGTTGTTGTTTCGTTCTAGATTGCAGCGCGTCGATGCGGTTCGTCGGCAAGCATGGGTCGAAGCTTGACTACGCGCGACGGTTGATCGCGACGCTGGCCTATTTGATCGTCCATCAAGGCGATGCCGCCGGGCTATTATGTGTCGGCGAAAAGAATGTGTTCGACATTCCGCCGCGGCGAAATCCAGCGCATTTGCAGCTCATTTATGAAACGTTGGAAAAAGCCGAGCCCCGGGGCGAAACCGGATTAGTCGCCGCTTTGCATGATCTGGCGGAAAAAATCCGGCGACGGGCGCTCGTAATTGTGCTGTCGGATTTCTTCGCCGATCCAGATGCGTTGCTGAACTGCTTCCAACACCTGCGATTTCAAAAGCATGATCTGACGCTCTTTCATCTGTTGGACCGTATGGAACTCGATTTTCATTTTGATCGTCCGGTCCGCTTCGTCGATTTGGAAAGCTCGGTCAGTTTGGTGACCGAACCAGCGAGCATCCGCGAGGAGTACTTGCAGCAATTGCAGATGTTCCTGGCCCGGCTGAAAGCGGGATGTCGTGAGTTCAAGGCGGATTATCGGCAGATCACCACGGACCAGAATTATGCCGATGTTCTGGCGGACTTTCTGGTCGAGCGGGCCCGCTATGCGGCGATGGCATCGGTGTGAAATGAAGAGACCCCTCTCCCTAACCCTCTCCCCATCCGATGGGGCGAGGGAAAAGAATTGCCTAATGCGGACCTGTTTGCCGAAGCGTCGTTCCCTCTCCCCATCGGATGGGGAGAGACTTCTCCGAAACACTCTGTCGCGCATTGGGACCATGAACCTGAAGGTAGGGCGCGTCACTCCGTGCGCGCCGCGAAGGGCTTGTTTCTTGGTTGTGCCCGGCGCGCACCGAGTGACGCGCCCTACCTTCAGGTTCATGGGGAGGGTTAGGGAGAGGGGGCTGTGACATTTCTTCAGCCTTTTGTTTTGTGGGGACTGCCGTTGATCCTGGTGCCGATCATCATTCACCTGATCAACCGGCTCCGCCATCGCCCGCAGCCCTGGGCAGCCATGCGCTTCCTGGTTTCGGCCACGCGCAGTTCGATCAGTCACGCGAAACTGCGGCAATTTCTGATTTTGCTCTTTCGCGTTTTGGCCGTGCTGACATTGGTGCTATTCCTGGCCCGGCCTCTGGCAGGCGGTTGGCTCGGTTGGGCACTTTCGCCTGCGCCCGATGTGATTCTTATCCTACTGGACCGTTCTGCCAGCATGGAAACGCAATTGGCCGGCACGACCAGCTCGGGACGTGAGCAAGCGATCAAATTGCTTTCCGAAGCGGCCCAAAAATTTGAAGAGAGCAGTCATGTCGTTCTGATCGAAAATGCCTTTCGCGCACCGCAGGAGATTTCAAAGTCAGGCCGCTTGGCCGAACTTTCGCTTGCCGCGGCGACGGATACGGCCGCGGACATTCCCGCGATGATGCAAGCGGCTGTCACCTGGCTGGTCGAGAATCAGGCAGGCACCGCCGAGGTTTGGATCGCCTCCGATTTGCAGAGCAGCAATTGGCTGCCTGAGGATACACGCTGGAAAACAGTCATCGCTCAACTCAATTCGCTTCCGCAACGGGTTCGCGTGCGATTGCTGGCTCTCGATCGAAATCAAGAAGCCAACATGTCGATTGCCTTGAAAGAGATCAGCCGTCGCCAACGATCGGGCCAGGCTGAGCTGCACTCCGTCGCCGATGTGCAACGAAACGTCACGACGTCCGAGCCAATTCCCCTAGGTGTGAATTTGGACAACGCACATTCGCAGGTTGAACTGAACATGGACGGGCAAGCGCTGCGCTGGCGGCACAAGATTGGGATCGATGACAAAAAGTCGGGCGGCTGGGGAAGCTTTCAATTGCCGGTCGATGCCAATCGTCGCGATAATACGACTTATTTCGCCTACGGGCCGGAGACGGCGTTGCGCGCTATCGTCGTCTCGAGCGATCCCGCTCAGGCCCGATACTTGAAATTAGCGGCGACTGCACAAGCGAACAATACACCGCGACCGGCTCAAGTGATTACGCCAGCAGAACTTCAGACCACCAGTTGGGACGATTGCACATTATTAATCTGGCAGGAAGCGTTGCCGAGCGGCGCCGTGGCCGAGCGTGTGCGAACCTTCGTCGAAGAAGGAGGCGTTGCGATCTTCTTCCCTTTCGGCCGGATTGATGCCCAGCAATTTGCTGGATTCAGTTGGGGCGAAGTCCAATCGGCGGCCGGGGAACGCGGTTGCCGGATTGTGCGATGGGATCAGGAACAGGGGCCGCTCGCGCGCACTGATGAAGGTTTGAGTTTGCCTGTGGGCCAAATCGCGTTTCAACGGCGGCAATTGATCGGCGGGGCAAAAAACGTGCTGGCTGGGTTTGACGATGGCACGCCGTTTCTGGCGCGCCAGTCGATAGGCCGCGGTGAAGTTTTCTTTTGCGCAACGCTGCCGGTCCAAGAGTGGTCGAATCTAAGCGAAGGTCCGGTTTTGGTGCCCATGATCCAACGGCTGTTGCAAGCGGGAAGCCGCCGTTTGCAACCGGCTGCGTCGGTGTCGGTGGGCGAAATTACAACGAATGATGCGAGTTCGCGCTGGGCGCCGGTCGATTCGGCAGGTCCCAAGGATGCGCGAATCCACGCGGGTGTTTATCGGTCGGGCGAACGTTTGCTGGCGGTCAACCGGCCGGCGCACGAAGATGACCCGGAGGTTTTGGAATTGGAGGCAGCTCAGCGTTTGCTCAGCCAGCTGTCATTTCAGATGTTTCAAGAAAGCAGGAGCGCGAGCGATCAATTGCAAGGCGAGTTCTGGCGGGTCTTCTTGTTTGCCATGCTCCTTTGCTTGTTGGCGGAAGCTGTGTTGATTTTGCCCTCTCGGCGTTCGGGAACACGAAAGCTGGAAGGGATCGCAGCCGTCGCGCGCGATACACCTGAGGTGATCAAGGTATCATGACTTTCAGTGTGGACATCGCTGGCAACGCTGCAGCGCAGATTTTCGGTCTGCTGTATTGCGGCCAATCAACCGCTGTTGGGCGGCGGAAGGATGCGGTAGCTGACAGGCAGAACAACCCGTGGGGTGCGGAGTGCATGCCTCAAACTCTTTCGCGCACCGCATCCATGAACCGTACGGAGCGCGGACAGCCTTGTCCGCGCTCCGTACGATTCATGGGGAAGGTTAGGGCGAGGGGCGGCATTCGCGTCAAAACGGTTCCTATCGCTTCCCGATCTTCTGGCACCCAGCTAAAACGGCGTGTTAATGAGGACACTCCGGAGGCCATGCCATGAGCCGCTGGTCGTTCGCTGCGTCCATTCCCGTTGTGGTCCTTGCGTTGGCCGTATGGCTGACGGCAGCGTGGCTTTGTCACGCCAATTGGAAACGGAGCGGCCGGCGCAAAGTGACGGCGTGGCTCGAACTTTTACGGTTGGTTTTGATTACCTTGCTCGGCTTCAGTTTGCTGCGCCCCGAATTCGTCCGGCAAATTCAACGAACGGAATTTCCAGAAATTATCGTTCTTAGCGATGTTTCCGGCAGCATGAACACCCGCGATATCGTCGTCTCAGGCGACGCCGCGACGAACGTCATCACGAGATATCAATGGCTTGCGGAAAAGCGTCAGGCGAAATTCTGGGCGCCTCTGGAAAAGACCGCCAAGGTGACTGTTGAAGATTTCGCGGCGCCGCCCGCCGGCACGAACGCAACCACGGTGAAGTCAGAGATTGGAACTGATTTGAGTCTGGCTTTGGACACCGTGCTGAAACGGGAGAAGAACCTTAAAGCGGTGCTGCTGTTAACCGATGGCGATTGGAACTTGGGCAAATCGCCGGTGGGGATCGCGACCCGTTATCGCGAGCAACAGATTCCAATCTTCTCCGTGGCCGTCGGACGTGAGGCGCCGCTTCCCGACGTTGTCCTGGAAAGCGTCTCAGCGCCATCGTATGGGTTGTTCGGCGAACAGATTTCGATTCCATTCAAGGTCCGCAATCACTTGCCTCGCGAAGTGAAGACCGTAATTTCGCTTTTCGACTCGAAGCTGGAAGAGACCAAGAAGGAGATCGTGATTCCGGCTTTGGGCGAATTGCAGGAAGCGATTGTGTGGTCACCGCGAGCGGTGGGTGAACGATCACTCGCGTTGCGATTGCCGATTGAAGCTGACGAAGGCCTTCTGGAGAACAACGAACAAACATTCCGGATTGCCGTGCGGTTAGAGACGCTGAAAGTGCTGGTGATCGATTCGTTGCCGCGATGGGAATATCGCTTTTTGCGCAACGCGTTGGAACGCGATCCGGGCGTCGAGATGAATTGTTTGCTGCTGCATCCGGGGATGACGCCTGGCAGCGGACGCCAATATTTGCCTTCGTTCCCGGGAAGCAAAGAGATGATTTCGCGTTACGACGTCATTTTTCTCGGAGACGTTGGCGTGGGCGAAGGCGAGCTGACGGAGAAGGAGGCCGAATTGATCAAAGGTTTGGTAGAACAGCAATCGAGTGGCTTGGTGTTCCTGCCCGGAAACCGCGGACGGCAATTGACGTTCCTGAACAGTCCGCTGCAAGAGTTGATCCCGGTGCAATTGGACCGGTCGAAACCCGAGGGGATTGGGCTGCAGAATGAATCGGCGCTGCAACTCTCGACGGTGGGGAAACGGCATTTGCTGACGCGGTTTGATGCCGACGAATATCGGAACGACGAAATCTGGAGACAATTGCCCGGTTTTTATTGGTCGGCGGCGGTGGAAAAGAGCCGGCCCGGTTCGGAGGTGCTGGCTGTGCATGCTTCGCAGCGGAATTCGTGGGGGCGCATGCCGCTTTTGGTAACGCGCCCGTTTGGCAGCGGCAAGGTGCTCTTTATGGGAACCGATAGCGCGTGGCGATGGCGCCGCGGAGTGGAAGACAAGTATCATTATCGTTTCTGGAGCCAGGTCGTTCGATGGATGGCGCACCAGCGGCATTTGTCCGAAAAGCAAGGCATCCGGTTGAGTTATACGCCGGAGACGCCGCAAGCCGGCGACACGGTCTTTCTGCAAACGACGGTCTTGGACGCGGCCGGTTTTCCGATCGAGGAAGGAACAGTCGCCGGACGCGTGAGTGCGCCGACGGGCCGCGGCGAACGATTGGAATTCACGCCGTTGAGCGGCGGATGGGGAGTTTTCAAGGCAAGCTTCAGTCCCCAGGAAGGCGGCAAATATACAGTGCGCGTTTCGTCGGAGAAGCATGGGCGGAATCTGGAGACCGAGATTCTCGTCACGCAACCGGTTCGCGAAAAACAAGGCCAGCCCGTAAATGCGGAAATCTTGCGCGAGATGGCCGGGATTACAGAAGGCGCGAGCGGTGCGGTTGATTCGCTGGACCAGATTGTGCAACGGATCTCGTTGTTGCCGGAAGCCAAGCCCATCGAGAAACGGATTCGGCTTTGGAGCGAGCCGTGGTGGGGAGGCGCTATTCTGTTTTTGCTGGCGGTTTATTGGGCCGGGCGCAAACTGGCGGGGATGGTTTAGGAATAGCCCGCGTATTGAAAAAGCTCGTTAGGCGTTGCGTTAGGCTAAACTCTTGTCTTCATCAAGTGCGCTTAGAGGACGAAACTTTCCCCGACCCGCCTTATCGCGCCTCAGCGCGGCCATTGCCGCCGGATTCGACATAAGTTCGATTGTTTCGATGAGCGCCTCGTAGTGCCTTTTGGAGATCACATACGCAGTCGTTGGAAAAAATCGCGAAAGACTTCACGGATCAGAATGCGAAGCTTTCGAAGCAATTCGAAACCGCTTATCAGAAGGTTCAGGAAATCGCCGAGAAAGCGATCGAGGGTTTGTCCCATGCCAAATCGCTGGCTGAATTGCAAAAATTCTTCAGCGAACAGAATCGCAAAGCGGCTCCGGAAAAGCGCAACGACTAGCGCAGGTCAGCTGATCGGCCGACGGCACGGGCCAATGGTGTCGGAGTGATGATCGAAAATCTTCCTGGGAGTTTTAACAGCGTTGCTCAACTGTCGCCTCTGCTGACGCGGTTGCCTGAATTAGGACTCCATCTCGATATAGGTCACGCGAATTTGCTCGTCGAAGAGAATACGGCGGACCAGATGATCACGGCGTTCGGGCATCGCCTTCGCCACGTGCACTTGCACGACAACAAAGTCGGTGCAGCGGATTTGCACATGCCGCTCGGCACGGGAACGGTCGATGTCGCGCGTCACTTGCGAGCGTTGCGGCGTTCGGGCTATGACAGCACGATCACTTTGGAAGTCTTTTCCCCGGATCGCCATCACCTGGCGTACAGCCGGGATGTTCTGAAGCGGCTATGGGTTGAGTCCTAATGCTGCATGCGAATATCCTGTGAACAAAAACAAACAAGTTTTCATTTCGTGAAAATGGAGAGAGCTGAATCATGCTCCCTATGTCAGACCTTAACGAAACCCGGACATCGCTGCTGGAGATCCTGAAGAGCAAGTCAGTTTTTCATGGCGATTTCACGCTTTCTTCGGGGGCGAAAAGCACATTCTACATTGATTGCCGCCTCACGACCTTCGATCCCAAGGGCGCCTGGCTCGTCGGACGGCTCATGCACGACTTAATTCGGCGCGAACAGGCCGCGCGCAATCTGGTCGTCAATGCGGTAGGTGGTCTGACCATGGGCGCCGACCCAATCGCGTTGGCCACTGGGATATACTCATACTCGGCCAAAGATGCCGTGCCGCTTCAGGTATTTTCCGTGCGCAAAGCGCCGAAAGCTCACGGCCAGACGCGGCTCATTGAAGGGAATTTCAACAAGGGCGATGTCGTGGTGGTGGTTGACGATGTTGTGACGCGCGGCGAATCGACGATTGCTGCGATTAGCGCCATCGAGAAAGAGGGTGGCAAGGTCGCGTTCGTCGCTGTGCTGGTGGATCGTCAAGAAGGCGGGCGCGACAAGATTGAAGCGCTAGGGCACAAAGTCGTGGCGTTGTACACCAAGCCGCAATTGCTGGGCGACCCAGCCGCATAGCCGCATAGCCGGCAACGGCGGGGTTTTCAATTCAATGGGTTAGCTCGCGAGCCTTATGATTTTGTCCCTCCCTCCTCTGATTCAAGTTTCGGTAGCGACTGGTTACCCGGCAATCTTGAACTTGATTGAGATTGAGAGACAAAATCATGATTCCAAAAAGGAGGCGTCTGGCCGTCGTTGAGTGAGATCGTTGCGGCTCTGGTGCGCCGGATGTTAGGCGTCACGAATTACCCACTCGAAGTTTCGGACTGCTTCCAATTCGGCCAACGATTTGCCGGTGCGTTTGCGGTTGCGGATTTCAAGGACGATGTTCGCAGCCTCCTCGTTTCAAGCGTTGCTCCGGGCGGCAAGATGCACGCCCTCTACGGCAGGCAGGATGCCCGCCGCTACCGACAACTTCGGGATGCACTGCCCTGGACAAGCCGGATCAATCTCAAAACTGACTGGCACTTCGCCTGCTGTCTCAATTTTATCATCACGTTGCCTCGCTAACTGGACGGTCTATTGATCGAGGGCAGCCAGTTTTTGCGGTTGGCAAGGTATGATTGGGTTCGGATTTCTCGATTTGTCTTAGTTCTTTAGGCTTGATAGATTGTTGGGAATTCGATATTCACACGAGCACAGGAACGTTGATGACGAAGAATCAGACTGCTATAGTTTAATAGTACCGAAATTACAGATCGCGCTTAGGGACATACCTCTGGAGCAATTATGCAAGTGAATTCGAGCAGCGCTTCGAAGCTTACGAGTACTCTTTCGTCACTGAGTCTTCAATCGACCCGCCAGCGCGAGAAAGT
Organism: Verrucomicrobiota bacterium; assembly: GCA_016871515.1. GTDB lineage: Bacteria > Verrucomicrobiota > Verrucomicrobiia > Limisphaerales > SIBE01 > SIBE01. The sequence continues at coordinate 118,692 of VHDE01000003.1, forward strand.
GGAAGCCCTCGGCACTGCGCCGCAAAATCAGGAGGAGCCGATCGAAGGAGAGGCCGGCTCACTATCGCTCCCTCCCCAGACCAATCCAGACATGGATAGAAAGCTATCCAACCTCGGCAGGGTTCAATACGCTTTCAGCACCGCCCTCAAGATCAGCAATTACATTGAAAGCGCCTACTTGTTCGATCCAATAGTCTGAGTGGTTGTTACCCGAATCTTTCTGCCGACCGGGAGAAGTGCCCACTAAGTTGTCCACGTTAGACGACCTCGCCCGGTTCATTCGCACCGTCCTGCCTCGGCGCCTTGCCATCGCAAACCTGCATACACCAAAAAGCTGGCGGGGACCCCCTGTCCTGCCAAGCGCGCGAGAATGGGCTTTGGGAAAGTCTCTCGCCCACATACAGCCCGCCCTCTGTCTTTCTCCCACGCTCTTTCCACGCCGCAGTGCATCCCGAAGTTGTCGGTAGCGGCGGGCATCCTGCCTGCCGTAGAGGGCGTGCATCTTGCCGCCGGGAGCAACGCTTGAAACGAGGAGGCTGCGTTCTAGTATAGTATGTCATAAATAACTATACATATATTTCAGGCGTGATATGATTTG
>VHDE01000004.1 GCA_016871515.1 Verrucomicrobiota bacterium
AGCGCAAACGGAAAAGTGAGTTCAGTGAAAAGATTAAAGATTTTTCAACCCTCAGCATTTTCTCTCAGGAGTCACCACCCCCACCCAACAAAAATTGGATGTCAGAATGCCAAAATGAGAATTCCTGTTGGATTGCTTGCGCCGCTTGCCCGATTTTTGCTCCGCCGTCAGCGGGTTGGCTTGGCGTCCGGCGCGTAGTAGCCGGCGGTAACGCCGTTGCCACCACTGGTAATGGGCTTTGCGGACCGGCGCATCGCGAGCCTTTTGTTTCTGGACGTAGCGGAGCATCTCCAGGAACAGCTCGTAAAGATCTTCGGCCCAGCTCTGCTGGTGTTGTTCGAAGATGAAGACCAACTCCCGCATGAGATGACTTTTGTAGAAGGTGTGGAGGCAGTTTTCAAAACTGAGATAACTGGAGAGAAAGTCGTGCATCAGCCAGCCGGTGAACCGGGGAATGATGCCGATGGCGTTGATGGCCTCTTTGCCCCGGAGCAGTTGGACGCTGAAGAAGGTGAGCAGGGGCGTGCAGATCACATGCAGCCAGTGTTTGGTCTGATTGATCGGCAGACTGGTTTCATCGACGTGGAGGACCGACTCGCGGGGCAAGATTTCCTTTAACCGTTCTTCAAAGCATTCTAGTGCCTGGTATTGCTCCTGGCGGGCGCTTTGCAGAGTGCCTTCGCTGACGGCATAGCCGAACATTTCCTCGCACATTTGCCGGATGCGCAGACTGGCTCCCAATTGGGCATCGTAAAAGTAGGCCAGCACTGCGCGAAAGTTCCTCCCATATTGAACGGGACCTTTGACATTCTCGGGGAATGGCGAGGTGGCCAGTTGGTGGCAGCAGGGGCATTCCTTGATCTCGGCGCGATGTTCGGTGCACTCCAACTGGAGGACAGGCAGGTCGAATACCTGTCGTCGCTCAAAATCGATGGCCGCTTCTTGGGAGAGGTCCTCGCCGCAGTGGCACTCCAGGAGGCAATGAATTTCGGTGTGCTGGGGCTGGTCGCTGAACTGGAGCGTGCGTCCGGGGTGACCGGGCTGACCGCCGGTTTTGCGCCCAGATTTTTCCCGCAAGCTTTGGGGCTTGGGTTGTTCGGTGCGGTCGCTGGAGGGCGGACGCGAACTGTTCCGGCTATTTTGCGCGGCGGCGTCGCGCCTCCGGCGCACTTGGGTTTGCAGTTCGAAGGTGTAATCAACCAAGGTGCGCGGGTCGGTCTGCTGCCAATCCCACAGCTGCTGCCAACTCTTATCGACAGAGGTGTCGGCGTGCATGGGGACCTAAGGGATAGAGGTAAATATCCTTCACCGGGCCATGGACCGCATTGTCCCGGTGACGCTGATTTTGGCGTGTCCGTCCGGTGGTTTGGCCAACGCATACCCAATTGGCCGCCTGGTAACAGGCGCCCCGGAATCGGTCCCGTTGCACGAATGTTTCCAGCAAATGGATGGAGTGACGGTAGCGTTGTTGCCAGTCGGCAGCGATCCGTCTAGCAATTCGCGAGAGAATGTGGCTGGCCAAATATCGAAGGCGCACCCAAGGCAAAATCAAAAATCGCGAGTTATTGGCGATCAATTGCACCCCTTGAGCGCGTTGCTCGCCAGTCCAACCGATCCACCGGTCACGCGGAGCGCACTGCCATGCGGCCGCGCCGAACAGCAAGCAAGCCAGATCTTCCCCGGCACGACTGCGGATAAGATAACCAAGATTTTCGCCGACCGGTCCGCCGTAGCTCAGGTAATGGTGCTGGGCCAGATAACGCTGAAAGCGGCGATACTCAGACTCCTTGGGCAGCACCAACCGAATTTCCAACGGCAGCACCGAGGCTAACTCGCCGGTGATCGCTGCGGGAGTCAGCGCGTCGAACAGATCGGGTTCTACCCCGGCGAAGCGCTGCGCGGGCTTTCGTCGGCGCTCGGGCAGATGAATCAGTTTGCGCTGATGCAGTTTGAGCAGCAGTGTCCGAGCCGCCATGTCCTTCAGTTGGCCCGAGCTCGCATACCATTGCCATTTTTCGGCGAGCACACGAGACAACCGCCACCGGCTCCAGCGCGGATTGGCCTCGATTAATCCGCGAATTTCGGCAATCTCAACGCTGCTGATGCGGCGGCCTTGAACAATCTCGTTTTCCAGCACACCGGGAAATTACCAAGAAGACTTTTCAGAGTCCCGTACAAAATGAAAAGTTCTCAGACCTCTCCGGTGAGTAACCGTTAGTTTTGGCGCAACGGGGCTTCACGATCAGGCGCGGCCCTAGCCGATTTCGACCTGAGTAGTCACCAGAAATAAACAACTGCCCCGGCCACTTTCTTGCCCTCCGGATCTCTGACCTCGACCGCGAGCTGAGCTCGCTCGCGCGGCAGGGGTTGAAAGCTGAAAGCCCAGTCTTCCGAATCGGACCTCTTCATCAATTTGAACAAGCAGGAGTTAACTCCCGCGCTCGAGCTGATGGGCCGCGGAGGAGGAGGATCGCAGGCTAAGTTCTCCCAAGGTGTGCGGGAAAGGGGCCCAATTGCTTTCCGCTGAGCCAAAGGGCTGACTCAGAGAACCCGCAGTGTATCCGGACATCGGTTTCTCCCGCTTGATCCGCGCGGAGTTCACAATAGACGTAGGCGACAGACCTTGTGTGGATGCCGAATACCCTATCAAGGCTCACCAGATCCCGCTCCGATCGAAATCGAGTCCATCGGAGAATGGTTCCGTCTTTCCGTGTCACCGCATCGCCCTCCTTGGGCCGAACGTTCGCTTCACCTCCCGCGTCCGCCAGAAAATCGGTCTCCATTTCCGGCGACGGGAACGGCCCCAGCACCAGCCATTCGCGGACGAACGAGCCATCCACGCTATGCACCGGCGCGGAGTTATCGGCCGCGTACGCGATGGTCGCCGATCCAGCCAAGAGGAATCCCAGCGCCGTCAGCGCACCGAACTTCGGCGGCAGAGCTTGTGGGAACTGGTCGATGGCGGGACGCGTCCCAATACCAAAGTGCCGCGAAATGGTCTGGCAGATTCTGCCAGCGGTGCGTGGTGGCGCGCTGTGTTGGATACGGTTCAAGAGCGGCTCAGATTCAAGCAGGATCACTCCGAGAATGCAATCGCTTCACCCTCGCACGGCCAGGCAGCAATCATTTTGGGAGGGTGAGGCTCCGAACGAACCCTGATGTCCGCCTCCCCCTGTGAGGCACGAGCGGGGAGAGGCTTCTCCGAAACAAAGTTTCGCGCGTTGCGCCCATGAACCTGACGTTGCGGCATGTAGTCCCGGCTTTAGCCGGAGCGATTGCAACCCGCAAAAGCTGTTTCGCTACCAGCAAATGCTGCCGCCTAAAGGCGGGACTACAGACCGGGAGGTTCATGGAGAGGACTGAGGAGAGGGGAGCTTCAAATCAAGCTCCTCCCCGGCCCTCTGCTCCTCCGGTGTCGGAAGAGAGGGAGCAGCGACTGAGCAGCGCCTCTTGCATGCGATTTGAAAATGTAGAAACCATGGTCACGGCTTGCGTGAACCTGCCGTCGCGTATCTCCGAGCGGTTTCGATTACTAAACATAACGTCATTATTTTTTGCTGGTCATGTCAGAGTTGATCTTTCTGAACGGCTGCAGCCTGGAGACGCCGGAGTGAAAGATCAGTTCGAGGTCTGGCGTTTTGACTTTCCCGGCAAGGGCGAACATCCTGTTGTCCTGATTTCTTCTTCTGCGCTGGTTTGCATCGAAAGCACGAAGGAAACCTCTTGAGAGCGTGCCACCAAAAGACTATGGTGAGGCATGCGAACCTTCAATGGCCACTTTGATGGCAAGGTTATTGTTTTGGATGAACCGACGGATTTGGAACCGAATACGAGAGTCACGGTCATAGCGCCTGCTGGCGGAGAGGATGAACAGGCACTAGTGACTGACTTCACCTGGGCTTCGCAGTCCACCTTTCAGAAAATCTGGGATAATTCACTCGATGCCGACTACCACCGCCTATGATCGCGGCGCGGTGGTGCTGCTTCCATTTCCATTTTCCGACCAATCATCGCCAAAAGTACGGCCGGCGATTGTTGCCAGCCCAGCGTATCCTTCCGACGATTTGCTGGTTGTCGCAGTGAGTTCCGTTGCAGGAATACTTCGTCCCGGCGAATTCTCCATTCAGGTCTGGCGGGAGGCTGGCCTGATTCATCCTTCGTTTGTCAAACGCGCGATCGCATCGGTCTCCGCAAGTTTGATCCGAAAACACCTTGGCCGCCTGCGAGAAGATGATCTCTACCCACTCGACGATAGTCTCCGTCTTTGGTTGGGACTGTAATCAAGTTTCGTTTTTGGGCTGAAGGCCGCGCTCCGAGTTTCGATTCGATATGAAAATCCTGTTGATCGATGACGAGCTGTCGATGCTGGAGTTCCTGGCGAAAACGTTTCGCGAGGACGGCTACGCCGTGGATACTTCGTCCGATGGCGAGGACGGCTTGTACAAAGCGCAGAACTGGGATTACGACGCCATCGTGCTGGACGTCCTGATGCCGCGCCTGAACGGCTGGGAAGTGTTGAAGCGGTTGCGCCAAACCAAAAAGACTCCAGTGCTCATGCTCACCTCGCGCGACGGGACCCCCGAGAGAGTCCGCGGCCTGGACAACGGGGCGGACGACTATGTGGGCAAGCCATTCGAGGCGCCGGAACTGCTGGCGCGGTTGCGCGCTCTGATCCGCCGAACCTCCAATCACGCTCAGCCGCGCATCGAGCTGAGCGATGTGGTGATCGACCTGACGACTCGGACGGTGACGCGCGCGGGCGAACCGGTCGAGTTCCGTCCGCGTGAATATGCCATCCTCGAATACCTCGCTTTGCACCGGGGGAAGACCATCAGCCGGACCGAACTCTACGAGCACTTGTGCGACGAGAACGATGACACGCTCTCGAACGCCATCGACGTGCACATCGGGAGGCCTGATCGAGACCCAGCACAGCCGCGGCTACTGCATTCCTGTTTAAGATGGGGATTGATGGGATTCACTTTCGTTGCATCCCTTGCTTCAGACCTGAGTAGTGAAGCGGATTTAAGGGGGCCGTACAGGATCGCTTGTTATTTCATTTAAAAGTGACAGATTGGCGGCATGGAAATCGTTTTTAGCGTTACGCAAGAAGCCGATGGCGGGTTTGTAGCCGAGTGTTTGTCACACGACATCTTCACGCAGGGCGATACCTGGGAACAGTTACGTAAGAACGTGCAGGAGGCCGTTTCTGCCTATTTCTTCGAGCAATCCAAGCCTGCCCGCGTGCGTCTCCATCTGGTGCGGGATGAACTGCTGGCCTGAACATGAAATTGCCGCGTGACCTAAGCGGAGATGAACTAATCAAGCTTCTTTGTAAACATCACGGATATGTTCGCGTGAATCAAGAAGGCAGCCACGTTATGCTCCAGACTGAATCGCCACAACATCACCGAATCGCGATTCCTGATCATAACCCTCTCCGTCTGGGCACTCTTAACGCGATCTTGAACTCTGTGGCTCGTGCAAAAGGAATTAGCAAAGACGAAATTCTGAGGCCTTGAGCGCAGCGAGCGGACAGTGTTCCTCACCGGCGCGGTTGAAATCGCTCCTGGAGCGCATTCTGCACTTGGGTGAAGGCTTGTTGCAGTTCCTCGACCAGACGCGCGACGCGCGCCGCTCGACAGATCGCCGGAGCGCGCGGCATTCTCCAGTTCTTGCGCGGGCCGAACCAGGGCGCGGATGCCAAAATTGGCGCTCGTCCCTTGGCAGCCATGAGCCAGGATTTCCAACTCCGAAGCGTCGCCTGCTTCTAACGCCGCGCGCATGGCATCGATTCGCTCCGCGGTCCTTCGACAGTGTTTCTCCAGGAATTCGCGCAGCACGGCATCCTCCGTGCCGAGCATCCGCTCCAGCCTCACCCACGCAATCGGCGCCTCATCCAGCCGTGGGCTGCGACGTTCGGAAGCTCGCTTGCCTGCTTCTTCCAACACTCTCCGAATCCCCGCAATCTCCACCGGTTTCGGAACATAATCATCCATCCCCGCTTCGAGGCAGGTCTCGCGGTCGTCGTGCTCGATACTGGCCGTCATCGCCACCAACCACGGCCGTTCCGAATCGCTCCAGCGCTCGCGAATGCGCCGGGCGGCTTCCAACCCGTCCAACTCCGGCATGTGCACATCCAGAAAGACCAGATCGAACCGCTGCCGTTCCAGCGCTTGGATCACTTCGAGGCCGTTGGCGGCGCCTTCACAGGAGTACCCAAACCCTTGCAGAATCCGCGCGCCGAGTTCTCGATTCTCCGGGTAATCATCCGCCAGCAAGGTGCGTAACGGAGAGCGCGCGGCCAAACCAGGATCGAGTTCCGCTCCGGCGTCGGCAACGCTGGTAGGGATGGTGCGCTGCGCCGTCCGCGCCGCGTCCAGCGGCGCAACCGTGGTGCCTGGCGATTCGTATTGGCCGAAAGCAGTTCCGCCCGCTGCGGCGCGGGCGGGGACATCGCAGCGCGATGTCCCTACCTCGTTTGCCGCGTCCTCGCACGTGACGCCCAAATGTTTCTCCAGGCATTCACGGATTTGCTCGAAACGGTAGGGCTTGGGCACGAACCCGTCGAAACCTGCTTCCGCATACGCTTCCTGCTCGTGCTTGAGCACGGAAGCGGAGATCGCCACCAGTTTCGCGCGATTGGGCCCGCCCTCGGCCAACACCCGCTGAACGACCTGGTAACCTGTCATCCCAGGCATCCGGATATCGAGAAACGCGATGTCGTAGGGCTGGGAACTCAGTTCGCGGAAGGCCTCTTCGCCGTCTTCCACGGCCGTGGCGTTCACTCCCAAGGCGCGCAAAACGCGGCGCAGAATGTCTCGGTTCTCCGCAACGTCATCCGCAACCAAGGCCCGGACACGGGTCCCCGCCCGCACTCGCCGGGCCGGTTTGTGGCGCATCGCCTCACTTTCGCGCTCTTGGGCCAAAGCAGGCGCAAAGCGCAGGGAAAAGTAAAACCGCGAACCTCGTCCCGGTTCGGACTCCAAACGAAGTTCTCCGCCCATCAGTTCAATCTGGCGGCGAGCGATGGCCAGACCGAGCCCCGTTCCCCCGTGCTGGCGTCCTTCCTCTCCTTGAGTGAACGGCTCGAAAGTCTTGTCGCGCAGGTCCGCCGGGATGCCAGGGCCGGTGTCGATGACTTCGAAGGTGAAGCTTGTAGTCCCGGCTTCAGCCGGAGCGATGTCAGTCCGCTTGATCATTTCACTTATTGCTGTTGCAGGCAGGAGGTGTGTGGCTGCGCTGCCGCCTGAAGGCGGGACTACATGCCTTTTCACGAGCAAGGCGACATCGCCGGCATCGGTGAATTTCACGGCGTTACCCAGCAAGTTGATCAGCACCTGGCGCAGCTTCACTTCGTCGCCGTGCACCGGAATGGGATTTAACCACAGAGAACGCGGAGAGCATTGAGAAGGTTCGGAAGAGCTGACCACGGATGACACGGATGGAGACGGATCAGAAGCGGTTCCAGCGCCTCCTTTATCCACAACAAGCTGAGAGACGGCGGGAATTCCGCGCAGAGAAAACTCTCGTGCGAAGCACTTCTGATAGATGCTATCGAGCAGTCCTGCTCCTTTCAAGCGGTGAACTTCAATGCAAAGGCGCCGATAACTTTCGAAGACCATTGATCCGCTTTACAGTAGGTCGGATGCACACGTTCCTCCTTTGGTTAATGCGGCATCTTGCTTAACACAAAGCTCGCGAAGGCCGCAAAGAGTTCTTGAGATTTTCTAATCTTTGCGCCCTTTGCGAGCTTCTGTTCAGACGAAGCAATGACCTTCACTTCGCCGGCATACAGCGTGCCGGCCACTCGAAGGATTTGGACCGTGGCAGGCTCGTCGGCTTTGTTAAAGGCGAGACCGTCTCCGGCAATGAGCGTGACGTACTTGTGGGCGAAACGACAGCCAGACTAGCGATTATTCCTACACTGACAATACCCTGCTTGAGGAGGGATAAGCTATTGAGGTCCCACTGGATTGGAAGTTGATTGCACTGCTATGACGCGGTAGTAACGCTGCTCAAATCTTTCCCGGGCCCGATCAGTAACCAGTCTTTTTGTGGTCGTGGCCACAAAAGTCGTTAGATCAATCCATTCCCGCAAGTTCACTGAGACTTGAACCGAGTAGGAATTGCCCACAGATAGTCCCCGAACTTCAAGATCGGCGCCGGCATTCGCGAGCTTCACAAGCTCGAGGAGCAATGCGTCCTCAATCGTAGTTACCACCGAGCTTATGTCGTTGTCTGCATTTGCGTCGGGAGACGCCGCTTGGACTCTCGCAACATTCGTCATCGTTCCTGATTGCGTTGGGATCGCGATGATTTCCATCTCGGCCACGGAAGCGCTGGACATTCGCCCCAACCGGAATCGAACAATCCCATTGGCATGTTCAACGCGGCCCTGAGTGTATTTGGCTTCGACAAATCGCAGGTTCGGCGACAATTCGACCGTCGCTGCCACATTGGTGGCCTCGCATTCGCCTCGCGCGCTGACGCTGACAACAAAACTCGCCTGGCTGCCAAATATAATCCGATTGGTTGCCCCATCTAGATGGACCCTTAGGTCAAACTGCCGGCACTCGCCCGAATTTGCACTGATCGTAATATTCACCGGCTGCGAAATCTCTATCGCCCCCGCATTATCTGTCGCTCGAGCCGTCAAGACGTACTCTCCGACGCCAAAGTTTTGTGTGACTGTGAACGGCCGGGACGTCGCGCTGCCAATCAGCACAGTGCCAGCATAAAAATCTACTCGTTCCACTGCACCATCCGGATCGCGAGCAACGGCCTCGATCAAGATGTCGCCTGGGAAAAGGGCCGCTTGGTTCGCCGGACTGGTGATCGTAATGTTGGGAGATAAATTGCGCGGAGTCTGCGGTGTTTGAACGATGACTGTAAAATGTTTGCTGTCGCTTAGAGCAGGCGAACCGTTATCCGTGACCTGCACGGTGAACTGGTTCGCACTTGGGGCTTTCGCCGGCGTCCATGTGAACACTCCGGTCTTGGGGTCGATCGTTGCGCCTTCCGGCGCGTCAGTGGCCAAACTAAACGTCACTGTATTTTTCGGCAGGTCAGGATCGTTCACAAAAGCGCTGAACCTAAGCGTCTCACCAAGCATGATGTTCCAATCGGAAATCCCTGACAGCACCGGCGGAAGATTCACTTCATCGACCTCAACCGCGAAGTCCATCGTGCTGCTTAGACTTGGTGCGCCGTCGTCGGTCACACGAACTGTGATGACGTGAGTGGCATGTCCCTGCCCTTCGCTCGGCGTCCAACTGAACCGGCCAGTAACCGGGTGGATGCTCGCTCCAGGCAGAGCGGTTTCGCTGAGACTGTACGTGAGCGTTTGCGCCGGCCGATCGACGTCGTCAGCTTGAACGAGGAATTCGAGAGGCATTTCTTCGCTGATACGCCGCGGCGCAATCGCTTGAATGGTGGGCGGATCGTTTACCGGCGTCACAGTCAGCTCAAAGCTGCTGATGACCGCGAATCCGTGGGCATCCCGAACCATCAGGCTAATCGTTGCCGCTCCGAATTGATCCTGCGCCGGCGACAACGTAATCGTCCGGTCGGAACCATGGCCTCCAAGGACAATTCCGGCTTGGGGCAAAAGAGTGGGATTCAACGAGACTGCCGTGAGGACAAGGTTGGTGGCAGGCGTCTCCGGATCGCTCACTGTGAAAGCAATCGGCAGCGTCGTGGTATCCTCCGGCGTGCTGAGATTGGAAATGCGCGAGAGGCTCGGCACAGTGGAGTCGTCGTTCAGGATGGTTACGACCGCTTGGCGTTGCGCGATCCTGGCGTTGACCGCGTTCGTCAAATTCAGCAGAAGAGTCTCGTTTGGTTCTGCCAGCCGATCGCCCAAGATCGGCACGACAATCGCCTTATCCGTTTCGCCCGGATTGAAAAGCAATGTCCCGCTGCTTGGCAGATAATCACCGCGGGCACTTGCCGTCCCGTCTGCCGTGGAGAAATCAACGCGAACAACTTGGCGGCTGCTCGAGCTCAAGCGCACGGCCAACACAGCATTTGTAACGCCGCTGTTGCCTTCCGGCGCCGCGGTGTTGGAAAGCAAAATGGTGGGTAACGGCGGGACGAAAACGGTGAATGTTTTGCTATCGCTTAGCGCCAGAGCACCGTTGTCTGTGACGCGAAGATTGAATCGGTTCGCGCTGGCAGCTTGGGCTGAAGTCGGAGTCCAAGTGAACACGCCCGTGTCAGGATCGATTTGCGCGCCTGCTACAACGCCGCCATCCAAACTGAATCTCAGCCTGTTGGCGGGGATATCCGGATCGGTACTCTTGGCGAGAAAGCTGAGAGTATCTCCCGCCGACACGGTTTGATTTTCGATGGCAGCCAGAATTGGCGGTTGATTAATCTCGTTAACGATGACACGGAAACTCGACGTCGCGCTTAAGCTTGGCGTTCCACTGTCCGTCACAGTGACGGTGATCAAGTTAGTGCTCGGTCCTTGCGCTTCTGTCGGAGTCCACGAGAACAAGCCTGACGCATTCACTCTAGCGCCGGGAGGCGTTCCAGCCGCCAAGCTATAGGACAGTGTCTGATCGGGAGCATCCGGATCGCTGGCCTGAATGAGCAAGTTCAGCGACTCGTTTTCATTGATCTGCTGCTCGGAAGGCGCCTTGATGCTGGGCGCGCGGTTTGGCGGCAGGACATGTATGAGGACGGGCTGCGAGGTTCGTCCGGCGCCACCGTTGTCCTTGGCCTTTGCTGTGATCGTGTAAGTCCCAATCGCGACGTTGCTCAACACCGCACTGTAAGGCCCGCGGGCGAGCCACGCCAATGGGTGCACATCGTTGACGTAAATCCCCACCAGCGCGACGCGCCCATCAGAGTCGCTGGCGGCCGCTGTTATTGGAATGTTCGATCCCACTGTAAACTTCGCGCCATTCACGGGGCTTGTGATGCCTACCGTCGGCGGCGCCGCCTTTCTGCCGTACTGCAAATGATCGATTTCCCAGTTCGTGCGGCCGGGCATCCCAATGCGGATTCGCGCGATCCCTCCCAAATCGATAACTCCGAAAAACCTGTCCTCTTCGGTTTCACCGGTTACGGTTTGGTCACAATCGACAGATTCACGAAAGAGCCCGAGAGAGCGATTGTTGCTATCGAACGCCTCAATCGTAACCAGCGCTCGATTATCCAAAGGTGGATCGCCCACGTCCGTCCAAACAAATCCCACGTGCGTTGGCAAAGCGCCAAGAACCTCGGCATTGAACGCAAACTGTATCGTGTCCGATCCGGGCGGATAAGTTGCATAGGACCGACCCCTTGTCCCCGAACCATCGACGGCGCCGTCGTCGCCATCCACACTGTCACTGTACTCCGGGGAGTAGGGCCCAGGCTTCACCCAGACTTCTCCGCCGGAAGCCAACACGCCTGGGGTATGAAGCGCGCCGCTTTCGAATGTTTCGAGATAGAAATAATAATATGTCGAATCAGCAAACGGATCGTAGAACTCGCGAAAGACCGTCGAGTCAATGAAGGGGCTGTCAGTCTTTTCACGGTACGGCGAAGGTTTGAGATACTGGGCGCTGCTGGCCAGCCGCGGGGCCGCCAGCAGGCACATTGTCAGCATCGCCATTAGTCGCCCGCTCCACATAATTCGTTTTGATTCGGGCATACTCTGGCCAAGGGAATCAGAAGTTTCAAAGGTTTTGAGTGGGGTTGCGAACGGCTGGCTGCGATAAGATAAAACTGTCGGCCAGGGAGTGCAGCGTTTACGCTGCAGCAACGCTGGAAGAGTCGAAGCTTTTCGAAGAGTTTCGAGCCGTCCGGCAATTTCACGTCTCTGCAGCGTAACGCTGCGGCCCTCTGACCGACAGTTTTGATCGCGCCTCCGAAGGCGCGTTTCTTGCGTCATCGTTGCTCAAGGACTATGGTTGGCGCCGCCAGTGAAAGAGCAAACCCCGAGCAATGGTTTGGTGAGAGCGAAGCAAATCAGCGTTTTGTTCGCTCTCGTTCTCGCGTCCTCTGGCGTAAATATTGCCGCGGCTGATTCCCCGGTACCTGCGCCACATTCTGCCAAAGAGATTTGGATCGGCTCCACGGCAGCGGCATTCGGAAGAGGCCAAAGCGCAACGGCGCCTTTAGATGGTTCAACCCGGGCGAAGGTCGACGAGATTCTCGAAGACCTGAGGATCGAATACGGAGATTACGGCGCTGGAGTGACAATTCACTTTCTTCCCGGAAGGTACGAAGTTGGTGGAATCGGGATCCGGCCGCGGTGGCAACTTCGCGGCGCTGGAATTGATCGCACGATTCTCAAACGCGTCGCGGCGCCGCGCGACTTCCTGCTCAAGAACCCGATTTTGCATGTCATCGAAGGAGGAGGGGGTCCGCAGCAAAAACCTCCGTTATCGGGCCCGCATTTGCCAGAGCGTGACTATGTTGGAATTCATATCTCCGGCATGACGCTCGATTGCAATTGGGACGGCTTAAAAGCAAGCATCGGTTCGCCTCTAAAGAAAGCCGGTGGACTTTCCGTTGTCTGCAAAGAAGGTGTGATCGAAAAAATCAAGGTGATCAACTTCGGCGCGCAAGGCGGCCGTCCATCCTGGCGTGAAGTCTTCCCCATTCATCTCAGATCGTCGTTAACAGATAACCTCGGAGCTCCCGGCTATGCGACTTCTCGCCTTCAGATTTTCGGATGTGAAGTGGTTGGTCCTGTGCGTGGGCCGAGCACTGGGATTGAGTGGCCCTACTGCACTGGGATCATGATCGGCCATCGTGAAACCGACCCAACTCTCGCCGAAGTGACGGCGATCGTGAGAGGAAATGAGATTAGGGATGTGACTAACGGGCACGCTTTCGGAGGCGCTCATTTGAGGCAGGCTTTGTTCGAAAGCAATCGAGTTGTTAATTGCGGGTTGGGCTTCAACTTCGATACCGGCGGCAGCCGCAACGTAACGATTCGCGCCAACGACTTTGTCAATTGCATCGGTGGCGGCACATTGACGGACGCAACATCTTTCATCATTCAAAGCAATCGGTTCGAGATTCGCTACAACGCCACCGAATTACCCTGGTGGAACACAGGCGTGCGCCTTTGGAGCCACACACGCCAATGCACGGTCAGCGATAATACGTTCACGCTTGTTCCGGGCTATGAACCCACTCCGGCCGCTGAGACGTTTGGCATTCGCGTGCATGGAACGAATGTCGGCGTGCTCTGGACACAATCAACGAGCGGTGATTGGTCCCACTCACCGCAGCCGCACCGGATTGAGAACAATCATATCCACGCCGATTTGCCGAACCAGATCGGTCCTCAGGACATCGGAAATTGGTTGTACGCTATTGTGGACGGGCGGGAAGTCGCCTTAAGTGGCCAGCCCGGCCAGGCGCAAGGCGCTGTCTTCTCTTGGCGCGGGAGCCTGTCCAACCCGTAGCGCAGACTTTCCAGTCTGCGGGTTTGGGTGACTTTCCAGTCACCCGTCTTGGTTTCATACTGTTCGCTTGCGGGACAGGAATGTCCCGCGACCGGCAGACTGGAAAGTCTGCGCTACGGGCTAGCACATCGGATTCGCGGCACTTGTTCAAGTCAATCGCGCAGGCGAGCTCCCAACAGAATGGCTCCGGCGAGATTCTCCGCTGAAGGCAATGCCGCCAGGCGCAAATCCGCATAGCTCAAGTTCGCACCGCGGAGATCAGCATTGCGGAGATTCGCTCTGTTGAGACGTGCGTTCCGCAGGTCAGCGGCGGCCAACTTCGCCGAAGCTAGTCCAGCCCCCGTCAAGTCGGCATACGTTAGGTCAGCTTCCGTGAGATCAGCCTGATCGAGATCGGCGCTGCGCATATCCGCGTGGCTGAGCGCTGCGCCTCGGAGATTGGCGAATGACAGCTTTGCGCGGCTGAGTTCGACGCCACTCAATTCCATTTCGCTGAGGTCGGCCGCTTCCAAGTTAGGCGCCGCAGCACCATCCGTGATCACTTCAACGAGCAAACGAAAACTGTCCGTATCAGTTCGAAGGGTTCCGTCAGGCATGACCGTTCGATGAAAGATCGTTCCGATCGGAACGATCCATCGGACAAAATCCGTCCCTAGGAAAACAGCGTGAGAAAGATTGGCTCGATTCCAGGACGCTCCCGCCACGTTCGCTTGCGTGAAATCGGCGGCGGCGGCGTTGGCGCCGCTCAAATCCGCTTGCGACAGTTGCGCTCGGACCATTTTCGCCCCGCGCAGACGCGCCCGCACGAGGTTGGCGCCCGTCAAATCCGCGCCGGTCAAGTCCGCTCCGCTCAAATCCGACTCAGCCAAATCCGCGCTGGCGAGGTTCGCCTCTTGTAACATGGCATTACTCAAATCGGTCCTGCCAAGAGATGCGCGGGAAAGACCGGCTCCACGCAGATCACGGCGAAAACCCTGGCTGACGGCCAGATCGCGAACCAACATCCATTTCGGCGCCATCAACGTGTCGCGCCCAATCTGGGTTTGATGCAGACTCGTTCGCGCAAGGCTGGCTCCGGACAAATCTGTTCCACGCAAATTAGCGCCGGTCAGATCCGCATGAAACAAATCGGTGTCTCGCAATTTCGCGCGGGAAAGATCGGTGTAAGCCAGATTCGCGCGCCGCAACCACGCACGGCTTAAGTCGGTCCCAGAAAGGTTAGCGCCAGAAAGATCGGCGCCGCGCAAGTCTTTGTCCGCAAGGTTGAGTCCAGCGAGATCGAGTTTGCCAACGACCCGGAAAAACGTTCCGGCAGCGGTTGGTTGAACCCGCAACTTCAGCAATGCTTCGGAAGAACTCCAGCCCGCGTCCAGCCGCTGGCCCGATGATGTCCATTGAACCAGGTTGCTGCTTGTTTGCACTTCATAGACGGGTCCAGCTGCGAGCGTTCGCAACGGAGCGTTTTCGGGCGAGGCCCATAAAGGCTTCCAGGTGAGCTCGATTCCCAGTGAATCATGGCGAACGGTTAATTCCAATCCCGACTGCCCCCGACTTGCGGCTTCGACGGCAATCAGCAGGAAGGGCCAAACCACCGAAATTGGCTTTCGCAACATCATCGTAAAACCGAAACGCAACCGCGTTTGGCTGTCTGGTCTCCATCGAAACATCTCGCGCCACACGCCGAGAATAGGCCAATAGGAGCGCGGATGCCCACATCCGCGTAATTCCGCTGTGACCGTTAAAGCGCGGATGTGGGCATCCGCGCTCCTATTGTCGTATTGGCGTGTGCGAATGTTGTAGTTTTAATTTAGCTTGCTCCAGATCGACGACATCCGCAAACCGCGCTTGCAAGTCGAACAGCGTAAATTCGTGAAGAACCTCGCAGCGGTCCTGGACCGCCTCGCGGATGACGATTGGCTTCATTTGGCTGGATTTGGCGTCCGTCGCAGTCGCCCGCACGCAAGCGCTCGTCGAGCAACCCGTGATGAGCAACGTATCGATCCGGCGTCCGAGCAAATAGCCGACCAGCGCAGTGCCGGCGAAGGCACTGGCGTGTTCCTTGTAAATGATGTATTCGCCCGGCAGAGGTTTCACGCGTTCGTCGATCTCACAAGCGCGCTGGTCCCATTGGCGGAATCGCGGCGAAAAATCGGCCGCCGACTTGATCTGAGTTTGAGGAAAGGGCGAGGTCGTATAGATGACCGGAATGCCTTTCGCACGGGCCAACGGCAACAGTTGCTGAATTGCGGTAATTGCGCCATCTAATCGGGACGACCCGCCAGCGTAAGCAGGATCCGTCCAGCCATAGGCCATATCGATAACAATTAACGCCAGGCTCTCGCCAAAACCAAACTTCTCCTGAAAGATGCCGCGCTCTTTGTAATAGGCATCGACTTCGGCCATGCCCTTATGCAACGCGTCGATTGCTTTCATGTCTGATATTTACGGTTCTTGGCTCGGATTATTCGAACCGAAACAGAAGATGGTTCCTTGATGATTGCCGACATACAAACAGCCGTCGGCAATAATCGGCGAACAGACGCCATCGCCGCCAATCGGATAGGACCAGATCACTTCACGCGCGGAAATCGTGCCGTCGCCGTCCGGATCCGTCTCAGGCAACGCGATTACCTTCCCTTCAATACTGCAGAAAAAGACCTTCCCATCCGCGATCGCTGGCGAACTCAGAATCCCGCGCGGTTGCGTGTACTTGGCTCTGGGACTGCTCGGATAAACCCACGTCTTCTTGCCATTTGTCGCATTGAGACATGTCAGCATTCCATTGGCGCATCCGAAATAAAGGCGTCCCTGATGGATCGAAGGTGAGGAATAAACGTAATCCTTGGTGTCAAACGACCAGACCAAATCGGCGTTGCCATCGCGATCATCAGCAACGCCATCGTCCGTCCCGTCCAGAAACCCATCCACGTCGAGACAATAAAGTCGATACTGATGGTTCCCGCCGATCCAGTCGCCGCTGTTGGCGATGAAGACGCGGTCGCCATCAATCACGGGCGACGTGAATGTGATGTCGTCGAGGTCAAAATCCCAAAGCACCTTTCCGCTCGCTTCGTTGAAGCAGTAAAGGCGTCCGCTGCCGGATTGATTGCCCGTCGCAGCGAAGACCCGTCCGTGGTCGAGCGCGGGCGATGAAGAAAAAGCATGCTGGCCGCGGTACGGCGTATATGTTTCCCAAATCGGCTCGCCTCCCTTGACGGCGTCGATGCAATAAAAATATTGGTCCACAGCGCCCAGGAAGAACTTTCCGGCGTTGATGGCTGGAGATCCGGCAATGACGTTATTGACCCCGCCTGTGCTCTTGCCAACACGAAAGCTCCAGCGGATTTCGTCCCTCGCGATTTCACCGTCCTCGTTTGGATCGAGAGTGGGAAGAGCGTAGATCACTTCGTAGCTCGCAAAATAAACAACGTTCCCGTGAACAGCGGGCGATGAAAAAATTGGCTGGCCCGTATCCGTGAAGAAGGTCCAAAGATGTTTGCCGGTCCGCGCGTCCAGACAATAGAGATTGCCGTTGTTATTCCCGATATACAATTTGCCGCCAGCGACGCAGGGAGATGACCAAAACTTGGCCGCACGTGGAACCTTACTTTCCCAGCGGACGAACGCAGAATCGGGCGCCTTGGACGCGCTGTGTCCGGTGCGCTTGAGGTCATGCCGAAACATCGGCCACCCTTCACCTGAGTTCGACGCCGACATGCTTTCGTTTCTCTCTTGAGCTGCGCAACAAAAGAGCAACTGCGCGAGGATCACGCCCCGTAAGCCAACGAAGCCCATATGCATTGGGCGCATCCTACACATTGCCAGCGCGAGCGCAAGCAGCGCGCCGGTCCAAGCATGAGGCGTGATCCAATACCTGAGACGTGACGTGGGGGAACACTTTGCTTTCATAGGAGGTAGCTGGGCTGTGGCGCTGCACGGTTAACGGTATTGCCATTTTTCAAGAACGGCAGAGCTTCTCCAAAGCAGCCGAAGCATGCGGCGAATCGGTCTGCCCCGCGTGCAGGACCATGGTCCAAAGCGTTGTGGTGAACGCAGCGTCCTGCGGGTGTGGGTCAGACTGAGTCTTGGCTAATGGCTCAGTAAGAGCAACGCCGGGTCGAGCGGGACCGTACCTGAAGACTTGCCGGACGGCCAAGCATGAAGTTCGGCTTAGCGGTAGTTGCAGAGTTCTCCCCATGAACCGGGGCAATTTCAGGCCGCCAGGTTTTGGACTGCGCCAGTCCTCTGGCGCTTTTGGAAGGCAACGATCCAAAGCGGCAGAGGACTGCCGCAGTCCAAGACGCTGGCGCGACGTCGAATGCCCCAATCGGTTCATGGTCCCAATGCGCGCCCCAAAAGGCGTGGAGACTGCCCATGAACCGGCGTAACCGAACGCCGCCAGGTCTTGGAGATCTTGGCAGAATTGCCGCCCGCGCTACGTCAACAATTGCTAATTCCCATTCAACCTGATAATCGAAATCACGTGATGCACCTTCGCCCATTGACCGCGTTCTTGGCCGCGTTTGTGATGTCCTGTGCTCCCGTTGCTTTCGCTGCCAATCCGCTTTCAACCCATCGCGAATGGCGGACCTACGGCGCCGATCTCGCCGGCACCAAGTACTCCGCGCTCACTCAAATCAACCGCACGAACGTCCAGCAGCTCAAGCCCGCCTGGATTTATCGCTGCGATGATATGCGCGCACGGCCAGCCTCAACGATTGAATGCAATCCCATCATCATTGATGGTTCGATGTTCATTACGACGCCAGGCTTGAAAGTCATCTCACTCGACGCCGCAACCGGCACGCAGCAATGGGTATTTGATCCCTGGGACGGAAAAGGCGGACGCGGAGTCAACCGTGGCGTGAGTTATTGGGCAGCGGCCGATGACAGACGAATCTTTTTCGTCGGCGGGAATTTTCTCTACGCGATTAACGCAGCCACCGGACAACTCATCCGCTCTTTTGGCGTGGGAGGCAAAGTGGACTTGCGCGATGGTTTGGATCGGGATGTTTTCTTTTTATCCGTGACCGCGACGACACCCGGGATTGTTTACAATGATTTATTGATCATGGGTTCAGCGGTCGGTGAAGGTCCGGCGCCATCGGCTCCCGGACACATCCGTGCCTACGATGTTCGAACGGGCAAACGCCGTTGGATCTTTCACACGATTCCGCATCCGGGCGAATTCGGTTATGAGACATGGCCAGCGGACGCCTGGAAGACGGCAGGCGGCGCGAATTGCTGGGGCGGAATGACCGTCGATGTGCAACGTGGATTAGTCTTCGCAGGCACGGGCTCAGCTTCCTACGACCATTACGGCGGCAATCGCGCCGGACAAAATCTCTTTGCGAATTGTGTGCTAGCACTCAAGGCGGATACGGGTGAAAGGGTCTGGCATTTTCAGACGGTCCATCACGATATTTGGGACTACGACATCCCCTGCCCTCCCAACCTCGTCACCGTGACGCATGGTGGCCGGCAAATCGATGCCGTCGCACAGTCGACGAAAGTCGGCCATGTCTTCTTGCTTGACCGAGTGACAGGCAAACCGCTCTTTCCCGTCGAGGAACGTCGAGTGCCAAAGTCTGAAATTCCCGGCGAACAAAGCTGGCCGACGCAACCGTTTCCCACCAAACCGCCCCCGTTTGCTCAGCAACGTTTCACCGAGGCCGAAGTGACCGATCTATCTCCGCGCTCCCGCGAGTTTGTCTTGAACAAACTTAAGGAAATGCAGACAGGAGATATTTTCATTCCGCCAGGATTGAAACCCTCCGTGGTGCTGCCGCAGTTCAATGGCGGCGGCGAATGGGGCGGTGCGGCATTCGATCCGGAAACGCATTTGCTTTTTGTCAATGCTAGCGACGAAGCCGAATGGATTTCAATGGTTCCATCGAAGCCGCGCGCCGAGATGACGCTGGATGAAATCGGCCGATTGCTCTACGGCTCGATCTGCTCGGCTTGCCACGGCTTCGAACGTCCAGTGAACCCAGCGTCGCCCTCGTTGGCCTCGCTCAAAAGCGTTCGCGAGCGATTGACGAAACAGCAGGTGCTTGAACTTCTCGAGACGGGCCGCGGCCAAATGCCGAGCTTCGCGACTTTATCGAATTTGGAGAAGCGCGCCGTGGTGGGATTCTTGTTCGGCGAACCCGGCGGTGAAAGGGTTTCGGTGGCGGAAGCCAAGCTCAGCTTCGCGGATGAAATTCCGTACGTCGCCACAGGCCACCATGACTTTCGTGACCCTGACGGGTTTCCGGTCAACAAACGGCCTTGGGGCACATTGAACGCCATCGACCTCGACAAAGGCGAAATTCGCTGGCAAGTGCCGCTGGGAACATATCCTGCGCTCGAGAAAAAAGGTCTGCCGCCAACTGGGACATTCAACATCGGCGGACCCCTGGTGACATCGGGCGGGTTGGTTTTCATCGGCGCGGCGATGGATGAACGTTTCCACGCCTATGACAAGTCCACAGGCAAGTTGCTCTGGGAATTTCAAATGGAAGCGGGCGGTTATGCGACGCCAGCGACCTATGAGTTGAACGGCCGACAGCACGTGGTGATCGCCGCCGGAGGCGGAGGCAAGCCCGAGACCAAACCAGGCAACGCCTATTACTGTTTCGCGCTGCCGTGATTTGCGGCTAAACGGGACAAGCACAACCGGTCGTTAGCTGTTTTGTGATTACGCAAAAGCATTCCTCGCCCCATCCGATGGGGGGAGGGATAGGGAGAGGGGTTTCGTGCACCAGTTTCATGGTCCCAATACTTGATGCAATGTTCACCCAAGTTGACGAACGCACCGCGTTTTTGCCAGGGTCATTGCATGTTCGTCAATCGACACGTTGCGCGTCTTTCGCTTGGCAGTCTCATTTGTCTTTTAGCGGTTCCTGTCTCTGAGTCAGCCGAAAAGTCGTTTCCGCACCCAATCCTCACGCGTGGACCTTACCTGCAACTTGCCACCACCAACTCGATCTGCGTCGTCTGACGAACGGATGGGCCGGCCTCACCCAGCGTCCACTTCGGCCAAAGTATGGGCGAGCTTGCCCAACGGGTGGCGAGCGATGCGATCATCGTGCGGGCTTCGCTGGGCGGCAGGGGCGACCGCATTGCATCGGCACACGGCGGCCTGTTCGTTTTTGGATCATTGGCGATAGCGGAACAGGCCGGCAAGCGCAAGCGGAGGCCATCAGGCCATGCTCGATTACGTGCGGCGAGAAGATCGCCCTATCGACTTCTGACTGCACGCGGGAGACATGGCTTACGGGACTGGACGCGACATGGAATTTCAAAGCCGCTTCTTTGAATCGTACGATAGGACGCTGCGCCGATTCGTTTGCTGGCCGACGATGGGCAATCATGAGGGGCACACCTCCCGAGGCACGACTGGGATTGGCCCATACTACGACGCCTATATTGTGCCAACGCGTGGTGAAGCGGGCGGCCTTGCTTCGGGCACGGAAGCTTATTGTTCGTTCGATCACGCGAACATTCATTTCATTTGCCTCGATTCGCACGACCTGGATCGCAAGCCGGGCGGCGCGATGGCCAAGTGGCTCAAGGCAGACCTGGAAAGTGCCAACGCGGATTGGGTCATTGCTTTTTGGCATCATCCTCCCTACACGAAGGGTTCGCATGACAGCGACAAGGAGAAGGATTTAACCGAGATGCGCCAATACATCATGCCGATCATCGAGTCGGGCGGCGTCGATCTGGTGTTGACGGGACACTCGCACATCTATGAACGCTCGATGCTGATCGATGGCGCCTACGCCACACCGACCGTGGCTGAGAATCTCGCGTTGGATGACGGCGATGGCGATCCGCAAGGGGATGGACCGTATCGGAAAAGCGAAGGGATTCATCCTCATGAAGGAACTGTTCAAGTTGTGGCCGGTCATGGCGGAGCAAACTTAGGACGCAACGGCACACTCCCATTGATGAAGAAAACGATCGTCGAACATGGGTCGGTTTTGGTGGATGTGTACGGCGATACGCTGGCCGCGACGATGGCGAATCGCAATGGCCAGACACGGGACCTGTTCAGCATTGTCAAACGCGGACAGGTCGAATTGCAGCCCCTCGCGTTGCCATGGCAACCGCCGGAATACAAGAAACCCGACCCTGCTCCAAAGCACCCAGCGATGCCACCCGTCGATCACAGGGTTTTGATCCCAAAGAACGCTCAATGGCGTTACTTGGCCAATCGCCATCCACAATGGCAAACCTGGACGCGCTTGAGGTTCGACGATTCAAACTGGGCCACCGGAGCAGGCAGTTTTGGCCTCGGTCGTGGTGAATCGCGAACTGAAATTGCCGCCTTGCCGGGGCGGCGTCCGGTCATCTATTTGCGCAAAGAGTTCGAGGTCGGTCAGGCAGACAAAGTCACGGAACTCGGGCTGGAAATCAATTACCTGGACGCGTTCATCGCTTATGTCAACGGAGGCGAGGCAGCGCGCGTTGGCGTGGGGCGAACCAGCGGGCGGAACGCGCAAAAGATAAAAGCGCGCGAGGACCGAGGATTCACCTACGTCGCGTTAAGTGACGCGTATAAGTATTTGCGCGACGGCCGGAATGTTCTCGCCCTCGAAGTTCATTCTGTGAACGACGAACATCCCAGTCTGGCGGTTGATTTGTCGCTGTTGTTGGAGGATTAGATGGTATGCAGTTCAACTTGCGCCTCTTCACCAGACGTCCGGAGCGCGGACAGCCATGTCCGCGCGCTTCGAGTAACCTGACCAGGAAACGCGGACAAGGCTGTCCGCGCTTCGGAGGTCGTTTCGTTCGCGCAGTCTTGATCGCATGTTGTCTGGCGGTCGCCACGATTCGCTTCTGGGCGCATGATGGTCCCGAACACGAGATCGAGGAACTGACCGAGCAGATTGCGAAGGAGGGGGAATCAGCCGATCTGCTGGTGCAACGCGCGATCGAATACAGATTTTGGGGAAATATGCTGAAGCCGTGAAAGACCTCAAGCGCGCTCTGCATTTCGAGGCCGGCTCGGTGATGGCCCAACGAGAGTTGAGCCGGGCCTACTTTGCTCTCGGAAAAACAAATGAAGCGCTCGAGACGGTGAATCACGCTTTGAAGAATCCCAGCGAAGGGCCGGACCGGGCGTCGTTGTTTGCCGTTCGCGCGGAGATTTTCCACGAGCGTAAAGAGCATAAGACGGCCCTGGAAGATGCGAATCGCGCGATTGAAGAGCATCCGATCAATGTTGAGTGGTATCTGTTGCGCAGCCAATTGCAGGAAGATTTGAAACTGAAGAAGGAACGCATTCAAGGATTGGAACAAGGAATTCAAGAAACGGGCAGTGCGGTTCTGGAACAGGAATGGATCGAAGCTCTGATTGACGATGGACAAGTCGATTTGGCGCTCGAGAAGATTGAGGCGGAACTCGCCAAGACGCGTTGGAAGAGCAGTTGGCTGATCCGGCGCGCGAAGGCTCGGCGCGCGTTGGGCAAAACGGAGGAATCGAAAACTGATCTTGAGGCAGCCATAGCCGAATTGGATCGACGCATCAGACCGTCAGCTACGGATCCCCCGCTCCTCGCCGATCGCGGTCAAGCTTACGAGTTGTTGGGCAAAAAGGAGGACGCCCGGAAAAACTACGAACAAGCGAAAGAAAAAGGGATGACCGAACAATGGCTGCGCGAACGGTTGCGAGCTCTTAAGTAAGCAATTCACCACAGAGGCACAGGGCCCACAGAGGATTGCGTCTCTCAGCTCTGCACTGCAATGGTCGAAATTGTTCGCGAGCTACGATCAATTTTTAACCATGCAACTGATTTAACGATTTAACCTTGTAACGCCTTGGCTCCGGCCTCCGCCGCTCTGTGGTCTTTGTGTCTCTGTGGTTTCAATGTTTTAAGTTCGGGTCTGGGAATGAAGCTCATCACGCGCCAAAGTTATGAAGTAACCGGTGAAACATGCCACAACCTCGAAGTCGAGATTCCGGGACGCTCGCGGCGCGAAGAGATCGTCGTTGTTGGAGCGCATTACGATTCTGTGGATGGCAGTCCCGGCGCGAACGACAACGCGACCGGCACCGCAGCCTTGCTGGCGTTGGCAAGATCGATGGCACGCGTCGAAGCAGCTCGCACAATCCGATTCGTAACCTTTGTCAATGAAGAACCGCCCCACTTTCAATCGGACCTTATGGGCAGTGCGGTTTATGCGCGACGATGCCACCAGCGGGGCGAACGCATTGTGGCGATGCTCAGCCTCGAAACGATCGGTTATTATTCGGACGCCCGACACAGCCAGCATTATCCCTTCCCACTCGGCTTGGTTTATCCGTGGCAAGGAAACTTCATCGCTTTCGTGGCAAATACAGATTCCGCGGACCTCGTGCAGCAATGTATCCGGGTGTTTCGGAGCGAGGTTCAGTTTCCGTCCGAGGGAGCGGCCTTGCCCAGCGGGTTGCCCGGCATCGGCTCGTCGGATCATTGGGCATTTTGGCAAGAAGGCTACTCCGCGGTCATGATCACAGACACCGCGCCATTTCGTTATCCACATTATCACACGACTCAGGACACACCGGATAAAATAGACTTCGATCGAATGGCGCGCGTCAATGAAGGGATCGAGAAAGTTGTCCGCGCACTGATTAATCCCTGACGGGCTGCGAACCCGCTGTGACAACTGCGCAGATCACGCCGATGAACCCGAAGCAATCTTAGGCCGCCAGGTCTTGGACTGCGCCAGCCCCCTGGTGCTTTTGGAGGCACGATCCAAAGCGGCAGAGGACTGCCGCAGTCCAAGACGCTATCGCGCCGACGCATACGCCAATCGAGGCTCTCCATGTAACTGTGTAACGATGCAACCGTGTAACAACTCTGCGTCGTTACTTCTGCTCTCGCAACAGCCTGACTTGCGCCTCCAACAAACCAATTCTGAGCTTCTCCAATGCCGCCGCTGGCGCACGATCGACCCCAAACGCTTGGTTTCGATTCAGACGGCGCTCATGAACGGAAACAAGCTCACGCAGTTCCGCGATCACCGCGTCCCGCTGATTTTTTTCACGAGCCAATTGCAAGCGCGCCTCCACCAGATCAATTTCCGCAGTGGAATCGAGAGGCGCTCTTCCGGCTTTGATATTGAGCTCCTCGCTTTCGAACATGCGTCGTCGTATGCCGACGATCTCCTCAAGTTTACCAATGATCGCGGAGTTCGCTTCGGGAACGGCAGAACGAGACGCTTGCCCGGTGCTCTCCCGTTGCGTCATCAGTCCAAATGTCGCGGCTAAAGTGAGCAGGGCAATGAATAGGAGCGGTTTTGTTTTAATGGAATTTGCCTTTCGCTCCGTCATTACTTCGCAAATTGTTTTCTGTCGAGTCGCAAATCCACGCCGTTCGCGCGGATTTGAATGCCGTGCTTTGCGAAGCAGCCGACAGCCTCCGGCGCCGCAATCGGAGCGCGGATGCCCTCATCCGCGCAATTTGCTTGCGATCAGGTATGTCGCGGATGTGGGCATCCGCGCTCCGATAGAAGCGTCCCAATGTCCGTTGCTTTGATTTAGCGCGACATTCTACGCGCTCGAATTGACGGAGCAAAAGCGAGGTCAGCTGCGCGTTCGCTATGTCGGGGTGGCGCGATGATTATTGCGTAACCGCAGGTGCGCAGCCTTTACGTTCAATCATAATAACTCGTCCTTTTCCAGAAGCTCACTTCAACTGTGAAAGGAAGAAAAGTCGCGTCCTGTATCTTCCGCTTTTCCACACCTCCGAGGAGCCTGATGACAACGACGATTCGAGAGTGCTGGAATTCGAATTCGATTCGGGTTCGGCGATACGCCCTTCGGGAAATGGCTGGCGGCCGAAAGCCCTCGCGGCATTTGTCATTTGGCCTTCCTGGAGGAATCGGAAGAGAAAGACGCCGTTAATACTCTGCGAAATGATTGGCGATTCTGACCCACAGCCGTCTACGAAATCCCGGTGACACCAGCAACTGATCACGCCCCCATTGCATTTCTGGGTGGCATGGCCCGCTAGAACACAATGAGAGCGCTGATGATTGGCGGAGTCGCTGATCATGTTCATCTTTTGCTGACGCTGCCCGCGACCAGAATGTCCAGACTCCACGGCAGAGTGAAACTCTGCGCCACGAGGGATGTCCGCACCGGACAACAATTCAGCCAGGCTTCTGACTGCGTTCGCGAAAGGTCACGGCAAAGAACACCAGAACGCCGGCAGCCAACATCGCCGGGATTACCCAGATGCCGCGCCAATCATGTGTGATCGGTCCGATGGGCTGCGCGAGTCGATGCGCATCCATCACCATGCCCGCGAGCTTCGTTCCGACAAAGGCGCCCACACCCCACAACACAAACGCGATCAACCCCTGCGCCGCGCCTCGAATTCGCTCGTTTGCTTGCTCATCGACGTACATTTGGCCGGTGATGAAGAGGAAATCGTAGCAGATGCCATGAAGGACGATGGCGCCGAACAACATGATTGTGCCCGCTGCGCCCGGTGTGTTGCCGTAGGCCATGAGGAGGTAGCGAGTCAGCCAGGCCAGCATTCCCAACAGCAACGTTTTTTTGTAACCAAGCCTCGCCAGAAACCACGGCAGGAGCGCGAGGAAAAGCATGTCGGACACTTGAGCAAGCGTCATTTTCGCGGCCACTTTCGTCCAGCCAAGCTGGCCAAGGTAAGTCGCCATCATCACAAAGTAAAAGTAAAGCGGTATGCAGATCAGGAACGTGCACAAAACGAAAATCGCAAACGATGGCCGCCGGAACAAAGCCAGCGCTTCCAAGCCCAGCATCTGTCCGAGACTAACCTTCTGCCCAATGTTCTTCGGCGGCGTGTGCGGCAATGTAAACGAATAAAGGCCGAGCAAGAGCGAAATGGCGGCCGCCACGACAAATTGGCGCGAGCTATTCTCTGCGTCCAAGAAGCTGATGATTTGGCCGCCGACAATCCACCCGAGGGCCGACCAAATCTTGACGCGCGGAAATTGCTTTTCCGGATTCTCCAAATGATGAAACGAAAGTGAATTCGCGAGCGACAGCGTCGGAACATAAAGCACGCAATAACCGATGAGCACCGGCAGAAAGAGCCCGAACGCCGTGACCTGGGAAAGCAAAAACAATAGAACCGCACCGGCCAAATTAAAGACAGCGATCATCTTCTCCGTGGCGAACCAGCGGTCGGCCAGAAGTCCAGTCAGAAAGGGCGAGATCATTGCGCCGATGGCAAACGCGCTGTAGGCCCATCCAATTTGCGCTCCCGAATACTTGAGGACGTTGAAGAGGTAAGTCCCCATCGTGACGTACCACGATCCCCAAATCACATATTGGATGAACATGAAGATCGAAAGCTGGGGAACGAGGCGCAGGTGCATGAGTTCGCGTGTCCTTACCAGAAGAACGAAGGCTCTGGCAATGCGAATTGCAAGCAGCTCGCTGGCAAAGGCGCATCTCAGCGCCACCTCTGCTCGGTCGTAACGCGGAGTCTCACTCTGCTGTATCGCAGACAATCAGCCACCGTTCGCTGGCGGAAGAATGCAGTAGCCGACAGTTGCAGCGCCCCTCTCCCTAACCCTCTCCCCATCCAATGGGGAAAGGGAATCGAGCCTTTGCGATGGTCAAAGCCTGGTGGGGCAGCGCGCCCAACGGCCAGGTCTTTTCCCTCGCCCCATCGGATGGGGAGAGGGTTAGGGAGAGGGGCGGCATTCACCTTGCTACTTGGAAGAAGTTTCAATCTGCAGCGCTCCCGCACAATCCTGCGCGCTGGACAAGTGCGAACACTCTGCGGACTGCAAGTCGGCGATACAGCAGAGTGAAACTCTGCGCTGCGTGGAAGGTCGCCGCGTCTGGGAGGCACTCGGGAGCAGGCCAGGAATGCGCTTCGCCGGACATCTCCGACAGGCGCACATCATGCCGCATTGAAACGGAGACTCAAACACGTGACGCCCCCCTCCGCTTTCGCGAATTCCGAAACGTCTGCGGTGCGCACTTCGAACCCTTGATCGCGAATCAGATTAGCAGTTTCGATGTGATCACTCGGAAGGCAGACAGAATCACCGGCGAGCGCCAAGTTTGCGCCCCAAGGTTCGCTCTCCGGAACATGCAGCCACGCGAATCCTTGCAAGGCCGTCATATCCAGCCATGCGGGATTAACCATCAACCGATCATCCGGCAAAGCGCTGCAGGCTGATTTCAGGTGCAGGCAGTCATGCACTGGGACCGGTAACACGCGGTAGCCGTACGGTTGAACGATCGATGTCAGCGCGTTGATTCCCGCGAGATTCGTCCGCAACGAAACACCAACCAAGAGCGTTCGGTTGACAATGAGAACGTCGCCTCCCTCAATGGCAGCCGGAAATTGGATTCGATGAACCTCGCGGTACTTCCGTAATTCCGGTTCAATCCCTGCCGGTTCCAGGCGTCGAGACTCGGCGCCCATCGAGGTCAGCACTGCCAACTCGTCAAGCACGATGGCGGTGTCTTCGATAAACACCCCATCCGGGAATTGGCGATTGATGTCGAGTGTTCGCACATCGACCCCGCAGTCGCGCAGCATGTG
The DNA here is from genome assembly GCA_016871515.1 of Verrucomicrobiota bacterium. Lineage (GTDB taxonomy): Bacteria > Verrucomicrobiota > Verrucomicrobiia > Limisphaerales > SIBE01 > SIBE01. Next base: position 27,938 of record VHDE01000004.1, read on the forward strand.
GCCGTACGCCTCGTGTTGTCGGACAGCGCGGCCATAGTCAATCGACGTTCGCTCGACATAGGTGAGTTCGCATCGCGCGATGTTTGGCGAAGGTCTGTTTGTCAATGCGATCATTTCAGCAGCAGGACAGGCGGGACGCCTGTTCTACGGGGAACGCAACGGGAGATCGAAATAGAAAACTCGATTGGCATCTTTATCGGTTCCGATCTCATCCGCTTTCACGAGGAGCTGATCTCCCAAGAGCGTATTGGCCAGGATTGAGCCATCAGGTGCGGTGACCAGAAACTCAGCCGGATGAACGAAAACAATGTGAATCTTATTTTCGCGCGACCGTGCCTGCAAAATCCGATCGTTGGACTTCGGCCCAAACATTCCGCCCGAGGGACAAATCAGAAAATCGGCGCCCGCCGCGCAAAAGCGTCCGACGATTGATGGTTCGGTGCGGTCCGCACAAATCATGATGCCGACTTGGCCGTAGGGCGTTTGAAAGACAGGCGATGCATTGCCCGGTGTGTTCCGCACCGATTCGTGTTGCAGCTTTTGTTTGCGGTACTTGCCCAGCAACTGGCCATCTGGCCCAACCAACACGGACGTATTATAGCGCGCGTCCCCGTCCGCCTCAGTCATCCCCGCAATGAGATAAATCTTCAACTCCTTGGCCAGCTGGGTCAGCCGTTGGAAGCACTTCCCAGAAGGAATCGGCTCGCCCAATGCGCGGTATGTTTCCAAAGGAATCGTCTTGTCCGCGATGGCGTAACCATCCAGGAAACACTCTGTCGTGCAGACGATCTTGGCTTGCTGCGCTGCTGCCTCGCGAATCATCGGTTCAATCCGCCGAAAGTTCGCTTGCTTGTCCGCTCGGACCCACTTGAGAACGATTCCCGCCACCTTGACGGTGGACACATGTAACCCTTCCGTTGCTTGTGATGCAGGAATCTCCACCAGACTGGCAGCAAGAATAGCCGAGCATATGGCTTGGCTCCATTGATAATAACTGCGCATAGGATATGATCCTTTTCAGAGCGAATTAACGCATGTTCACTCATACGAGCGGCGGCCGTATCGGGCGCCGTTTGGTATAGGCAAAAACTTATAAGAACCGATCCGGAGCTGTCCAAGCAAAAGCGAACGTCGTGTTGTGCAACCTTCGGCTGACTAAAAACGTCTGACGTGAATATGGCAAATGACAGCGCAAGAGAATGAATGAAGGCGCCAGTTCTCTCCTTGAATCGACGTGGCTGGATAGGCGTCCCGCCTGTCCAGCATTTGCCGACACTAAAAAGCAGGACAGGTGGGACGCGCTGTGCTGCCACGTTCATGGTCCCAAAGCGTGCGCAAGGCGAATGAAGGCTTTCCATGAACCGCGAGGTAGGGCTGCGGTGCTCCGCAGCCTGCGAACAGTAATTGCGGCGGCGCAGCAACGCCGCCCTGCCACGTGTTGGTTCGTGGTCCCAATGCCTTGACATAGTAGAACTTTGACGCGCTCCAAACTGCTTTCAATGACCGCTCAGGTTGGATATCGACGATCCGTGCTTTGTCATTGCTTTACCATTTTCCTGCTGGCGGCGGCGCTGAGGGCGAACGGCCAGGAATCCACGGAATCTGCGAAAGCTGACCTGCCGCCAATCCCCAAGCGATCGCCTGTGGGACGCGAGGCTTTGCCGGCGCCGTTCCGCAAAGTTATCCCTACGACTGTCGATGACCTTCAGTCCTTTGAAAAATACATGAAGCGATTGGCAGCCAAAGTCTCGCCGTCGGTCGTCGCGGTTCAAGTCGGCGGCGCCACAGGAAGCGGTGTGGTCGTTTCCGAGGATGGCTTGGTCCTTACGGCCGCGCATGTGTCGTCCGCCCCAAACCGCAATGTCACATTCATTTTTCCCGACGGAAAAAAAGTCACCGGCAAGACCTTGGGAACAAACCACGGAATTGATGCCGGCGTTATGAAAATCACTGATCAAGGTCCTTGGCCGCACGTCGAGATTGGTGATCTTGACCAAGCCCGTTTAGGTGATTGGGTGCTGGCGCTCGGGCATCCCGGCGGGTTTGACCCGGATCGTTCGACGGTGGTTCGCCTCGGTCGCATCATTCGGCTCGGTTCAAGTTTCTTGCAAACCGACTGCACAATCATCAGCGGCGATTCGGGCGGGCCGCTCTTCGACATGCACGGCCAGGTGATCGGCATTCACAGCCGGATCAGCGATTCGACCGCGGCGAACTTTCACGTGCCGATTCGGACGTATTACGATACGTGGGAGCGCTTGGTGCAAGGTGAGAATTGGGACGATAGCGGGCGGCCTTGGTTAGGAGTTTGGGGCTTGGACCACGCAGAAGGCTTTCGTGTGGAACTTGTCAATCAGCGAGGTCCGGCCGAGAAAGCCGGTTTGCAAATCGGCGACACGATCCTGAAATTCAACGGTCGTTCGATCGGGAATTTCGAGTCATTCAAGAAAGCCGTGGGCAAAACCAAAGTCGCTGACAGAGTGAAGGTCGTATTCAAACGGGACGGCATGGAAATGTCTGCCGAGATCAAAGTCGAAGCGCGCCCCTCTTGGTTGGGAGAATGATTGCGCGAGAGCCCGAAAGTCGCCGTGATTGTTATGCAAAGCCACTATTTGAGAAACACCCCATTTCTTTTCAGTAGCGGCGGGCATCCTGCCGCTGCCGGCAACTTAGGGAAACACTGGCTGATTTCAGCAGCGCTGCTCGCCTTCAGCCTCCTCTCGCCTCAGATTTTCGCTCAGAGTTCATCGAACCGCGGCGCCACACTGCCAGAACATCGGTTCAAAAGTGGCGAGAGCACCATGCGGGCATTTCGACCGACCGTCGAGGAGGCCCGTCAATCGATCGTCGAAATCCAACTCGACGGCAAAGCCGTCGCCTTTGGAACGATTGTGGAAGCGAACGGACTGATTATCACTAAAGCCAGCGAACTCAAGGAAGGCAAACTGACGTGCAAACTCGCCAACAATGTGGTGGTCGATGCTGAACTGGCGGCCAGCGACGACGCCAATGATGTTGCTCTCGTGAAGATTACAGCCGCGGACCTCAAACCGATTCAGTGGGACCCCGCGAACGATGCCACGGTTGGCCAGTGGGTGGTGACATCCGGAATCAAGGTCATGCCCGAAGCCGTTGGGATTGTCAGTGTCCCGCAGCGAAAAATACTGCACAAACGTGCGATCATCGGCGTGATACATGATACGAACGCGGCCACGGCCAAGATCGCCAGCGTCACTCCCGGCCTGGGCGCGGCGAAAGCGGGCTTGAAAGCGGGCGACGTCATCGTCTCGATTAACGAAACGACCATCAAGAATTGGGAAGAACTCGCGAAAACCTTGCGTCAATATCGCGAGGGTCAAACCGTAAAACTGCGTGTGCAACGCGAGGATCAGGACGAATTCGAGGTCAGCGTACAGATGGTGGACGAACGGAATGCTCTGTCGACTCCCCGGCGCGGCCGCAGCGGGTTCAGCCGCCAGGAAATGATGAACCGCATGGGCGGTGAACTCAGCAAACGAGCGGAAGGTTTCGCCTCCGCCATCCAGCACGACACCGTCCTCCAACCGTGGCAATGCGGCGGCCCGCTGCTGAACCTCGAAGGCAAAGCCATTGGCATCAATATCGCGCGCGCCGGCCGCATCGCTTCTTATGCCTTGCCAGCCGAGTTAGTGCAGCAGATCGTCGAAAACTTGAAGGCGCAGTTTCAAACCACCGTCAACGCCGAGGCGAAGCAGGGTAATTAAGCATTCCACGAGCTTGGTCCGGCGCCGGCCGGACAGGCGTCTCGCCTGTCTTTGGAGTTTGGACATTTTGCGGGCTGGACTTAGTCCTGCACTTGATCTCGCACTTAATCCATTGGCGGGCGTGGCCTCTCACTGGAGAAGCTCAAGGTTTATGATCGAGGGTTGGCCAGCGTGGCGAGCCTGGCGCAGCTTTCGGCCGACTGGGACAACCGGTGGACCGGGTGGCTCTCTTGGTTCGTGGATTAGCTGGCATGCCCGAACTGGACTAAGTGCGAGATCAAGTGGGGGATTAAGTCGGTTGGAAATGTCCAAAACTCCAGTGACAGGCGGGACGCCTGTCCTGCCCCAAAAGCATGTTGATCGATGACAAGCGTCAGCGGACCGTTTATTTGTTAGCTCCTATGACATTCGGATCAAGACTCGGATTAATTTTAAGTTTGGTTACATCCGCCCTCCTCACGCACCCCGCGCAACCCAACGTTCAAGCGGCCGACTTGCCTGTCAAACCGCTGCGTGCGTTGCTGATTCTTGGCGGTTGTTGCCATGATTACGCCAAACAAAAGGACATTCTCAAAGAGGGCATCGAGAAACGCGCCCATGCCCAGGTCGAGATTGTCTATAATCCTGACAAGACCACCCGAGCGCGCTTTGATATTTACGAAAAGCAGGACTGGGCGAAAGGTTACGATGTGGTGATCCACGACGAATGCTCGGCGGACATTCGAGATTTGCCCTACGTTCAGAACATTCTCGCTGCGCATCAAGGCGGGGTTCCGGCGGTCAACTTGCACTGCGCTATGCACAGCTACCGCACCGGAACGGATGATTGGTTTAAGTTTATTGGTCTCCAATCGAGCAGCCATGGCCCCCAACTGCCCATCGCGATCCGTTTCGTGGACAAGGAACATCCCATCACCCAGACGTTGGCCGACTGGACGACGATTGACGAGGAACTCTACAACAATATTAAGCTCTTCGAGACCGCCCACCCACTCGCTCGCGGCAAGCAGGCTGTCAAACAGAGAGACGGCACGACAAGAGAAGTGGATTACGTTGTCGCGTGGGTCAACGACTACAACAAGACTCGGATATTCAATACGACTATCGGACACAACAACGCTACGGTGGCCGACGATCGCTATCTTGATTTGGTTAGCCGAGGCCTCCTCTGGGCGTGCGATAAACTGAATGATACCTATCTGAAACCAGTCGCAAAGAAGCAGGCAGCAGCCGATCTCCCAGTCTCCCTGACGGCTTCGGAACCCACTCCGGCCCAGTCAGCGCGGCCGCAAACTTCACCGGCCGCAGCCAAAGAGAACGACACGGACTTGCTGAAAGAAGTGAAAGTCCCGGCAGAGTTCGAGGCAACGATTTTCGCCCGTCCTCCGATGGTCAATTACCCTGTGTTTGCCGCCGCCGCCCCGGACGGAACGCTTTACGTGTCGAGCGACGGCAACGCTTCGCTGGACCGGAAGCCAAATCGGGGCCGTGTTCTTCGTCTGCGTGATGCGGACAACGACGGACACGCCGACGAAATGAAAGAGTTTGTCAAAGACGTGGATTCGCCGCGCGGGTTGGTCTGGGACCATGACCGCCTCTATTTGATGCATCCGCCGCATATCAGTGTTTACGTCGACAAGGACGGGGATGGCGTTGCGGACGAGCAAAAACTCCTAGTCAAAAACATCGCTTTCACATTCAAGGACCGTCCGGCGGATCATTCGTCAAATGGACTCGAACTCGGCATCGACGGCTGGATTTACTGCGCCATCGGCGATTTTGGATTCATGGAAGCTGAAGGTGCTGACGGACGAAAGTTGCAACTGCGTGCCGGAGGCGTAGTTCGCGTGCGACCCGATGGCACGGGCCTGGAGCTCTTTGCGCGAGGCACTCGCAACATTCTCGAAGCAGCCGTCAGCCCGCTGCTCGATCTTTTCGCGCGCGACAATACCAACGATGGTGGTGGCTGGGACATTCGTTTGCACCACTTCACAGGCCTAACCGAGCACGGTTATCCAACGCTTTTCAAGAACTTCGCCAGTGAAATCATCCAACCCTTGGCAATTTACGGCGGCGGTTCGGGCTGTGGCGGAGCTTGGATCGACGAGCCTGGCATCCCAACGAAATGGAACAACGCGCCGTTCACGGCGGATTGGGGCCGGAATTGGGTTTATCACCATCGCCTAACGCCGACGGGTGCAACCTTCGCCGCCGACCAGACGGAGTTCGCCGGCGCAACCCGCGTGACCGATCTCGATGTCGATGCGCTCAGCCGCATTTACGTGGCCAGTTGGAAGGGCGCCTCCTACACCTGGGCTGGGCCGAACGTGGGTTACCTTTTCCGACTCACGCCGAAGGGCTGCCAACCTGATCCGTTGCCGAATTTTCAAGCGGCAACCGACGGCGAACTGGTGAAACTGCTCGAATCGCGCAGTCATCGTCGCCGGCTGGAAGCGCAGCGCACGCTGTTGCGGCGAAACCTTGGCAGCGAAACACAAACATCGCTAGCGGCTCTTGCGGCTGATCGTTCCAAGCCACTCGCTTCGCGCGTCGCCGCACTCTTCACACTGAAACAGGGCCTGGGCGAACAGTCTGTCGGCGCGCTGACAACGCTGGCGAGTGACCCGACCATCGCCGCGTGGGCTATTCGCGCGTTGACCGATCACGAGGGCCAACTCGCCAATGTCCCCGCGGCGCCGTTGCTCGCCAGTTTGAAATCGAGCGACGCACGGACCCGCAAAGAAGCGGCCGTAAGCCTGGCACGACTTGGCGCGTCCGAGCACTCCGTGGCACTACCGGATCTGTTGACCGACAACGATCCTATTGTCGCGCACACGGCGGTCGAAGCCTTGAGACGGCTTAAAGGGGTTGCGGCTTGTTTTTCGATTATCGATAGAAAAGGCTTGGCCCCGCAGCAACGGGCTGGTGCGTTGCGTGTCTTGCAATCGCTGCACGAGACCGATGTTGTGGATGGTCTTATCACACGATTGAATCAGGAGAAGGACCCAATCCGCCGTCTGGGACTGATTTCAGCGCTGTGCCGTTTGCATTTCATCGAAGGGCAATGGAAAGGAAACAGTTGGGGCACACGGCCGGATACACGCGGGCCTTATTATCAGCCCGAAGCTTGGTCGGAGACGAAACGCATCGGCGAAGTCCTCGACGAAGCCGTGGCGAAGAGCGATCGCGGCGAACTTCAGTTTCTTGCGTTGGAACTCGCGCGTCACCGGATTCCGACAGGAGCAGCGTTTGCGAAGTTGGAAGAGTTGGCCAGGCAAGACCTTTCGCTTCTCTCACCGGTCGTTGGACAACTCGCTCGAAGCGAAACGATCCCTGCCGAAGCCGTTCCGCTGCTGACCAAGGCCGCTTCGTCCGCCGAAACGCGCGACCTCACGCGCGCCCAAGCTGTCCAAGCGCTCGCGAAAACCGACGTCAATGCGGACAGCGTTCGGACGATGCTCGCTGCGCTCGGACGTTTGAAGCAATCGAAAACTGGCGGCCCTGAGTTCGAGCAAGCGCGTGATGCATTCTTTGGTTCTCCGCGGATTGAACGCGAGCACCGGACATTGGCGAAGGAGGCCGCAAAACTGCATGGCGAACCATCGCTTTTGGCTGACGCCGCGCTGCTTCGCATTTACGAGCGGCGAGGCTCGAGTGACGTTCGCAGCGCCGTGACGACAGCTCTGGAAAACGGCTGGTCTGAACCGAAACGCCGCGCCCAAATTATTTCAGCCACCGCCGTCGCCAACCGCCGCATTTGGACAGATAAAATATTGGCCGCCCTCAACGACCCAGACAAGACTGTTGCTCAGGCTGCCAAAGAGGCCGCAGCGGCGTTGAAACTCGAGTTGCCGAAAGCGGAAGCGTCTTCGGACCCTCTAATCGGTGAAATGAAATCGGATGACGTGTTTGCGGCCGTGCTGAATGCGAAGGGCGACATCGAGCGAGGCCAGGCCCTTTTCACGCAACAAGGCTGCGCGAATTGCCACACGGTCAAGCCACAGGAGCCCTTGCGCGGCCCTTATTTGGCGCAGGTCGCTGCCATTTTCAAACGACGTGAACTGGCGGAAGCCATCTTGCTCCCGAACAAAAGCATTGCGCAAGGCTTCGCCGCCAATCGCTTCGTGTTGAAAGATGGCGCTGAAGCGGAAGGCTTTGTGGTCAGCGAAGCGGCTGACAAAATAACGATACGCACCGTCGCAGCCCAGGAGATCGTGATTCGCCCACAGGAAGTCACCGAGCGCACAAAGCTGGAGAAATCGCTCATGCCCGACGGAACGGTGGCGAATTTATCCGTGCCAGATTTCGCCGCGCTGCTTGATTACCTGGAGAGCGTGGGGAAGAAACAGTAACCTCCGGCAAGAGCAGTGTCGCTACCAGCAAATGCTGCCGCCTAAAGGCGAATGCCCTTTTCGGCAATTCAAAACTGCGGCGTGCGAATCGTTGTCCCGCAGGGGACAGGTGACAACCTCGATCTCCTTTTGAGATGCATCGAGACCATAAACGCGATAGGGGCGGGAACAGCTTGTCCCCGTATTCCGACGCTGCCGCGCCGGGCGCGGGCCGTCCCCGCTCCCATGAGATAAGGGCGCGTCCGTTCAGTTGTAGCGGCGTCTCGTAAGACCGCCGCCAGCTTTGGCGGGAAGAATGCGGCGCTCTTACGAGACGCCGCTACAGCTAGAAAGGACGCTCCCTAACCATGAGATTCGCGGATAAATATTGCTGTTGCACTCGGCGCTTGTTTTGCCCTTTCGAAACCGTAACTTGCATTGAACGCGAATGGACAAATATCAGATAGAAGGCCCCAAGGATCTCGAAGCCTTTCTGGCGAGCCTGCCACCCACAGTCAGGCAGAGAGGCGAAGAAGCCTTCCGTCAAGGTCATGTGGTCGAACTGCGGCCCAAGGAGGTCGGCCGCGAGTACGCGGTTGATGTCTCGGACGGTCTGTGGATTTGCGAGGTCGAATTATTTCACGCCGAGGACGAAGGTTGGGATGGGCGCTGTTCGTGCCCGGCCGCGTTCAATTGCAAACATATTTACGCGGCGATCAAAGCGCTCCTGGCCGAGTACACGACCGCTCGTGTGCGTGGATTGAGCGCCACTTCGCGCGCGCCTGCAACCAAGGCCCAAAGCCGGCCGGAAGAGCCCGTCGATCTTGCACAGACGCTTTCCGTCGCCCTCAAGAGACCGTTAAAAAAGGAGGAAAACACTTTCCTTCGAAAGCTGACGCAGGTCTATCGCCGCTGTTGTACAGCGCGGGTGATAACGAATTGGGATTTGTCGGAGCTGGGGTTGAATCTCGGAGCGTACAGTTGGGACCGCCTGGAAGTCTGGCCCTCCTTTCCGAAGGACGAACACGAATTCTGGCTTTATATCGCCAACGCTCTTCTCGAACAGCGCAAACCGATTCCCGAATACATGGAACCGGTGACGGACTTGAGCGTCGTGCGAGAACGCCTCGAACGCTGGAAACGGGCTCGCGAAATCGAACGTTGGCGGCGCGTTTTGGAACAAGCCACCCAATCGACTGCCGTAATCAAACGAAAAGCGTTGGATTTTCGGTTGAAGCTGCTGAAGGACCACGCCGCGCTCGAATGGAAGCGAGAAGGGGCCGATCAATTCGAACCGCTCAAGCACACACAATGTCGCCAGATCGAAGAAGATTACGACAATGCTGGCCTTGAGTTATCGCTCGAAGCCGAACTTGTCTGGCAAGGTTTCCGTCAACGTTATTACGACAGCAGCGGCTATCATTTGCGGTATGACGATGACGACGACGCCAGAAACATCTTGAGCCGGCTCTTTCGCTTGCCTGTGCTCCGGGATCGCATCGTGAATGAGCAGGGTCTCCCTTTCATTCGCGCGACTGATCCGCTGCGATGGTCGGTCGCTCCAGCCCAGGATGAACACGGCGATTATCGCCTTCGCCTGTTATGCCCTGACGGCACTCCGTTGCTGAAATATCTGGTGGCGTTGCCTGGTGATCCTTGGCTTTATGTGACGCCGACGACGGTGTTCCCTGGCCCAGCTGTCGCGGATGAAGTTATCGATCCGCGAGTCGAGAATCTTATTCCCGCGCCCGCCATTGAGAGCCGCGCCGGAGTAGAGTTCCTCACCGGGCTTGGCATCGAGTTGCCGCCACGAATCAAGGAGCGCGTGAAACGCGTGCCGTTGCGCGTCAAAATCTCGTGCACGATCGAAGAAACTTATCCGGGAAGCAAGACCGAGAACTGCCATGTGACGGTCACTGCCCAGTCCGAGGATAACGCCATCGAGCAGGTTTGGACGGGTTTTTCGTGGCAGGACGCGCCGCGAACAGCCAAGCGCGCCAATGAGGGCAAACGGAAAGATTCCGTTTTAATCATTTACGACCGTTCCACGCTGAACGATGTCTCGCGATTGATGCAACCGCTCGATCTCAAGCGAGATTCGTATTCCGGCCAGATGTCGCTGCGCGTGACCAAAAAGTTTCCGGAGATTTTTGTGCCATGGTTGAAATCACTTCCGCCGGAAATCGAGCTGCAACTGAATGGCGAGCTGGCAACGCTCGCCGGTGACTCGATCTCGGCCCACCTCAGATTGGACGTCGAAGAGGTCAGCGTCGATTGGTTCGATTTGAAAGTCGTCCTCAACGTTTCCGATACCGATTTGACTGCGGATGAGCTGAAGTTGTTGCTCGATGCCAAGGGCCGCTTTGTGCGGCTGGGTAAGAAGGGCTGGCGGCGGTTGGAATTCAATCTGACGGAGGATGAAGACGAGCGGTTGGCGCGGCTTGGCCTGAACCCGCATGAGTTGACCTCCGAACCGCAGCGGTTGCATGCGCTTCAGCTCGCTGACCAAGCGGCGGCGCGATTTTTGCCCGCACAGCAGGTCGAGCAAGTGCAACGCCGGGCCAGCGAAATCAAAGCCAGCGTGACGCCTGAGATTCCGCCCCAGGTCCGCGCCGAGCTGCGTCCGTACCAGCGGGAAGGCTTTCATTTCCTGGCTTACCTCGCCACGAATCGCTTCGGCGGCATTCTGGCGGATGACATGGGCCTTGGAAAAACGTTGCAGACGCTAACCTGGCTGGCGTGGCTGCGCGCTCAACCGGGCAACGCAGCGAAACCTGTCTTGGCCGTTTGTCCGAAGTCTGTGATGGATGTCTGGCGCTCCGAAGCCGAGAGGTTCACTCCTGATTTGCGGGTCAAAGTTTGGCGCGCTAGTGACGTTGAGCACCTGATGACGCAACTGGGCGAAGCGGACTTGCACGTCTTAAATTACTCGCAACTCCGGCTGGTGGGGGAATCGCTGGCGCCGGCTCAGTGGCTGGCCGTGATTCTGGACGAAGGGCAATACATCAAGAATCCGAATTCCCAAACGGCGCAAGTCGCGCGTGCTTTGCGCGCCAACTTTCGTCTCGTGCTGACTGGCACGCCCATCGAGAACCGCTTGCTTGATCTCTGGAGCTTGATGGCCTTCACCATGCCGGGCGTGCTCGGCAGCCGCGCGCAATTTGCCCGGCTCTTCGACCAAAAGGGAGACCCGTTTGCCCGGCGCCGCCTGGCCGCGCGGGTGCGTCCGTTCCTGTTGCGCCGAACTAAAACGCAAGTGGCCAAAGATTTGCCGGATCGCATTGAGGAGGACCTGTATTGCGAGATCGAAGGGGAACAGAAGGCGCTGTACCGGGCCGAGTTGAAACGTGCTCAGCAATTGCTCTTGCGCGTCCAGACCCAGGAACAGCTCACCCGGGAGCGCTTTCATTTTTTGACGTCGCTGTTGCGCCTGCGCCAGATTTGTTGCCACCCTGCGTTGCTTAATCCGGAGTCAAGATTGGAAAGCGCCAAGGTCAACGCACTGCTCGAACAACTCGAGCCGATCATCGAGGAAGGCCACAAGGTGCTCGTCTTCTCCCAATTCGTTAGCATGCTCGAACTGCTCCGGACGGCGGTTCAGGAAAAAGCTTGGCCACTCTGTTATTTGACGGGCGAAAGCGAAAACCGCGGTGATCTAGTCCAGCAATTCCAGGCTATTGAAGGCGCTGCTGTTTTCTTAATCTCGCTTAAAGCTGGCGGGTTTGGCTTGAATCTCACGGCCGCAAGCTATGTTGTCCTGTTCGATCCGTGGTGGAATCCGGCCGTCGAAAATCAGGCCATCGACCGGACGCACCGGATCGGACAAACGAGCAAAGTCATGGCCTATCGACTTCTCATCAAGGACAGCATCGAAGAAAAAATCCGGGCGCTGCAAAAGCAAAAATCAGCGTTGGCCGAAGACGTGCTCGGTGAAGAGAAGTTCGCGCAAGCGCTGACGTTGGAGGATTTGCATTACCTGTTCGCGGATTAACTCCGGGCCTCGGCGAAACGGATCGACCTCGTCTGAGGCAACGGCACACCAAAGCGGCGATTGCGCAGACTCCATCGCCCCACTCCAAGACCTGTCGGCTTTCGGATGCTCCGGTTCATGGAGAGACTTTTCCGAAACAGAATTTCGCGCATTGAACCCATGAACCTGCGGGCTGGACAAGTGCGAACATGTTGCCGACCGCAAGTCGGCGATACAGCCGAGTGAAACTCTGCGCTACGAGGAAGAATGCCCGCGCGGGAACCGGTCCCCGATCCATCTCTTTCCCCTTCCCAAAACCTTCGACCGCTTCTAAGTTTCGGGCGAGTGAGTATGATGATGACGCCGAAATTCGTTTCGTATCTGCTTTTTGGGTTGATGCTGGGTTTGGTCGGCTGGCTTGACCTTGCGACGCCGCTCATCACGGTGTTGTTCTCTTACTTCGCCCTCGAAAAACTGACCTTTATCCGTTCAAAGTGGCTGGCGGTCGTGTTGTTTATTATTTTGGTGCTCGGTATTTTTTACGGCTTCGTTCACTTCATCCGCCAAGCATCTAATGCCTTGCCGGACATCGCTGCGACCTCGATTCCCAAAATCATCGATTATGCGAAGCACCATGACATCAAACTTCCGTTCGAAGATCTGGATCTCCGGGATAGCGATAGCCTGAAGGCTCTTGTCATTAATACCGTCAAAACGCAGTTCAGGTATCTGGGCAATTTCGCGAAAGTGGCAACCAAAGAATTCGTTTTTCTGGTTATTGGTTTTGTGGTGACAATCAGCCTCTTCATCAATCCGAAGCTCGATTTGGATCGCGGGAAACACCTGTTCGAAAACAATCTTTACTCGGCGCTCTGTGACGAAGTGACCGCGCGCTTCCGATCTTTCTATCGCAGTTTTGCCACGGTCATGGGTGCACAGATAACCATCTCGACAATCAATACGGCGCTGACCGCGATTTTTATTGTGGCGGTTGCTCTTCCTTATTCGGCGGTTGTCATTGGCGTGACCTTTCTTTGCGGGCTGCTACCGATTCTCGGAAACCTGATCAGCAATTCGGTGATCGTCGGGATTGGCTTTACGAAATCGCCGCAGCTGGCCATCGCGGCGCTGACCTTCCTGGTCGTGCTGCACAAGCTCGAATACTTTTTGAACAGCAAGATCATTGGAGATCGCATCCGAAATCCCGTCTGGCTGACGCTTCTCGGTCTGATCCTCGGCGAAAGGCTCATGGGCATCCCAGGCATGATTCTCGCCCCTGTCGTTTTGAATTACATCAAGGTCGAAGCGGCTCAAATCAATCTAAGCAAGAAAGAGAAGGAGAAGGAGAAAGAGAAAGAGCCGCTGTTCGCGCTTCGAGACGATTCTTGAGCTGAAGCCGTTCGCTATTGAATGAACACAAAGGACGCGACGACCGCAAACAAGTTGAACCAACCTATCAACTTCAGAGTAGCCGCAGTCCAGATGAAATTCCGGCGCTCGATAGCTGACAACGTTGCGTGGATCACTGGGATCATTGAAGCTGCGGCGAAGCAGCGGTCGGATGCCATTCTTTTTCCTGAATGTGCGGTCACGGGTTACAACTGCGACTTCAAAAAACTCAGCCAGCCAGAAATTGAGGGAGCGCTAAAGCAGATCGGTTCCGCCGCTCGTTTGGCGCATTGCCATGTCTTGATTGGCTGCCCTACCTTTCGCGGCGCTCATTTGCATAATTCGCTGGTCGTCTTTGACCGCCGCGGGCGGGAGACGTTCCGCTATTCCAAGATTCATTTGACGCCGCGCGATGCGCGTTATTTCAGACCGGGGAATTCGCTGGCGCATTTTCGACTGGGCCGCGTCCCAGCGACTGCCATTATCTGCCATGAGCGACGTTATCCGGAACTAGTACGGCTGCCGGTGATGATGGGAGCGCAAATCGTTTTCCATCCAAACGCCGGGCTGGATGCGCTGGCCGTTTCGAAAACGAAGCGGCGTGGACGCGATGGCATTGCGATTCGGGCTTTCGAGAATCAAGTCTATTACGTGTTTGCGAATTCGGTCGGTCCCCAGGGAGACGGTCTTTGGTCGGCTGGCGACTCCAAAATAGTCGGGCCGGATTCACGTTGTCTCGCGCTGGCCAACAATCGCGACGAGATAGTTATCCAAGCTGAGATCGACCTTTCTATGGCTGGCCGGAAGTACGCACGTGAGGCATTGACACAACCTGCGTTTCTTCGCGCGCATTGGAGGTCAATCCTGGTTCAGTGCCGGAAGCAATTGCAAAACGATAATACAAGCGGCGGTTGAGCCACGTGGTTCTTCATCCGTTCTTCTTCGAGGCTGCCACTTCGATGACGGCTTCATAGAGAAACTCAAGAAACTTTCCCAGCCCGGCCACGGAAACGCGCTCGTCGTTGCCGTGCATTCTCGCCCCATCATCGTCAGTGCTGACACTTCCCAGCCCGTATACCTGAACTCCTTTGGCGCGTAACTGAGCCGAATCGGTTGCGCCAGTCAACATCATCGGCAGCGTTATCGCGGTCGGGAAGAGCCGTTGCTGAATTCGTTCGAGCGCCTGGAACATGTCAGTATCGAGGCGCGAGGCAGGCGTGGCGGGCCGGGGATTTCCTTGCACGGGCACGATTTCAACCGCGGGATCGTTGATTAATTGCCGCAGCGTTTCGGCGAACGCGGTCATGTTCTCATCCGGCAATGCCCGAATGTCGAGCGTCGCCAGAGCGTCGCCTGGAATCACATTGTTTCGAAAACCGCCGTTCATGATTGTAGGCGAGATCGAAGTGCGCAGCATCGAATTGTAGGCGAATTTCGTGTTCCTGATTTTCTCCTGGACGAGCGGCCCCAAAGCTGGGTCTTCAAGATGCGTGTAAAGAAACGCGTCTTCAGGTTTGCTGATTGAGGCCAGCCTGGCAAAGAATAACCGGGTCGTTTCGTTGAGACGCATTGGCGGCTGCCAATTCCCGACCTTGGCCACCGCAGCTGCCAGATGCGTGATTGGATTGTCCGGTCGCGGTTGCGAACCATGACCGCTGGTTCCCTTGGCCGACAGCAACATTCGGCGCGGGACTTTTTCCGTCGTGGCAACGCCGACATATTCGATCTTCCCGTCCTTTTCGAAAATCCGGCCTCCTTCATTTAGCGCGAACTCACATTCGATTTTGTCCCAATGCTTCGCCACCATGAAATCGATGCCCAAATACATGCTGCCTTCCTCGCCAGCTTCCGCGAGAAAGATCACGTCGCGGTCCAGCGCCACTTTCTGCCGGTGAAGTTCAAGCAAAACCTGAAGGCAAGCCGCGGTCATTCCTTTGTCATCGGAAGCGCCCCGTCCGTAAAGATAGCCATCCTTGATCACACCTCCGAACGGATCGACCGTCCATTTGGATCGTTCAACGCCTACCACGTCGATATGCCCCATCAACAACAGCGGTTTCTTTTGGCCATTTCCCTTCAGACGCCCGATTAAATTTCCCCGGCCAGGTTCCAATTCGAGGATTTCCGACGGAATGCCCTCGCGATCGAGAATGTTTTTAAGATATTGGGCGCCTTTCGTTTCGTTGCCAGGCGGGTTGCTCGTATCGATTTTAAGGAACCCGGAAAGCATCCGGACCGCTTCATCATGGGCTTTAGCCAAATCAGCTAAGGCGGCCGAAGCCACTTGACCGGGCCAGAGAATAATTACGGCGAGAACGAGTGCGAACTGAGGCGAAGATTTCATAGACGGATCGAATTAAGTCAACTTAAGCGTAAGTATGCAATCAAAGGAGAAGAGTCCGGAGAGTCCGCGCACGTGCGCAGAATTCACAAGGGCGTTTATCAATTGGTCCTCAGCTCGCTCAGCTTGGGTCTTTATACCCAATTTTGTCCGCGCGGACAAAATTGGTGTCCCTGCGTCATCGGGCAGTTACGACGGTGAAAGACAACGGCTTGCGATAAAACGCGAACAACTGACCGTTCAGCAGAGCCGGGCCTTGCGCCGGTCGGAAGGTAGGACAGGCGTCTCGCCTGTCCCGCATTGCGTACACCAAAAGCAGGGCAGCGCGTCCGCGTCTCCCCATGAACCTCCCGGCATGTAGTCCCGCCTTTAGGCGCCTTTAGGCGGCAGCGTTTGCTTGCAGCGAAACAGCTTTTGCGGATTGCAATCGCTCCGGCTAAAGCCGGGACTACATGCCGCAACGTCAGGGTTCATGGGCCCAATGCGCGAAAATGTGTTTCGGAGAAGTCTTTCCCGGCGCAACCCCACAACGCCTGGACAAGCGAGACACACTCTCGTTAGGACGCGTCTTTTCAGTTGTAGCGGCGTCTCGTAAGAGCGCCGCTAGCGTTCACGGGAAGAATGCGGCGCTCTTACGAGACGCCGTTACAGCCAGAAAAGACGCGCCCTACACTCTCTTGCTAGAAGCATCTTCAAGTTTTTGTTGCCTGGCAGGTCGATTGCTTCGCAGAGCGGCGTGAAAGATTGGCTCCGTACTATATCAGGCAAATGTCGGCGATTCGCGGCTCGCGCTTTGAAGTTCGTTATCGCGCTGTGCGTGACGACTTGCGCGAGCACGGTTGCGGGGGCGCCATTCACCTGGGGTCGCGCCGTGGGAGGAATTCATCGACATTGCGAAGGCTGTTGCGGTCGATGTCGACGGTAATTGTTATGTGACCGGATTCTTAGCTCGCCCGCTCGACCGTACTTCACCACAAAAACATCGGCTGACCCGCCCTGACTCGCTATCGAGTTAGTGCCAAACAGCGCACGGCTTTCATTCTAGCGAAACGGACGGTTCAGAAGAAGACGATGACAGCGATGAGCTGCCAGCCTAAGCTTGCCGCGATGGGCAAGATCACGGCATTAATCGGACGTGTGGGTTCTGTCGAACAACTCGCCATGAAGACATTTCTCTTTTCCGCGGCTCTTTTCGCGAGTCTGTGGGGTTCAGAACTGCGCGCCCTATCCCAAGGCTTTCCTCCTTGGCAAGCCGCTGATCGCATGACCGTCCCGCCCGACTGCGAAGTCACACTCGTGGCCAGTGAACCGTTGGTGCGCCAACCCGTCGCGATTGAATTCGACGCTCGGGGCCGCCTCTGGGTTATTCAATACCTCCAATATCCGAATCCGTCCGGACTGCGCCGGGTGAAGGTGGACCGCTGGTCGCGCACGACCTACGACCGCGTGCCGGAACCGCCGCCACGCGGGCCACGTGGCGCGGACCGCATCACCATTCTGGCGGACAACGACGAAGATGGGCGCGCCGACGCGGCCAGAGACTTTGTCAACGGTCTCAATCTCGCTTCCGGATTTGCCTTTGGTCATGGTGGCGTCTTCGTATTACAGGCGCCCTACTTGCTCTTCTATTCAGACCGCGACAATGATGACGTTCCCGACAGCGCTCCAACCGTCTGTTTGAGCGGCTTTGGAATGGAAGACGCGCATTCGGTGGCCAACTCTTTGACGTGGGGGCCCGACGGCTGGCTCTACGGCTGTCAAGGCAGCACTGTAACTTCACGCATTCGAGGGATCGAATTTCAACAAGGTGTGTGGCGGTACCATCCGTTGACACGCAAGTTCGAACTGTTCTGCGAAGGCGGAGGCAATTCATGGGGCCTCGATTTCGACGCCGAGGGCGAACTGATTTATAGCACGAATGCCGGGCCTTACCGCATGCTCCACGCGCGACAAGGAGCGTACTACTGGAAAAGCTTTGGCAAACACGGGGCGCTGCACAACCCATATGCCTTCGGTTACTTCGAACACGTCGCGCACACAAACTTCCACGGCGGCCACGTGACGGTTGGCGGCATTGTTTATCAAGGCACTAATTTGCCGCCGCGCTTCCTCGGCCAACACATCGCGGGCGATCTGCTCGGTCACAGTGTGCAATGGCATCAACTTTATCGGCGCGCCTCGACGTTTGCTTCGAGCCACGGCGGCGAGCTCTTGCGCGCGAATGATGCTTGGTTTGCGCCGACCGATGTGATCATGGGACCAGACAACGCGATCTATGTCGCAGACTGGCATGACCATCGCACCGCGCATCCTGATCCAGACGCGGATTGGGATCGAAGCAATGGCCGCATCTACCGCATCGCGGCGAAAGGGACGAAGGCAACCAAGCCGCCTCAGCTGGCCAACCTCGCCAGTTCTCAACTGGTCGCGTTATTGAGCGATCGCAATCCTTGGATCGTCCGCCAAGCACGGCGCATCCTGGCTGAGCGGCGCGATCCCGAAGCCGTATTTCGCCTGCGCTCACTGGTCTTGGAAGTCAAAGATGAACGTCACGCTCTGGAGGCCTTATGGGCCCTTTATCTGAGCGGCGGTTTCAACGAAAGCTTTGGCTTGCGCGCTGTCGAACATCGAAGCGCCATGGTCCGTCATTGGGCGGTCCGCCTGTTGGGCGATGAACGAACTGTCCCACCCGAGATGGCCGCGCGGCTTGCCCAACTCGCCGCAGCCGAGAAAGACGCGCGAGTGAGCGCTCAATTGGCTTGCACCGCGCAACGTCTGGCGGCGCCCACTGGCCTCGCCATCGCCCTCGCTTTGCTGCGCGGCACATCAAATGCGGATGACCCTCACCTCCCATTGCTCATCTGGTGGGCCATCGAGCGGCACGCCATCGCAGGCATCGCTGAATTGAGTGAGTTCTTCGCTGGGCGCGCGGCGGCGCACTCTGAAATCGCGCGGAACATCGTGCGAGAACGCTTGCTGCGGCGTTGGACTGCCGAAGGGACGGAAGCGACTCTCAATGCCTGCGCATCCGTCATTGCGGCGGCAGACGCTTCGGAACGCCCCGCACTTTTCGCTGCTGTCGAGCAAGGCTTCCGCGACCGGCCCCGCGAACCGGTTGGCTTTGGCAGCGGCGGGTTGTTTGCCGGGAGTGCTGTCGCAGAGCTGAAGATCCCCAGACGATTCGAGCATTACCAGAATGTGACGGATGCATTGGCGCGCGAATTTGACCGCCTCTGGCGCGAGGACACACGCGATGCCGCGTTAATTCGGTTCTCTTGTCGAATTGGACGCGGGAATGGCCGCGCGCGCGCGACATCACTGGCGGCGGATGAATCTGCCTCGCCTCATCTGCGCATCGAAATGATACGAACTCTGGCAGAGCTGGGATATGCCGGGAGCGCTGAAGAATTCTTGCGATTGGCAAAATCTGATGCGCCAGAGATGGTGCGGCTGGCTGCGCTGGAGTCGTTATCATCTTTCGACTATCTGAACTTAGCCGAGGAGATTCTTGCGGCCTGCCCAAGTTTTCCCGAACGATTGCGGCATCGCGCTCGGGACGTTTTATTGAGCCGCAAGGAATGGGCGGCAGCGCTGTTGGTTGCTGTGGATAAGAAACACATTGCCGCGCGCGAGATCTCGTTTCAGCAACTGCGAACGGCTGCGCTCCATAATGACCCTGAGCTCGACAAGCTGATCCGCAGGCATTGGGGCAACATCACGAGCGGAACCAAAGAGGAGAAACTCGCCGAAATGCGCCGCTTGCAGAATGATCTGAGAGCCGGCGAAGGCGATCCGGTTCGAGGACATGCGCTCTATCGGCAAGCGTGCGCGGCCTGCCATGTTCTTCATGGTGAGGGCGGGCAAGTTGGGCCCGATCTCACTTACGCCAATCGCGCCGACCGCGAATTTCTGTTGGCCAGCATCGTGGACCCAAGCGCCACGGTTCGGAAAGAATTTCTGAATTACGAAATTGAGACAACCGGCGGGCGGATCCTCAGCGGCTTGATCGCAGAGCAGGCCGCCGGCACAATGACAATCGTTTCAGCGAACGGAGAGCGCAACGAAATCGCACGGGACCGGATTCAGTCGATGCGTGAATCGGCTGTCTCGGCGATGCCCGAAGGCCTGTTGCAGCCGCTCAAACCACAGGAGTTGCGCGACTTGTTCAGTTACTTGCAGAGGACAAATCGAACCAAACCATAATTGCCTATGACTAAGCACGATTCTTTGCGAGTAGCGACGTATTCCACTATAAAGCCTCTTGGTAATTCAAGGCCCTGTGGCAAATGGTTGTCCCTCCGGGACAAAAACGTATTGAATTACCGAAAGGCCCTGCCAATCGACGAGAGACGTTGGGCAGCCAGAATACGATTCTGCATGACCGTTGTAAGCGCTTTGCTTTTCGGGATGCCGATTGGTTTTGCCGCTGATGCTGCGCAGACGCGGACGTATGAGAACCGACTGACTCCGATCAAAGACCCGCAACCATTGCTTGCCGACTATCCGCAATGGGTCGAACCGATCCGCGAAACCAATCGCTTTGAGGCGCCGTTGCTCGTGAATGATTCTCACGCGGATTTGGCGGTGCGAGCTTGGCGGTTCAGTTACAATGCGCGCGGCATTATCGAAATGCCGAACCACCTCGATGCTGCCCAAACCGCGGTCATCGTTGTTCATCCCTGGGGCATCGACGACAGCCATGGCTGGCGCACTCCGGAACCGGCTGGTGTCGCCGACTTTTGCACTCCAAGAAAAAACGCGTTGTCTTACGAACACACCAAACAAGTGATCAACCCGTTCCTGAAAAGGCTGCGCGGCCAGGTGAAACATGTCCTTTATTCCGAACCCGGCGCTGAAGATTCAATTCGCAAGAAGCTTTATCGTTCCGTGCGAGGACGGCCCACGCCGCCCGATCGCGAAGAAGGACGCCGCGAACTTGCCGCCAAACTGAAAAGTTTTCCATACAAGGGCGCGCCCTTGCCGGCGCAACTCAGACTGCGAGCGAACACGCCGGTCGTTGATTATTTCAAGCAATTCCCCGGACTCGACGCGGGTGATCGATACAATGGCGCGGGGTTTTGGAAACTGCCGATTCCAGTGGTCGATGCGATCGAAGTGTTTGCCGACGACATCGTCATTTATGATGACGAAGGCTATCCTGCGCTCCGCGACTTCCTGCGAGCGGACGGCGTTCGGCACATTCTGTTGACCGGATATGCGACCGACATGTGTTACGCGCGGACTTGCGCCGGTTATGAAAACCTTTCCAAGGATTTCAACGTCTTTCTGGTGGGCGACGCGACGCTGGCGACGTTTCCGGCGCATGACACGCCCCGCTTCGCTACCAGCGCTCACATTGCATTCGCTTCGCTAAATCAATTGGTGACGCAGGTCTCTTGGATTGAATATCGTGGCAAAGCGAAAGGAGACAGATGAAAAACGAACGTGCAAACCGCCGCGTCCCCGCAATGCCGCTGGAGCGCGCCCGTCCTCGGGCGCAGCGACGTTCGCATATTCAAAGCTCGTCAAATGTTCCATCACTTCCAGAACTGCGGACATCGCTGCCCCCGAGGACGGGCGCGCTCCGTAACATCGGTTCGCTCACTCGCCGCAACTTTATAGCGCGCATTTCGTCAGGCGCGTTCGCCGCTCTAAGCGTTCTTCCGCAGAAGCTGCTTGCTCAGACGCCTAACGCCTCCGCGCTTGAAAACAAGGCGCTGATCGCCATTACTCTTGATCTCGAAATGGCGCGGAATTTCCCGCGCTGGGAACAGACCCATTGGGATTACGAAAAGGGGAATCTGAACGACGATGCCAAGCGATACACACTCGAAGCCGCCCGTCGTGTCAAAGCTCACGGTGGCGTGATCCATTGCTTTGCGGTCGGTCGCGTGTTCGAGCAAGCAAATGTGGACTGGCTCAAGGAATTGATTCTGGAAGGGCACTTCCTTGGCAATCACACCTACGATCATGTTTATGTGCTCGCGACGAAACCGGACGAGATTCAATACCGCTTCAATCGAGCGCCCTGGTTGATCGAAGGCAAAAAACCTGCGGAAGTCATCCGCGAGAATATTGAATTGTGCACGGCGGCCATGAAGACACGGCTTGGCATCATGCCGGCCGGCTTCCGGACACCGGGCGGTTTCGCCGATGGACTAAACGGACGCCCGGACGTGCAACAGATGCTCCTCGCTGCCGGCTTTCGATGGGTGAGTTGCAAATATCCTGTGCATCCGTACAGCCAGCCCGGCGCCGCGCCGGCTCGCGATGTGTTCGACGGCATTGTAAAAGCGCAGGCTGCGGCGCAACCATTCACGTATCCCACTGGACTGATCGATGTTCCCATGAGCCCAATCAGCGACATCGGCGCGTTCCGAAACTGTCGTTGGAAGCTCGACTATTTTTTGACCGCGCTTCAGCTTGCGGTCGAGTGGACCATCGAGCATCGCGCCGTGTTCGATCTCCTTTGCCATCCTTCGGTGCTTTACCCGAGCGACCCGGAATTCAAAGCGATCGAGTTGGTTTGCGACTTGGTAAAACGGGCGGGCGACCGCGCCGCGATTGTCGATTTAGGAACTATCGCGCAGCGGGTCAAGAAGGCGTGACCGGGCGTAGCGCAGACTTGTAGTCTGCTGTATCGCCGACTTGCAGTCGGCACAGGGTCCGCACCTTCGACAACGTTCGATTTGCGGGCGGTCCGCAGAATACAATTCTGCGATACAGCAGAGTGAAACTCTGCGCTACGAAGCAGAAACAAAACAAGCTATGAAACGAAAAGAACTCTTTCCTGCGGATGCGCCCGCCGCCGATGTTGGCTACTCACCTGGGATCCTCGTGGAAGGACGCAAATTCGTGTTCGTTTCGGGGCAAGGTCCGCGCGACCTGAACGCCGATATGGAGACGCAAATGCGGCAAACATTCGAGCGGATTGGCCAGGTCTTGGCAGCCGCCGGAGGTTCGATGAAGGACATCGTGATTCTCCGGTCATATTTCGTAAAACTTTCACGTGACCTGCCCGTCTATCGCAAAGTTCGCAAAGAATTCCTCGTGACGCCGTATCCGGCCTCGACGGTCGTGGGTGTGACAGAATTGGCAATTCCAGGCTTGCAGATTGAAATCGAAGCGGTGGCTGTGCTGTAGCGGCAGCCTCCTGCCTGCCGCAGAGGGCGTGCATCTTGCCGCCCGGAGCAACGCTTGAAACGAGGAGGCTGCGTTCTAGTGCGCACGCGTGATCCGCCGGGCAGGATGCCCGCCGCTGCGCACCGCGGTGCAGTGCGGTGCAGCCGTCGCTGGGATTTTCGGTTGCCAATGCCGTAGAACGCTGATTAGCTCTGCGCGTATTGCGTATGACACCTGCATCAAACGAAGCATCTCTGGCGGCGCGTCTCGAGGACGTGGAGCGGCGATTGGCCCGCCTGGAAACATCTCTGGCCGGCGCGCGCAGCGCCAGCATGATTTCAATCCTCATTCCGCTGATCGATTACATTCGCGCTGACGACCTTCCCGAGGACCGGAAGGTTTTGCTATCACTCAAAGAAGGCGAACTGCGTGAAGTCCACGGCGTCGAATACGAGGAATTGGTCCGCCCTTCGCGCCGCGCTTGTTCGTCTTACGATGTCTTGGGAATCCTGCTAAAGGAAGTCGATGACGAAGTGCGCGAGGTCTTTTACCAAAATTGGGGCGACAGCATTGTGGGCTGCTTCAAGGCCGCTGAGCGTTCCGGCCTTTTGGACATGGAACGCGCTAACAATCCCAATCGTTGGAAGAATTTCGAGCAGTTAGCGCACAAAGTGGAGTCTTATATTCAATCCGTCGGCCAGGGCAACGCCACCAAGAACAAACGCTGATTCCACGCGCTTGGCCGGCTGACAGGTCTTCGTTTTCATCTGTGTTGCGCGAGTGGCCCGGGCAAGCCGGGCCTCGGATAATTCTGATAATGCTGCTGGATGCTTGTTGGTCAATCGATGTAAAGGAACTCGGCCGAGTTCAACAGTGAATGGCACAGGACGCTTAGGGGATGCGTGGGGTCAACTGGGTTGTTCGCTTGCGCTTTGGCTTCGGCCTCGCGCGTGGCAGCGAGCTCTTTTAGAAATTCGATGCTCTCGGCTGTTTCCTCTGTCGAAGGCGGCCGCGCAAACGCAATCAGGAAAGCGCGCCGAATCTGCTGGACGGGTTCGCCTCCGGCCTCGCGATGAACACGCTCAGCGAAGCGACTGGCTAATTCGCGGACGACTTTGTCATTCATCAGATGCAACGCTTGCGGAGCGACGATTGATTCGCCGCGTTCCAGGCAGTTCGGATTCATCTGCGGCAAATCGAATGCGTCAAGCAACGTGGGAATATCCTTCCGAAGTTGTTCGCTATAGATCGATCGCCGCCACCCGGCGCCGGTTCGGCCTGGAGTCACTGCGCCATCTGCTCCGGTCTTGGCGGCAATGGGCGGGCCAAAACGTGTTTCATCGAGGCTGCCGGCGGCGGAAATCAAACTGTCCCACACGGCCTCCGCGTCGAGGCGCCGAAGCGGCATGCGCGAAAGCAATTCATTGTTCAGATCGGCCGTGAGTTGCTCGGGAGCAATAGAGGAACTTTGACGAAACGTGCGCGAGGTCAGAATCAAGCGGTGCAACGGTTTGATTCGCCAACCTTCCTGAACGAATTCGTTAGCGAGCCAATCCAACAGTTCCGGATGTGTCGGAGCGCTTCCGGTTTTCCCGAAATTACCGAGGCTCTTGACAATCCCATGCCCGAAATGCTGCTTCCAAATCCGGTTGACCATGACGCGGCTGGTCAACGGATGATTCGGACTCGTCAGCCATCGGGCCAAGGCCAGGCGTCTCCCAGTTTGCCGTGATCCAGGCCATGGCCGTCGAATCTCAAATGGAATTGTTCCGTCGGACAAGACTGCGGGCACGCCGGCCTTTACTAATAAGCCGGGCCGCTGGTAGTCCCCGCGCCGGTAAATGTAAGTCGGCGAAGGATCGCCGCGGTCCCAAAGCGCTGCGATCCGCGGCTCCGGACGTTTCTGGCTTTCGAGCGACGCGACTTCGTCGCAACGATTCTTGAAGCCAGCATCGAACTTTTTCAGTTCGTTGCGGTCCGGCATCAGCTTTTTCTCGTGTTCTTGGGCGAGTTTGACTTGCGCAGCCGTGCGGTTCTCACGTGGCGTGGCCAGAGTTTTCTTAATGTCTTCGCGGAGCGATTCGCTCAACTTCGACAACTCCGCCTCGCGAAACTTTTCTCTCAGCCGCGGTTCCTCTTCTTTCAAAGCGGAGTTGCGGAGGTCGATCTGCCGTTGCAGCTTCGCCATGTGGGCTTCCCATTCCTTGCGTTCCTCCGTCAAAACAAAAGGCAAACTTCGTTCGCCCATCCTGCCGGAATTGCCCGCGCCGCCAAAGGGCCGCAAATCCGGCTTGAGCCAATTATATTCATCGAATGCGCCCTTAAAGATATCGACGAGCCGAAAATAATCGCGCTGCGGAATGGGATCGAACTTGTGGTCGTGACAGCGCGCGCATTTCAGGGTCAGTCCGAGCACGCCTGAACCGAAAACATCCAACGAGTCGGCCATCACTTCCAATCGATCCGGAACAAAGCCCGTGATATTGGCCCAGGTCGGATCCGGCCCCATACGAAGGAATGCGGTCGCAACCAGGTTATCGTGTATCTCTTGCGTGACGCGCGGCGCATGTTCGTAGTCAGCCAGCTCATCTCCGGCCAGTTGTTCCAGGAGAAAACGGTTGTACGGCTTGTCCGCATTGAAAGCTTGAATGACGTAATCGCGATATCGATACGCAAACCGCCGCGGCAAGTGCTGCTCGCGCCTGCCTTCGACGTCGGAGTAACCCGCCACATCCAGCCAATGCCGGCCCCAGCGTTCGCCATACCGCGGCGATGCCAGCAGGCGATCGACGAGCTTTTCATAGGCTTGCGCGTCGTTGTCCAACAGAAAGGCATCCGTTTCGTCAGGAGTTGGTGAGAGACCGGTCAGGTCAAAGTAAACGCGCCTCAGCAAAACCGGCTTCGGCGCTTCAGGAGCGAAGGTCAATCCTTTCCCCTCCAGCTTGCTTAAAACGAATGCGTCGATGGGATTGTTCACTAACTCCGTCCGGCGCACTTTCGGCGCAAAAGCTTTCGCTGGCGGACGGAAGGACCAGAAATCTCGGTCCTTGTCGCGAATGAGGGGATGCTCGGATGTAACTCCGGCATCCCGCATGTCGGCTTCTTCGGGCGCGCCTGCGGCAATCCAATCGATTAGTTTTGCCAGCGCGGAAGGCTCGACTGGTTTTACACCGGCTTCCACAAGCCGCTTGCTGGGCGGGCATGCGCCGGAACGAATTCGCGACACAATCGTGCTCGCGTCCGGCTGCCCTGGAATTAAGGCGGGCCCCGCCTTGCCACCCTTAAGCATCGACGCTTTAGAACGAAGGTCCAGTTCTGCTTCGCGATTGTAGGCGCCGTGACAAGCCGTGCAATGCTGCAGCAAGATCGGCAGGATATGGTGCTGCGTAACGACGCTCTTGGCCGGCGGCTGCGGCCTCGATTCAGCTAGGACGGCGCGAGTAGAACTTACAAGCGAAACTAGACAGAATATGAGAATAACGGCTGGCCAGCGACTCTTCATGATTGCCGAACTCTAACCAAACTTGGCCCTTCTCCGCAATCTTCCTAAAGTACGTCTGTCGCAGGACGGGGCGTCTCGCTTGTCCAGCATTTGGGTACACCAAAAGCAGGACAGGCGGGACGCGCTGTCCTGCCACACGGTTCATAGGTCCAATGATCGAAAATGTGTTTCGGAGACATCGCCCTGGTCTTCCGGCGTCAAAGTCACCCCTTCGCGCGATCACGTTGATTGCGCGCTGTGTTGTCAGGGTCGGAGGCCGAATCTCGTTTGTCTAAGTCTGTATTCGGTCGAGTTCCAGTTCCCGTTGCGTCTTCCTGCCTTGCGCAGCCGGCCAACAGGGCAGTCAATCCGATCATAAGAGTAAAATGTTTCATAAGCTTGCTTTCGTGTTGTGACTCAAGTGAGTGTTACTTTAATCACAATCAAGGGATCAAAAGCGTTTGGCAATAAGTCCGCCGCCTGGTTCGGTGATCAGGGAAGTCTGGACATCCACCTTCTAATTGGCGGTGGCGCCGAGATCACCCGACGTGCCCGGTTAAGAACGTCATTCTTCTGCACATGGGCGGCGGGCCGAGTCACCTCGATACCTGGGATCCGAAACCCGCTCTGACAAAACTGCAAGGCAAAGACGTGCCGGACAGCATCGCGAAGAATGTACCGATGAACAAGCGGCTCCGATTGCAGAACCTTTACCCATCTCCGTACGAATTCAAACCGTACGGCCGAAGCGGAATTCCGGTCTCGACCTTATTCAAGGAAACCGCCGCACACGTGGACGATATCTGCGTGATTCGGAGCATGAAGCACGACAGTCCAATCCATACGCCAGCAGAGTATCTGGCCCTGACTGGATCATTGACCGGCGCGCGGCCAACGATTGGCGCGTGGCTGTACTACGGGCTTGGCAGCGAAAATCAGAATCTCCCAGGCTTCGTGGTGATGGATGCGGGAGAGAATTTCAGCGGTCCAGCGATTTGGTGGGCTGGTTTTTTGCCGACGCGTTATCAAGGCACGCTGGTCAAAGCATCGGAAGGGATTGCAAATATCAGAATGCCGGCTGGCTTCACGGAAGCGGCTCGCCGCACGCAGCTCGATTTCATGGAGCGAATGAACCGGCGCCACTTGGAACGTCACGGCGGAGGGTCCGAATTGGAAGCGCGCATTCTTTCCTATGAGCTGGCCTTCCGAATGCAAATGGCAGCTCCCGAGGTTTTTGACCTCAAAGGGGAAAGTGAGCAGACATTGGTCATTTGGGGTGGCGAATTCGGACGCACCCCTGCCGCCGAAGGGAGCGGGAGAAATCCCGGCCGCGATCATTCGCCAACGGGTTATTGCATGTGGCTCGCTGGTGGCGGTGTTAAAGGAGGGCAGGTCATTGGTGCAACCGATGATGTCGGTTATACGGTGGTGGATCGCCCGATTCATCCAAACGATTTTCATGCGACGATTCTTCATGCGCTAGGCGTCGATCAACAGGAACTTTATTACGAACATCAAAACCGGAAAGAACTGGCCACCTTCAATGGTGGCGAAGTGATCGAGGAAGTTTTTGGTTAGGTTCTGGCCTCTATGCGAACACTTCATTTATCCGCGCAATTGACGTGCTGCGTCATTGTCACGTGGGCTCTCTGTACTCTCCACGCGCAAGATAAGCCCACTTCAATGCCTCCCGCACTCTTCACCAATTCGATTGGAATGAAACTGGCCACGATTCCGCCAGGCGAATTCATGATGGGTTCGAGTCAGGAAGACGCTGACGTGGCGCTCAAACAGATGAAGGAAAGGAGAGCGCACGAATGGTACTTGCAGAGCCCACCGAGCGAAACTCCGGGTCATCGCGTGAGAATCACGAAGCCGTTTTATTTCGGTGTCTTCGAGGTCACGCTGGGTGATTACAAAAAGTTTGCCGAGGCGACGGCCTACCGCACAACGGCCGAGAAGGATGGCAAAAGGGCTGATGGCAAACTGAATGGCAAATGGAGCACACAGCCAGAGTTCAATTGGAAAAACATGGGTTGCAACCGCACGGATGACCAGCCAGTCGTCAATATCACCTGGTCTCCACGCCTTTTCGCGCATTGCACCAATTAGCGGTGTGGTAGGACAGTGCGTCCCGCCTGTCCTTTTGGTGTACGCAGATGCTGAACAGACGGGACGCCTGTCTTACCACACGGTTCAGGGAAGGGATCCTGGCGCGCGTCGACGCCCGCGTGTCGAGCAATTAGCAGCTCGTCGGGACTTCCTGGAGAACTTCAATGCAATGCGGGATCGCGCCGACGACAAAGCCGAGGCATTCCACGGCGCCGCTCGGTTTGCCCGGCAGACAGATCACGAGCGACTTATCGACGACGACGGCCAAGTTGCGTGACAGGATCGCGTTCTGGGTGATCTTCATCGATTCGGAGCGCATGACTTCGCCGAAGCCCGGCAGTTCGCGGACGGCGATCTCGCGCACGGCTTCGGGCGTCACATCGCGCAAAGCGACGCCGGTCCCGCCCGTCGTCAGAATCAGTTCGCAACCTTTGCCGATCTGCTCGCGTATAGCTCGTTGGATCTCGCGTTTTTCATCGGGCACTAGCGTTTCAGTCAGGACTTTCCAGCCATAACCTTGCGCAGCTTTCTGAAGTGCCGGCCCTCCCAGATCGTCGTACTCACCGCGCGAGGCGCGGTCTGAAATCGTAATGATGCCAACTTGAATTTGCATAATTCGACTGCCTGTCAACTATTTCTTCGTTTTCGAGACCAGCTTGATATTCGTAATTCGCATCTTCTTATCCACGGCCTTGCACATATCGTAAATAGTCAGGGCGGCGACGCCGACGGCGGTCAGCGCTTCCATCTCGACGCCGGTTTGGGCGGCCACTTTGGCGGAGGCCGTGATGACGATCCGATCGTTCGTTTTTGGAATTGCGAAGTTCACCTCGCAATGCGTGATCGGCAGCGGATGACAGAGCGGAATGAGTTCCCCTGTTCTCTTCGCCGCCATAATTCCCGCCAATCGCGCCGTCGCGAGCACGTTTCCTTTGGCGACGGCTTGCGATTGAATCAGTTCGATGGTCGCTTTTTGCAACTTGATTTCACCGCTAGCCACAGCTTCACGCAATTGGATGACCTTCGCCGATACATCCACCATGCTCGCTTCCCCACTGCGATTTATATGCGTAAGCCCTTTCATGAGCGCAAAGCATGGATGAAAATCATTCTTTCTGCCAAGGAAGATTCGGGACGAGGCATTGGAGGCGCTCGACTCAAGCGATCCGTTCTGATTCAAATTATTTGTCCGGTTTCGCATTTGGCGGCTTCTAAGGTATGAAAATGGCCATGACGACGGATGGATCGTTACTGAAGCAATATGTCGAGCAAGGTTGCGAACAAGCCTTTCGCGATGTCGTGACGCGGCACATCGACGTCGTTCATTCGGTGGCCGCGCGAATCGTCAATGGCGACGCGCAACTAGCCAAAGACGTTACGCAGACCGTTTTCGTCGATCTCGCGCGCAAGGCTCGCCGGTTGCCAAATAACGTGGTTCTTGGAGGGTGGCTTTACCGGCACACGTGTTTTGTGGCAGCGCAGGCGGTTCGAACCGAACGGCGCCGAAAGGCCCGCGAACAAAAGGCTGTGGAAATGAGTTCGCAGAATGAATCTACAGGTTCCGCCTGGGACGAGGTCGCGCCCTTTCTAAATGAAGCTATTCAACAGTTGCCGGTTTCGGACCGCGATGCCGTCATCTTGCGCTACTTCAATCAATATGATCTGCGGACGGTAGGAACGTCTTTGGGCACAACCGAGGAAGCGGCGCGCAAGCGCATCACACGAGCGCTCGACAGGCTGAGAGACCTTCTCACACGCCGTGGTCTGACACTCTCAACCGCTGCTCTAGCTTCGATGCTCAGTCAGCAGGCTGTCTCATCCGCTCCTGCTGGTTTAGCAGCAATTGTGGCGGGACCAGCCATCGCTGCGGGAGCGACCGTGTGTGGTCTGGCAATGAACCTATTGGGAATTATGACGACAAAACTCAAACTTGGCGCAATCGGCGCTGTTCTCGCCGTCGGTGTGGCAACTCCAGTCCTCATCCAATATCAGGCACTCTCTCGCGAGCGCGAACAGAAGTTGGCAGCCGTGAGCGCGATGGCAACACTTCAGGAGATCACCGGATCATTGTCCAATCGTTTGGAATTGGAGAGCCAAAGGTTGTCTCTCGAGCAAGACCAAAAGCAGGAACTGATGAGGCTTCGCGATCGGGTCGGATCTCTGCGCAACGTGACGAACGATTTGTCGCAGCAAATCAGCACTCTGCGCCAAACCAACACAACAGCCACTCAGAATCTATCCTCGGAACCATCTGTCCAAGCGGGACGGACTTTCGAAGTGAATCAATACTTTCCTGCGGAGGGATGGATCGACGCTGGCTTTCAGTCGCACGCCGCCGCAGTCCAAACGTTTCTGTGGGCCGGACATTCTGCTAATGCGCAGCGTTTGATGGATGCCATGCAAATTCCCGAACCACAACGAAAGCAGGTAGAAGCCCGGTGGAAAGAGGTCGGTTTCAACTCGTTCCCATTCTCAGGCGCAAAAGGAGTGAAGGTATTCGCAGTCGAGGAAAGCCCGCCCAATGCGCCGATCTCTGAAACCATCAGTGATGGCGCAAAGCGAGTCGTCTCCGGAAAGGCAAATTACATCTGTGATTTCAACTGGGGTGATGGCCAACCCGGGCGTCGTATTCATTTCGAAGTTGAACAGGTCGGGAACGACTGGAAACTCCGCGGGAACAGCCAGGTCGAAGATCTGCCGACGCCGGGACAATCCGATTCCCGAAAATGATTGAGTCTTTAACGTCAGGAGGATCGGATCAATACGCGAACCCATCGAACCG
Organism: Verrucomicrobiota bacterium; assembly: GCA_016871515.1. Lineage (GTDB taxonomy): Bacteria > Verrucomicrobiota > Verrucomicrobiia > Limisphaerales > SIBE01 > SIBE01. The sequence continues at coordinate 59,209 of VHDE01000004.1, forward strand.
TGGCAATGTCAAGTGTCTCGCGCTCCATCTAAATGGACCGCATCCACTCCGAAATCGTCGCTCGCATTTGATCGGCGCCGTTGAGCTTCGGTTTCACGAATTTGGGCGTGAACCATGGGAACGTGCCCAGCAAATCGTGCGTCACAAGAATTTGCCCGTCGCAATCTGGACCGGATCCGATGCCAATTGTTGGAATCGCTATTCGCTCCGTGATTTCCTTGGCGACGGACGCAATGACGGTTTCGAGAACCACCGCAAAAGCGCCGGCCTCGGCCAGCGCCTGCGCATCGGCTAACAACGCGTCGTGCTCGGATTCGGTCTTTCCTTTGCGCCGATAACCGCCTTCCTCCTTTACGTGTTGCGGCAGCATGCCGAGATGACCGCAATACGGGATTCCGGCCGCTAGAATCGCCCGCACCTGATTGAGGATAGCGCGTCCGCCTTCCGCTTTGACCGCTTCCGCACCCGCCGCGATCAGGCGCTTGGCGTTTGCTACCGCAAGTTCCGGCGAGTCATAGCTTCGATAAGAAAGATCCGCTGTGAGCAAACCGCGCGGTTGGGCGCGTGCCACGGCGCGAACGTGATGTTCCATTTCAGCCATGGTGACATGCGTGGTATCGGGATAACCCAATACGATCATTCCCAGCGTGTCGCCAACGTGAATGAATGGAATGCCCGCTTCGTCCAGCAACTTCGTCATCGGAAAGTCATACGCCGTCAACGCTGGGATGCGCGCTCGTCCTTTCATGGCTCGAATCATATCCGCGGTTACCTTCAGCAAGCTCATGAGACAACGATTGCGTTCGCTGCTCTCCGCGACAAGTGGGAAATATGAGTCGGACAAGCGCTCATTGAGAGCCTCGACGCCTTTTTGGCGCGCATGGGGCCATAAATGTCATAGGGGCGGGGACGGCCCGTCCCCGGTGCGGTAGCGTCGGAATACGGGGACAGGCTGTCCCCGCCCCTATGACGTTCATGGAGAGCCTTTCCTTTGGATTGCCGTGTTGGCGGTCGGTGCCCGCGACACTGAGATCGCCGTCATTTCGGCAACGGTCTTCCTTTGGTCTCCGGGGCAAACCAAATGAGCACGAGGCCGAGCGCATAGATCAACGTAATCGAAGCACCGGCCTTGGCGTAACTGCCTCCATAATGCTGCATCAAGCTCCCCATCTGTAGCGCGCCGACTGCGGCGAGGATGCGCCCGAAGTTATAACTCAACCCCTGTCCAGTTGCTCGAACGTTCGTAGGAAACAGTTCCGGCAGATATAAGGGGAACCAACCATAGAAAGCAGCCGTAACGCACCCGACGGCCCCAACCGTGATCAAAAACAGCGCGCCATATTCCGAGATGGTCCGAAACAGGAGAGCGCAGAGCACCAATGAAACCAAGCAGAAGCTGAAATAGGCCGGACGCCGCCCCATTCGATTCCCGATCCATGGGCCAATGAAACAGCCAATCACGGCGCCGACGGACGAGAGGATCTGCGTGTTTGCCTTGGCGTCAGGCACGGCGCCGCCAGTCATTTTGTCAGCCCACAATGGAAGCCATTGAACTGAACCCCAGGTTCCAATGAGCGCGATCGAAGCAAAGGCGATTGACAGCAACGTCACACGGATTAGCGCAGGTGAAAAGATTTCCCGCACTGGCCGAGATGGGCCGCCTTTGATCGATTCCTTCCAGCGCTCCGATTCGGGAACAAATAGCCTGATGAAAAACGTGAGCAGCGCCGGAACGGCGCCTGCGAGCATCACCCAACGCCACGATTCGCGAGTGACCGGAATGAATTTTCCGAGAACCGCGATCAGAAGAAAACCGACATTCGCCGCCGCACCAATTACTCCGGCCAAGATGGGCCGATGTTTCTCAGGCCAGCATTCCATCACCAGAGCCACTCCTAAGGCCCATTCGCCGCCCATCCCTAAAGCGGCAATAAACCGCAAAACACCAAGGTGCCATGGCGCGGTCGCGAAATAACAGAGCCCCGTAAAGATTGAATAAGCAAGAATGCTCAGCGACATCGCCCGCACGCGTCCAATGCGATCACCAAGCCAGCCAAACACCAATCCGCCGCATGCGGCGCCTACGAGAAAAAGAGCGGTGATACGCCCCATCCACAGTCCAACGAGTTGGTCGTCTGTGACTCCCATGAGGTTTTGCAACGCCGGCCGGGCAGCGAGCGGGAATATCCCCATCTCCAAACCGTCAAACATCCAGCCCAGAAAGGCTGCGATCAAAACCATCCATTGTCCTCTCGAACGAGAAACTTCGGCGCGTCCGGCGTTTAGTGTCTTTTCCATTGAGCTTGCGTGGCCGAATCCTAACGCAAGCATGCTTTCGAAAGCTACAGGAAATCACATTTACCGCTCTCGCAAGTGTTGATTGGGCTAGGCGCCACATTCACCGTCCCGAGCCAACTTCCCATTTCTTTTCGCCTTTGATCGAAGCAAGGTCGTCCTCGATCTCATTAATGCGTTCGACGATCTCATTGATTTTGAGAATCAACTCTCGATGTCCTGTGCTCAGGGTTAACGACCGAATCTTGGTGGCGTCTAATCGCTTCAGCTTGTCTCTCATGAGCAAGAATATTCCCTCGGAGGTCGTCTTGCCCCGGATCGCTTCCATTAAACTCTCGTAGAGGAAAACGGAAGCAAGACGGCATCGCGGGTCTTCCTATCATTGCCAGGCGCATCTACAAGTTGTCGGTCAGGAGCCCGGGTGCCTTTGCCGTAACGCAATACACGTCACATCCTGGGCATCCGTGCTCCGATGTTTCATGATTTCCGACGACAACTGGTGGATGCACTGTGTCGTTACTGCGCTGCGGCAAGTGCGTCGCGGCCTGCCGAAAGACGCCCATACTATCAGGCCTGGTGGCTCGTCACCGCGTAATTGATGCTCATCATGCCGCCCATCAGATTGATGATGCGGACTTGCTTGCAATTCAGTTCTTCCAGCGCCTTGGCCACGCCGCGTTGGGCTGGATATTGTTTCAGTGATTCCCAAATGTAAGCGTACGATTCGGCGTCACCGCAAAAAAGGCGGCCAAACCATGGAACGACGCATCTTAGATAGGCAAAGTACAGACCTCGCCAAAGCGCATTGTCAGGCTTGCCAAAATCGAGAACAAGCAGACGCCCTTGAGGACGCGCAACCCGGCATATCTCGGCCAATCCCGCGCGAAAGTCGGCTAGATTCCGCAATCCGTACCCGACCGTCACCACGTCGAATTGAGAGTCTGAAAACGGCAGCCGAAGAGCGTCGCCTCGGATGAAGAACACAACATTTTCGCCATTAGAGATGATTCCGGCGTTGGCTCTCCTCTGCCTGGCCACATTTAGCATGGACTTGCTGAAATCCAGGCCGCTCACGATCGCGCCGCGTTGGGCCATCGCAAGCGCGAGGTCACCCGTTCCGCAGCAGACGTCAAGCGCGCGCTCCCCTTGCTTAAGACAGGCGAGCCGGAGGAGCCGCTCTTTCCAATATCGGTGCAGTCCGAAGCTTTGGAGATCGTTGATCAGGTCGTACCGAGGCGCGATGGCCGCAAAAAGATCGCGGACCTTGTCGGCGCGCTGTTCGCCGGCTGCGTAAAACTTGTTCGCCATGGACGCAAGACGCTACCATAGGCGGTAAAGGCTGGCCAATCTGACAAAGCAATTGGTGGCTGGTGACGGGATAAGTCTCATTACGGGAGCGCGGACCGCCGAGTCCGCGTGCGGCACGGTTGAAAGAAGCTACGCGCGGACTCAGCGGTCCGCGCTCCACAATGAGATGGCGATGGGGATACTACTCCCCGAACTCGAGATACCCAAACCGGCTCGGCTCATGGAAACTTGGGTACATCGTCGGCGACCAACTCAATAGCTCGGGCGACTGGCCCTTGGCACGGTTGAAGCGATAAAAATTTGCCCGCCAAACTTCCTTGGGCTCAGGGGTCGGTTGACTAAGATCGGCGAACGGCACCATTACTTCGACGTGCCAGTATTCGTCCTTGTCATTTGAATTGCTGGTCGTCCCTTTGAGTTTGACGGCGCTCTTCATCCCTTTAGCGGTGTAACCCCATTCGCCGTTGAATTTCTTGGAAACGCCGCGTTCGTCGAGGTCGTTATCAATAATCGCGTCGAAAACGCCACCCAGCGGATTCCATTGCAGTTCGAAGTATTGCTTCAAATCTTTCGCGGTGACAAAGAATTCAGCGACTTCTTCCTCCCAGAATTTGCTGTCGCGCTCGGTAAAAGTAGCTTGCACATCGGCGTCCTGGCATTTCCAACTCATGTAAAGCGCCTTGTCGTCGTACCAGAGCCGCACCTCGGTATTTTCCCGTTCGCGTCCCGAGCCGTCGTTTTTGAAAAATGGATTGAGTACAGCCGCCTTAGCCCAAACCGGTTCGCGCAAATCCCCGTCGATTTCAAGGTTGCCTTGAAGTTTGGGGATCACGATCCGCTTCGGAGCTGGAAGTGTTTTGGGATCGGTCTGTTTGTCCGCCGCGAACAAAAGAATTACACCGGCCAACCCGATGGTGACGAGTGCGATTGCCGATGATCGAAGGAACGAAGATTGGAAAATGGGTTTGAGAGCTTTCATGGAAAAAGATGCTAATCGCCCCCCAAGCGATAGCAAGCCACTTGACTAAATCGAAACAGACAAGGAGCGCGGATGCCCACATCCGCGACATAACCGGTGCAACGAACTGCGCGGATGTGGGCATCCGCGCTCCGATGACCGCACGAGAGACTGTCCCAATCCCACTTGTTTTGATTTAGCACCTGCGATGGGGCGATTAGGAAAGCTATTCGCTTCGATCAAATCCGCTTCAAACGTATCGGGGGGGACTTTACCAGGCCGTCGATCAACCGTATCGGTTAGGACTCAAATTCAGAACAATGCGCACGCTGACAAGAATATCGACAGCTTTGACTCTGTTTCGCTCACGTTGTCTATCGCTGAAGTGCTTTGCCTTTCGCCAGTTCTCTCTCTTTCAGCTGATGGCCGCGGCCGCCTGTCCGTTTAGCTTCGGCGCCAGCACGTTTGAGCTCGGTGCGTTCGGTCATCGGGTGCACGCCGGAATTGGCCAAGCGCTGCTCACGATCAACCGAGTGCGCGACATCTCTGGATCAGCGTCATGTTTAGCGCCTGCGTCTCCAGTCAGTTGAGCGGATCAGCCCTTGCAAGATTGACCGAGCGCGGGGAAATGGGTTAATCAGGGTCATGAATCCAACCCTTCGCACTCCTTATAGTCGAGTTCCCCACCGTTCGCGACAGCGCGGGTTTACCCTGATTGAATTACTCGTCGTCATCGCGATTATCGCCATTCTTGCCGGCATGCTCTTGCCATCTTTGGCGCGCGCCAAAGCCAAAGCGCACCAGACCGCATGCGTCAATAATCTCAAACAACTGGGACTGGCTTTTGCCATGTATCTCGACGACAACAACGACACCTTTCCGGGTGTCGCTTCGCGTGGCGCGTATAACGCGATGAAGGAAGATTGGATCTTTTGGAACATCAATCGAAGCGGCAGCGGCGCCTTCACAAGCCAAATCATCCAGGATACCAGAAACAGCGCTATAGCGCCGTACCTCGGCAGCTTTACGACCAATCTCTTCCGATGCGCATCGGACAAGGACTGGGATGCGCGACGGAAGCTGGACGCTAATCCATACATCTTTAGCTACTCAATGGTAAGCCACGTCGGAGATAGTCTTAAGAATTATGGTCCGGGATCGATCTTTCCCATCGTCGCGGGCTCAGCGCCTCCTCTGCCCTTCAAATCCACCGCGATCAAACTGCCCACGCAGAAAATGGTGCTCGTCGATGAAAACGGAGACCCAAAGAACGGGCAGCCCATCATTGATGATGGACGGTTTGTCCCACCTGGGAATGTCCTCGCCGGCCGTCACAAAATCTATCGTGGCACGCGACCATCAACCACCACATACTTCAAGACCGGGCGAGGTTCGGTGCTCCTAGCGGATTGGCATGTGGAAGCGTACACGCCAGATCAGGCTCAGCAACCCCGCCACTACGACACGCAATGGGACAGGTAGTTGGAGTTTCACTCGGCAAATGGGATTCTGAGACAGGCGGGACGCCTGTTCCTGGAGTTTGGGCATTTTGCCGGTTGGCCTTAGTACCGCACTTGATCCCAAACTTAGTCAGTTTAGGCGTTTCCTGCTAATCCCCTTACCAAGAGCGCCACCCGATCCACCAGTGCCAGACCGCGTTGGGCTGATTCCGCTAATATCTCTCCCGTTCTTTGGCCCAATTGGATATAGGTATTCGCCTTCAGCACCGACGTGGAGCTCATCACCTCTCCAGGCGCGTCGCAAACCAAACAACATCTTCACGGTTGCAGCTCGACTTTGGTTAATTCCGGTTTGCAGGCATAATCTCGCCGAACCGGAACTCGCCGACATCCATCGATAAATTGCGTTCCGGACCGGCATCGCGCTCGGCAAGGACCAGGCGTTTTCCGGAGATGCTCACACGAGCGACGCCTTTGTAATCCTTGGGAATCTTAAAAAGGAAACAGGCATACGATTTCGTGATCGACTCGTTTGCATCCAAATACTGATAGAGCGCGCGCTCGAAGATTCGCCCTTTCGCGACCAGAATCCCGAATGGCTGGTGCAATCCCGTCGTTCCAAATTCGAGTCCGCGAGCGAAAGGTTTCCCGTTCTCGACATGGCGCCAGGCGTTGAACCACGGATACTCGGCCGTCTTCCAGAGGTATCCGATCAGCAACCCTTGAGTCGGGTTGCTCGCGGTCGCCCAGCCGATGTCCTCATCGACAATGTACGAAACCACGTTCGGATTATGGTCGTTAGTCAGATGCCGAATGTTCACGGCTTGGCCGTCCTTGCGCGCCTCCGGCCAATATGCGGCAGGCTCTTCAGGATTGGGCAACGGATTGCCTTGGGCAAACCCGCGTCGCGCGTTCGCATCAACGACCGTCTGTTCATCCAGAAAAGGCGGACCGATTGTCGGGTGCTGCACCATATTAAAGATTCTTCCAAGCTTATTTAGATTGGTGACTTCTTCGCGAACAACAAAGAGGGCATTGCTGACAGCCAATTCAACGGTGCGTTTCACTGTGAGGCCGGCCAACGGCAGCGTGGCGGTCATCTCCGCGAAGATTTTTCGATCCCTCTCAACGGGTTCTTGCAATACTTGCCATTCGACACGGATCGCTTCGCCATGGAACGGCATGCCATTTTTTTGTTCGGCCTCGGATGGAGCGCCCCATCGGTCCAAACAAAGGAAATGTCCCATCGGACGCGGAGCGGTATTCTCGCCCTTTTCTCCCCATTGCAGCGGATTCAAATTCGGAGTGCGAAGGTGGAAGTCCACAAAGGAACCACCCGCAATATCCACCACAAGCTGGGCCGCCTGACCTTCGAGCACGAGCGAACGGCGGCCCTTAACCAATGTCTCGGCATCGCTGACGTCCACCACGGAAACAAAGGCGAGCAGCGGCGCTGCTCTGGACAGTAATTTGCTGAAGGCGAAAGAAAGTTGCGGTCGCATAAACAGAAATGAGATTTCGTTCACTTTCGAGAATGTCATTCGCTTGTGTTGAATTCAAGGATTCAACGAGCGGATGAAAACGAGTCGCGACGCCTTCCGGAGCGCGGACATTCTTGTCCGCAGCAACTCAAAATCAAAACGAACTGGGACCGCCAAAGCTTCCATGCCGGCAATGCGCTCGGTCATTGCTGCGGACAAGAATGTCCGCGTTCCGTTTTGTTCCCGCGTTGCTGCGCTGCGTTTTCCTGGTTTGAATCGGTTTCAGACGCGTGGCTCAGCCCAGGGGGCGCGGTACTGACGCGCAAGAAGTTTGCTGGCTTCGGGATCGCCGACGATTTGTTCCTTGGCGCCGTCCCATTGCAGGCTGCGGCCGACCTTCCACGAAATCATGCCGAGCAACGGCAACACTGACGCGCGATGCGCGGGTTCAATATCGGCCACTGGCTTGCGGCCTTGATCGATGGCCGCGATGAAATCCGCCCAAAGCAACTTGATGTTGTGTCCATCGGGTTCCTGGAGCTGCGAGTTTTCGTGGATTTGCTTCCCGTTTGAACTTGTTGGATAAAACGTCCAGCCATCTCGCCAGCCAATGTGCAACGTTCCTTCCGTGCCGTAAAAGTACGCGCCGATGCGATGCTTCTCGGCGTTGTTATCCGCAAATTTTCTATGCTCCCAGGTCGCTGTGAACGACTCGAATTCATAAACGGCCACTTGATGGTCGGGCGAATCGGTTGTTTGTTCTTTGTCATTAAGCACAGCCGGTCCAGATACGGGACGGCCGGCCGTCGAGAAGATGCGCTTCGGATATTTCTCGTCTGTCCACCAAAGGACTTGGTCGAGCCAATGCACACCCCAGTCGCCTAACTGGCCGTTTCCATAATCGAGGAAATTGCGCCAGCCGCCGGGATGAATCTTCGTATTAAACGGTCGAACGGGCGCGGGGCCGCACCAAAGGTTCCAGTCCATCCCCTCGGGGGGGTCACTGTTCGGTTGCGGCAACTCGCGATTCCCCCGGCTATGGGCAAATAGGCGCGCCATCCCGATTTTTCCGGCCTTGCCTTCGCGCAAGAAATTCATCGCGCTAACATGGTGCGGGCCGATGCGGCGATGCAAACCGACCTGAACTGTCCGCCCGCTCTGACGCGCGACATCAAACATCGCGCGGCTTTCGCGCACTGTGTGGCCTGTTGGTTTCTCGACATAAACATGCGCGCCGGCTTTGACTGCGGCGATGGTTTGATGCGCGTGCCAATGGTCCGGCGTGCCAATAATGACAATCTCAGGCTTCTCTTTCTCCAACAGCTCGCGGAAATCTTTGTAGGTCTTCGGCTGATCGCCTGTGAGATCGTTTACTTGGTCCGCAGCCGCCTCGAGGGTTGTTTCATGCACATCGCAAAGGGCTGCCGCCTTGCAACGCCCAGAAGCCAGCGCTTCTTTCAAGATGTTCTTGCCCCACCAACCGGAGCCGATAAGAGCAGTGCGAAATTTGCGCGCTGGCTCCGCGGTTCGAACGAATGGGGCGGCGGCGAGGACAGTGCCAGCGACAGTCGAAGCGGTTCGGAGAAATTTGCGTCGAGTAAGATTCATAAATAGCCTTGATCAGTTGCCGCGCAGTTTTGTGATGATGAGCGTCGATTGCAAGACTCAAGAGTTAACGCCACCCTGCCGGGCACAGCTTGTCGATCGAAAGTCCGTTAGCGTTTCTTTGTTTGTGCCTCAGCAGAAAGATTGATCGCTCACCACGATTGCAAAGCCTCGGGCGAAAGAGTTTGGAGCGCATCGAGCCTCACGCAGTTGATGCGCCGGAGAATTTCTATCGCAGCCGCTGGTGCCTATGGACCTGCCGGGGAGCGCTCGAATGGTCGTTTGGCGACGCGGCTCAGGCCGAACAATTCTTCACTCGCGCGCAGGAAGCCAGCCCATTTCCGGGAGCCTTTTTCTGCTTCGGCCAATTGGCCTGGCGCAGTTTCGTCGGCGCGAAGAAAGAGCCGTCGCCGTTCGAGGCTCAATTGAACGAGAGTTCTAAACACGATCCAACCGCGGCGCAGGCCGCCGTGCTGCTGCGAATTTGGAATTTCTGGAAGAAGCAATATCCTAACGGCCTGTTCCGGCGCGAAGAACAGTGGCTGCGCGATTATTTGCAAGCGGCCTCGCAAACACCGTTCGTGCGCGACGAGGCTCGGCGGCTCGTCGAATTGCTTGACCGAATGCGGCGTTTGAACGACGCGTTTCACAGCGCGCCGCGGAAACGATGGTGGCAAAATGACGGCTCGTGGCGCCAGGCATGGGAAACGCAGCGGCAAGGTTCCGAGATTCTCATCACGCACGCCGAAGCCCTGCTCAAAGAAGCGGGCGTGACCCGTTTTCAAACGCTTCAACAGCCATTCGATCCGACCGTCATGACGGCCGTGGCCACGGAGCGCGCCGTGGACATTCCTCCGCAAACTGTCATCGAAGAATTGGCGCCCGGCTACAGGCTCCGCGGTGAATTGCTGCGCGTGGCGCAAGTAAAGGTATCATTATGAATGATCTGATTGTTGGCATCGACCTTGGCACCACCAATTCCGTTCTCGCGGTCGCGCGCGGCGGAGACATCAAAGTCATTCCCATTCACGGGCAGCCCACGGTGCCGTCGTGTGTTGGGCTCGATTCATCGGGCAAACTAATTGTCGGTCAGACGGCTAAAAACCAGCTCATTGCCGCCCCAGAAGCGACGATCCTTTCCATCAAACGCAAAATGGGCGAAGACACGCGCGTGACACTGAGTGGCAAGGCGTTTTCGCCCGAGGAAGTTTCTTCTTGCATCTTGCGCGAGCTCAAGCAGGAGGGCGAACGCGAGCTGGGCGCGCCCGTCCGCAAAGCGGTCATCACTGTACCTGCGTTCTTCAACGAACGGCAGCGCAAGGCGACGCAAGTCGCCGGAGAGCTGGCCGGCCTGGAAGTGGTGCGCATTATCAATGAGCCGACGGCCGCCGCGCTAGCTTACGGCGCCGGCCGCACCGCCGACGAAACGATGCTGGTTCCATCCGCGAAGAGCACCTCGACGGCAAGCGCCACCTGGAGATGGAAATCGAACGGCCTGAATATGAGGAGATGATCGCGCCCTGGATCGAAAAGACTCTCACCTGCGTGCACCAGTCTTTGACTGACGCGCGCTTGCTGCCGAAAGATGTGGACAAGGTGATGCTCGTGGGCGGTTCAACTCGCACGCCGTTGGTCCATCGGCTGCTCGAAACGCGGATGCAGCTCGAACCGCGCTTCGAAATCAATCCTGATTTGATCGTTGCGATGGGCGCGGCCATTCAGGGCGCCATGCTAGCCGGCGAAAAGCATCACTCGATTCTCGTCGATATTACGCCGCACACCTTCAGCACCACTTCGATTTCGAGGCAGAATGGCATGGAGCGGCTCATTTGTGTTCCGATCATCCCGCGCAACACTCCGCTCCCATCCGCCAAAGCGGAGATGTTTGAAACGCTTTACGACGATCAGGACGTCGTGAAAGTGGACGCTTACCAAGGCGAGAATCCAGTGCCAGAGCAAAACACTTTTATCGGTGAATTCCGCGTCGAGGGCTTGAGCAGCGTCCCCGCCGGCAACCCCGTCCTGATCCGGTTCGAACTTGATCTCAACGGGCTGCTCACCGTCACAGCCACCGAAAAAGCGACCGGTCTATCCAAGACGGTAACCATGGACACGCGCGGCATGCACGTTCTTAACGTCGCGGAAGCACAAAAGAACATCGCTTCCCTCTTGAACGTCGAAGATCCCGCCAGCAAGACGGGGCCGACCGAGACTGCGAGCGCAGGGCAGCTTATGAGCGCGGCAGGAGCGGGCGCGGATCGCGCTTTGCAGGAACTAAAATCAGAGCGCTGGCGGGAAGCTCTTTGGCAGGCTGAGCGATCCTGGTCGCTCGCCCATCAACACCGCGTCGCGCGCTTAGCGTTTCTGGCCGCCACTGCTCTCGGCGATCGTGACTCCGCTCTTATCTGGCGTCGGCGCGCCTCGTCGTCGTCCGGTCGCCTGAATGTCCGCGATTGAACTGGCAGGACAGCGCGTCTCGCCTGTCCTGCCGTTGGCATGCGCAAATGCGGGACAGGCGGGACGCCTATCCTACCGCACAGGTTCATGGGGAGAGGGTTAGGGAGAGGGGCTGCTTTTTGCCTTCGCCAGCCACAGTTCACAAGCAGGTTCATGGAAAGTGCCAGTGCTTTTGGCGCGCATTGGAAACTATGAACCGACTCATGGAGTTGCCGTCTTCTGCACGTCCACACAGACAACATCGCCGCGCGAATTGCGGCAATAGATCCTTCCGTTCGCCAGGACGGGCACAGTCCAACACTTGCCGCCGAGCACTTGAGCGCGGGCAGTGGGTTTGAACCCTTCCGGTGAGGCAGGCGCAACCAACAGTTCGCCCCGTTCGCTGAGCACGATGAGCTTTCGATCGGCTGCCATCAATGCGCCTAAACCAACTTCCGGCTTGCTCCACTTCTCCGTTCCCGTGTCGAACTCGACGCACTTGAGACTGGCCTTTTCGCCGTCGTCTCCATCAATCCCGTACAGGTATCCATTCAACAGCACACAAGAATTGAATTGGTTGCGCATGACCTTGCTTTTCCAGACAACTTCCGGCTCATTCCCGCCAACCCTCAACAACGCTGCGCCTTTGCCATAGCCAGTCGAGATGAAAACGCGATTGCCCTCGACGATGGGATCTGCCGCATTGACGCCGTACTGAGTAACCCAACGCAACTGCCAGCCCGGCCGGCCTGTGCGAAGATTCACCGTCCGGTAAGACTGGCCCGAAGCAAGAATCGCAAACCATTGACCATCTTGTTGAATAGGCAGTGGAGTGGAATAACCGGAATCTCGATTGGCAGATTCCCAGCGGATCTTGCCCGTCTGCTTGTCGAGCGCCAAACCCGATTCGCCGACGTTTAAGACGAGCAGGCCTTCATGCACAAGAGGCGACCCGCTAAACCCCCAACTCGGAACGCGCACATTGGTTTCCTTTTGAACGTTCTGAGACCAAACAATCTTGCCTGTGTCTGCTTCAAAGCAGGAGACATCCCCCCAGCGGCTCAGTGCGTAAGCATGATTTCCATCGATGGATGGCGTTGCCGCAGTCCCGCCCTCAAAGTATTTGTCACCGAGGTCCGATGGATACGAGTGCTTCCAAAGAACTTTTCCGGTGGTTGCATCAAAACAGAAGACAGTGTCGATATTATCAACGTTGCCGGTTGTGAAGAGACGGTTCCGTGCGACCGCAAAAGAGGAGAAGCCTGTGCCGACTTTTGCTTTCCAGAGAAGCCGCGGACCTTCTTTTGGCCAAGTATCCAGCCAGCCCCTCTCAGAAGAAATGCCATCGCGGTGCGGCCCACGCCAGTGCGGCCAATCGTCCCCGTGTGTGAGCGCGGTGAAAGCCAAAAGAAACCAGTAAGCGTGCCGATGACAACCGCCAGCATTCATAATTTGTGGCAGTCTTTTTACGCTTACTTTGTCGCTGTTGAAAGCAAGAAGTCAGTTAGCGGCTGCCGAGCTGTGTGTTATCCTGGGAGGCTCGCGCCAGACTAACCCCAGTTCGAGCCCGTATGATGATCCAGATGATCGTAAATCTCATCAAGGTCACGCCGGTCAATCCATTCGCCGCAGACCTTGCAAAGAAGCAGGTTCTCGCCGTCCTTTTGTGGCGGTTCGTTTATTTGGCGATCATCCATAGAGCATTCACTTCCTTCGAGCAACAAGCGTTTCTTTCTCGGGTAAACTTGGTTTATCCACTATCGTGCCGGCCTGGCCTGCCTGCCATCGGGAAAACACCCGAAAGGAGATTGCTTTATTACTTTTGCGCCGCTTCCGTTTCGAACTGGAATTCGAGGTGAGTTCGCGAATCGGTGTTCTCGTTGCGGATTTCCATTTCTTTCGGTTGCCAGCGTCCGTTGACTTTCTTGAATCCTTTTAGAGAGTAAACCTTGAACAGTTTTCCCTGCCGGTCGTAGGCCTCGGCATAAATGGGCGCATGACTTTCCCCGTCAAGCCACGAGACGACTCGGGCATAGCCGTTGCCCGCGGGACTGGGATTGATGCTCTCCAGGACTTTGCAAGCGCGGTTGCTCCGCATTGTAATCTTGGCATCTTTGATCAGTCGCTGTTCTGGCCAATGCAGAAATTCCAAACCCAGATCGCAAAGCCAGTAATCAGATCCGGCAAAAGGAAGGAATGTTTCCGGCGCGGCTACGCGGGCCATTTGCGCTGATGCGCTGGTCATGTTGGTCAGCGGGGACAGCAAATACTCATTTGGTTGGTTCTCCCGATGGATAATGGCCAATCGTTGTCCGGGTGAACTCAGTGTCGGTTGAACTTCGTACGTCGCTTGCCAGGCTTCGTCGCCGACAATAATCGAGTATTTGAGAGGCCGTTTCGTCCGCTTTCCATCGCCATCGCGACTGATTAGGAAACCGTAGAAGACCGCGTTACGTTCAGGCCATTGCGAGATGACTTCGCGAGCGAGTTCTTGTCCTTCGGCGACGCTGACGTTTTTGCCGAATTCGGGTTGGCGTTGTTGTCCGAGGCAATGCAAACTGGCTAACGCGGCGATCGTGAGCCAAGACGAAAAGGTTAAGCCATTCATTTGGAATGCAAGGCAAGCGGCAGCAAATCCGAGATGTGCTCGATAAAATGGACTTTGATTTTCTGGCGCACTTCCCCCGGGACCTCGAGCCAATCCTTGCGATTGCGTTCGGGCAAGATCACTTGCTTGAGCTTCGCGCGCGACGCTGCCAGGACCTTCTCTTTGATTCCTCCGACAGGCATCACGCGCCCGCGAAGGCTGATTTCTCCCGTCATCGCGAGGTCAGATCGGACCAAGCGCTTCATAAGGATTGACGCCAAAGCAACGACGGTCGTGGTTCCCGCGCTTGGACCATCCTTCGGAGTTGCGCCGGCTGGGACATGAATATGAATGTCAAACTTATCGAAGTCGCTGAGATCGATCTTAAGTTGTTTGGCTTGGCTTCGGAGAAAACTGAGGGCGGTTTGGGCGCTTTCTTTCATCACTTCACCCAGCGAACCGGTCAGCAAGAGTTTGCCCTTTCCGGGCATTCGCGTGGCTTCGATGAAGAGGATGTCGCCGCCAACGGGTGTCCAGGCTAACCCAATGGCAATGCCAAATTCCCTGATCGTCTCGGCCATTTCGGAAATGAATTTCGCTGGGCCGAGGTACTCGGCGAGCGATTCCGGAGTGATGACCAATGGTTGATGGACTTCGCGGCGGCCGATGATCGCGCGCGCGGCCTTGCGCGTGAGGCTGGCAATCTCGCGCTCCAACTGGCGGACGCCGGCCTCGCGCGTGTAATTTTCGATTAGATGGCGCAGCGTGGCATCGGGGAATTTGACGACTTTGTTTTTTAATCCGTGCTCTTCCAGTTGGCGCGGGACCAAGTAACGTTTGGCGATTTGCAGCTTTTCGGCGGCAGTGTAGCTGGGCAGTTCGATGACTTCCAATCGATCCCGGAGAGCGGGATGAATCGGATCGAGCCAGTTGGCCGTGGTGACAAACAGGACACGCGACAAGTCAAAGGGGACATCCAGATAGTTATCGGTGAATGTCGAGTTTTGCTGCGGATCGAGCACTTCGAGCAACGCGGCCGCGGGATCACCGCGAAAATCCGAGCCAACCTTGTCGATCTCATCGAGCAGGATAACGGGATTATTGCTCTCGACGCGCCGCAGTGTTTGAATGATGCGGCCCGGCAAAGCGCTGACATAAGTGCGGCGGTGGCCGCGAATCTCGGCTTCATCGCGCATTCCACCCAAGGCAATTCGGGCAGATTTCCGGCCAAGCGCATCAGCCACGCTTTGGCCGAGCGAGGTTTTGCCCACGCCAGGAGGCCCAACGAGGCAGAGGATCGGGCCCTTGAGTTTTTGTCGCAGCTTGATCACGGCGAGAAATTCGAGCAACCGATCCTTCACTTTCGTGAGTCCGTAATGCTGTTCTTCGAGAATGCGCGCGGCCGCATCGAGATCGAGCTTGTCTTCAGTCGATCTTGACCACGGCAGATTGATCAGCCAATCGAGGTAGTTTCTGGAGACGGTATACTCAGCCGCGGCGAACGGGATCTGCTGCAGACGCTCGAGTTCTTTCAGGGCGACTTTCTTCGGTTCTTCCGGGAGCTGATTCGCTTCGATCTGTTCGCGCAGGACATTTATCTCGGTGGCGTTCGGGTCGGATTCCCCCAATTCGCGCTGGATGGCTCTGATTTGTTCTCGGAGGAAAAAGTCGCGTTGGCTCTTCGACATTGCGGTCGCGACTTCCTTTTGAATTTTGGACCCGAGTGTCAAGACTTCCAATTCCTTGCTGACCGATGGCAACAGCCGTGTCAGACGATCTTTGACGACATTCGTTTCGAGCAGGTTTTGCCGTTCTTCCAGCGAGAGATTCAGATTGGCGGCGATCAAATCGGCCAGCTTGCCAGGTTGTTCCGTATTGAGCGCTGTGATTTTGACCTGATCGGAGAGCGCGGGCGAAAGATTGACGATCTCCTGAAATTGCTGCTGCGCATTGCGAGCGAGCGCGGTCATCTCCAGCGAGTCTTCGCTGATTTCTTTCAAGACTTCGATGCGTGCGCAAAGGTAAGGGTCTTGGCTGGCGTATTCTTTGATTTCAAACCGGCGCAATCCTTCGATCAATACGCGAACCGTATTATCGGGGAACTTCAGCATTTTAAGCACTCGAGCCGCGCAGCCGTGCGACCATAAATCCTGCGGAAGGGGATTTTCGATTTCAGGGCCGCGCTGCAGCACCAAACCTAAAAAGCGGTCGCCAGCCACGACATCGTCGATCAGACGTATGCTCTGCGCAGATTCGACCAGCAGCGGGGCGACCATGCCCGGAAATATGACGATGTCGGACAAACCGAGAATCGGAAGCACGTCCGGCAGCGATTTGGAACCGGCTTTGGGGGGCGCTGCTTCGGCCCCACCGGATGTTGCGCCTAGAATGCTGATAAATTCGGTGTCGGGTGAAGTCATCTTATGGCCCTTTAGTCATTAGATGCCGCAGAGCTCCAAAAAGTTCACGAAATCTCGTATCGCCTATTTGGCTGTCGAAGTCACCGCGTCCGAAGTGCGCTGCTGAGCGTTCCCCCCTTGGACGGGAACATCAATGCGCAAGAATCCGTTTTGGTAGGCAGCACGAGCCTGGCTCAAATCATATCCTTTCGGCAATTCAATGACTGTCTCGAAAGCGCCATAATTGATCTCCATGACGAGAAACTTGCATTTCCCGGCGCGGCACCCGTCTGGACGATGTCCGGTAATTTTTACCCGGTTGCTGTCCACCACCAATTCGAGGTCCTCGCGGCGCATTCCCGCCAGCTCCACCTTAATCACTAAACCATCATCGCAAACATAAACATCCGTGTTAGGGACCCAATAAGTCTCTCCGGAACTTTCTTGAACACTTTGGGAGTGAGTCTTAACGAAATGCAGAGAGGAACTAACTTTGCACATGGTCATCGATTTCAAAAAATAGACTAACAACCCGGTTTAAGCAAGCCGCGGAGTTTGTTGGTTTGTTGGTGGCGCTACGCATAAGCGTTCGGCTGCTCGGTAAGCGTCACATCATCCGCTGCTTATCCACCTGGCAAAATAGTCCAAATCAAACTGTTCGCAACCGGACGTAGAAACGCAGCGTTCACGCTGCCGAGATGTTGGGATCGCGGGGCGGTTCCGAACTCGGAAAGCACGGGGAGTGCGGACGTTTCCGCGGCGTAAACGCTGCGGTCCTATCGCGGGCGCGCGGGCAGCGCCGTAGCGGACGAATCAGGGAATGTGACAATCGCCTACGAAACGCGTTCCGGATGAGAATAGATGTTGAATGCGTTGCCGCGCAAAAACCCGATCAGCGTTTGTCCGCTTTCGCGCGCGAACTCCACGGCCAAACTCGAAGGCGCCGAGACAGCTGCCACGACCGGGATTTGTGCCGCCAATGCCTTCTGCATGATCTCAAAGGAAGCTCTTCCGCTGACCATCAGCACGTGCCGATCAAACGGCAAGCTTTCCGTCAGGAGCCCGTGCCCAATGACTTTATCCACAGCATTGTGCCGTCCGATATCTTCGCGCGAGACAACGAGGCTGCCGTTGCCATCAAGAATTGCCGCGGCGTGCAGGCCTCCGGTTTGGGCAAAAGTTTGCTGCGCCGCGCGCAAACGATCCGGCGCCCGCAACAAGGACTCGGCAGCGATCGCAAATGAAGAAAGGATCGGGGCAAAGTGTTGATGAATGTTCTCGACGGCCGCCTTTCCGCATAAACCGCAACTTGATGAGGCAAAGACGTGCCGCGTGAGTTGATCGAAGTTTACTTCCACTGACCGCGCGAGGAAGACATTCAGCGTGTTTTCGAAATGGGCTGCCTGGCCGCGGCGGCAGGGAACAATTTCTGTTAAGTCCGTGCGGCGATGGATGATCGCCTCGGTGAACAGAAAGCCCGCGGCTAACTCATCATCGTTCCCAGGTGTCCGCATCGTCACGGCGACGCTCCGGCCCCGCACACGGATCTCGAGCGGCTCTTCACACGCGAGATAATCCTTGCGGCGCCTGGATCGATGATTTCGCTCACGGCGAATAATCTCCGCCTCCTTGACGGAATCAGTTTGCGGCGAGCTGTTTTTCTCGGAGGGTTTCCGCTGCGCGCCGCTCTTCGATTTGGGTTGGGATTCCGTTGCGGCAGAGAGGCGGCCCGGCCTCCCCGTCGGCCGGCGGCTTCCACGAGTTGGGTTAGGTCGTGCTTTTGACTCCATGGCAAGTCACGGAAGGAGTTCTGATCTGATGTCGACGCGCAAATTACGAAGTCACTTTCTCGATTCGGACTTGGGCGTTGTAGTCCGGAACGCCGCCGAGTGCATCGGTGATTCCGCGGCGAATGATAACATTGCCTTCGGGCCAGTGAACCTGGAGATTTCCACGCGCGATCGGCGCGAGGAAAACGCGGCCTTCTAACCGGCCCAAATCATTGACGAGAAGAATCCGGTCGTTATTGGCCAGGCGCAAACGAGCCGCATCTTCGGCGTTCATGAAAACGGCATCTCGCCCGGCGCCGGTGAGTGGATCCACTTCATCGTAGATTAATGTGTTAAACTGTTTGCCACGCCGAGTGCTGACTTCAAAGACGCCGGCTTCGTGGCGAAGCTGTGGCAGCGCGACTGCGCGAAAGCGACCTTTGCCATCGACGGTTGCGAACTTGCCCTCTGCGCAAAGATGTGGACCGCCATATTGAAAGTCATCGCCAGTTTTTTTGAGATGCTGAAAGCCGTTGTAGAAAGGAACAACACCGGCAATTTCGTTGCGCATCGCTTGTCCCGACTCGCAACCGAGCAAGTGGGCGCGTTCCGGGCAAGCAACCGCCGCCAGTTCTCGCAGAATTTTCCATTCGGCGCGCGCTTCACCAACTTGGCGTGGGATTTCCGGACTGAAGATAATCCGTCGCTCGGTAGTCGTCTCGGTGCCGCCATCGTCTTGCTCGTAACGAGTCTTGGCGGGAAGAAGGAGCACCTGTTCCTTGGCTTCAATAAACATCTGATCGGTCAAGATAATGTCTTGATGAACCCGCATCGGCACATTTGCCATGGCTTTGGCAACGTAGCTGGGCTCGGGCAATGTGCGCAAAAAATTTCCGCCCAAGCAGTAAAGCAAATCGAGGCTTCCACGGGCGCAACCTTCCACCATTTCTGTTGTGGTCAGCCCAATCCAATCAGGCACGTCGAATCCGTATTGTGCGGATAGTTTGGCGGCGTTCTCAGCGTTGATTGGTTTGCCGCCGGGAAAGACTGTCGAATAAGCGCCCATCTCTGCTCCGCCTTGCACGCTGGAATGGCCGCGAATCGGCATGACACCGCATTTGTCGCGCCCCACATAACCGCGGGCGAGGCCAAGATTGAGGATCATCGAAACGGCATCGCCGCCGAACGCATGCTGGGTGATGCCCATGCTCCAGACCAGCACGGCGTTTTTCGCATCGCGAATCAAACGCGCGAATTCCTCCATGTCCGCGCGCGTCAAACCGGACTGTTGTTCGAGAACCAGCCAGTCGAACTGTTCCGCGGCTTGCTTGATCTTATCGAAATCGACCGTGTGTCTGTTGATGAAGTCGATGTCAAGCCATCCGTTCGCGAATAGAATTTTCAGCACCCCGTACAGAAACGCGATGTCGCCGCCCTGCGACACTGGAAACCAATAATCCATGAGATCGGTCCCGAACAACGCGCTGCTCGCGGTCGATGGCACCCAATAACGTTCCAAGCCCGGCTCGCGATACGGATTCACGACAACAACTTTGGTCCCGAGCTTTTTCGCTTCGTGCAGGTATTTCGTCGTGACGGGTTGGTCATTGGCTGGGTTTGCGCCGAAGAAGATGATGAGGTCCGTTCCGTACCAATCTTTGTAACTGCAAGTGGTCGCGGCGACGCCAAGCGCGTACTTCATCGCGCCGGTCGATGGGGAATGGCACAGCCGGGCTGCGTTATCAACGCTGTTTGTGCCGAGGAAACGGGCCACCTTTTGCGCCATGTAATAGATTTCATTGGTGACCCCGCGCGACGTCACGAAGAACGCCAGGCGTTTCGGATCGCTGGCGCGGATGCGCGCCGCGATGCGACCGTAGGCTTCATCCCAAGTGATCCGTCGAAAGCCCGCTGCGCCTCGCTCGTGCAACATCGGATAGGGCAGGCGTCCCAATTCGCGCAGCCGCGCATTATCGAGGGTCCGAAGCTTCGAAATGTTTTGCAGCGCGGCAATGTCCAGCGCTGGCATTGTATTCAAGCGCAGAAGATTCAGCCGCGTCATGCAAAGGTGCGTGCCCCGAATTGTCCAATCGTGAAACCCGGCCACACCGAGCGCGCAACCGTCGCAAACTCCGCGGCTCAAAACTTTCCAGGCGTAGGAAAGGTTGTCGCGGTTTTTCCAGACAACTCGGGCCATGTCCCGAAAGTGCTGCGGCTTGGTTTGCCCCAGCCCAAAGGGGACGGCTGACTTTAGCTTGTCTTTCCAGGACTTTTGAAGTTTGCGCGAACTCACTCTTGCTTCAACAAGCTGACTGCGAGCCTGAAGGTAGGGCGGCGTTGCTGCGCCGCCTGCATGGTGGTGGCAACGTGGCAGCGCAGCAACGCCGCCTAAAAATTGCGCCTATTTCTTCTTGAGCCGTCCTTTGAACGTTAGCTCGGCAATTCCCGACTTATCCAGTTCGCCCAAGCCCTCCTTCACCATGCGGTCGTACTGTTTCTTGGTCGCGTCTGCCAGAGGCAACTTGAGCTTTTGCTCCTTGGCCAGTTGCAGCGCGATTCCAGAATCTTTCGCCGCGTGTGCCGCCGAGAAAAAACAACTGTGTTCGCGGTTCTGCATGTCCTCGCCATCAGTGACCAGCACGCGCGAGTTGGCGCCGGTTTGCGAGAAGACCTCACGCAGCATGGTCAAATCAAGGCCAAGGGCCGCCCCTAGCCCCAGCCCTTCGGCCAGCCCTGCCGTATTGATGTTCATCACCATGTTGACGAGCGCTTTGACCTTTGCGGCTTCACCGGCCTTGCCGACAAAACGCATCGATGTGCTGAGTTTTTCAAGAATCGGCTTGGCTCGGTTGAAGGCTTCTTGAGTTCCGCCGCACATCAAATAAAGAGAACCTTCGCGAGCCTGCGTGATACTCGACGCCATGCAAGCCTCCAGACTCAAGGCGCCGACTTTTGCGGCTCGGGCTTCAACGTCGACATGCGTTTTTGGTGAGATGGTAGCGCAGTTGATAAACAGCCGGCCTTGCGCTTTGTGCAAAAGACTTTTGCCCTTAGCGGCAAAAACCTTGTCCATCGCTGCGTCATCGCTGACCACTGTAATAATTACGTCGGAAAGCTCGGTCACTTTTGCCAGTTGTCCGCAAGCTTCGCACCCTAACTCCTTAGCTAGCTCTTTAGCCACCTTGCTCCTCACATCATAAACGGCGCTGACGGTGAATCCGCAGTCCTTGAGGCGGCGTGCCATGTTTCCCCCCATCCGTCCGACACCAACAACTCCAATTTTTTCGGCCATAGATATTTTCTCCAAAGTTTCAGGTTTAGGTTTTTTCACATTGAGCGACTGCCAACCTTGCACGCTCAAGGGATAGGAACTTGGCTGAAACCTAAGCGAAACATTTCTCCGGAGCACGACTTTTTTCATTCATCGAGCGAGCCTCTGCGTATCTCGCCAGTGCCCCCAGTGGTGAGGCGGTGAAGCCGTTTTTGGCCGGAGTCCAGCTAAGACTGCCCGTCGCATCATTGACCTGCCTGACTGATTTGCGAACTCGAAGGCGCAATTTTAAGGTCGAAGACTTCGCTATGCACGGGTCACGAAATGTGAGACATCGACTATTGTGATGGGTCAAATTGTCCCTGATGGCGCAAGCGCGGAAGAGGGTTGTCTCCAAAAGGATCGATATAACTAATTTATCTAGAGCCATTTATTAATCCAGAGTGCTGGTGGCATTGCTGGTGCTAAAGTCTTTCAGACAATTTCAATTTTGTTTTTATGGCGAAAGTACTTGGCATTGATCTTGGAACGACAAACTCCTGTATGTCGGTCATGGAAGGTGGGGAACCCATTGTGTTTGAGAACTCCGAAGGGAAGCGAACGACCCCCTCGGTAGTTGCCTTCACAAAGTCAGGAGAGCGAGTGGTGGGCGATGCCGCGAAGCGGCAGGCCGTAACCAACCCGCGCAATACGATTTATTCTATCAAGCGATTCATGGGCCGCAAATTCGAAGAGGTGCAGGAGGAGATCAAGCGCGTCCCGTACAAAGTGGTTAAAGCTGCGAATGGCGATGCCGCGGTCGAGGTGGAAACCGAAGGTAAAACCAAGCAATTCAGCCCGCCCGAGATCTCGGCGATGATTTTGAGCAAACTGAAGGCGGATGCTGAAACGCGCCTGGGCGAAAAAGTGACGCAGGCTGTAATCACGGTCCCGGCCTACTTTAATGATTCGCAAAGGCAAGCGACCAAAGACGCGGGACGGATCGCTGGACTCGAGGTGTTGCGTATTATTAATGAGCCGACCGCTGCCTCTCTCGCGTATGGGTTGGACAAGAAGAAAGACGAGAAAATTGCCGTGTATGATTTGGGCGGTGGCACATTCGATATTTCAGTCCTGGAAATTGGCGACGGCGTTTTCGAAGTCAAAGGGACCAACGGCGACACTCATTTAGGTGGTGACGATTGGGACAACCGGCTCATGGATTGGATTTTGGACGAATTCAAACGCGAGCAAGGGATGGACCTTCGCAAACAGCCAGACGCGCTTCAACGCATCAAGGAG
Organism: Verrucomicrobiota bacterium; assembly: GCA_016871515.1. Classification (GTDB taxonomy): domain Bacteria; phylum Verrucomicrobiota; class Verrucomicrobiia; order Limisphaerales; family SIBE01; genus SIBE01. The sequence continues at coordinate 82,059 of VHDE01000004.1, forward strand.
GAGGCCGAGAAAGCCAAGATCGCTCTCTCGAGTTCGCAACAGTATGACATCAATCTGCCGTTCATTACGGCGGATGCGAGCGGGCCCAAGCACATCAGCATGAAGCTGACGCGAGCCAAGATGGAACAGCTTTGCGACGAACTGTTCGAGCGAACCGTAAGCCCCGTCAAGGGTTGCCTCAAAGATGCGGGCATCATGAGCGACCAGATTGATGAATTGGTATTGGTCGGCGGGATGACGCGAATGCCGCGGGTTGTGGAAACAGCTCGGTCATTGGTCAACAAACCGCCGCATCAAGGCGTAAATCCAGACGAGGTCGTGGCCGTAGGGGCTGCAATCCAAGGTGGCGTCCTTAAAGGCGAAGTAAAGGATGTCTTGCTGCTGGATGTGACGCCGCTATCGCTGGGAATCGAGACGTTGGGCGGCGTGTTCACAAAGTTGATCGATCGCAATACGACGATTCCAACGCGCAAGTCCGAGATTTTCTCCACTGCTTCAGACAGTCAACCGGGCGTCGAGATTCACGTCTTACAGGGCGAACGGCAATTTGCGCGCGACAATAAAACCATTGGCAAGTTTCACCTCACTGATATTCCGCCAGCGCCGCGGGGCGTGCCGCAAATCGAAGTGACCTTTGACATCGACGCCAATGGCATCTTGCACGTGAGCGCCAAAGACCTCGGCACCGGCAAGGAGCAGAAGATCACGATTACGGCCAGCAGCGGCCTTTCCAAAGACGAGATCGAGAAAATGCGCAAAGACGCTGAATTGCATGCCGACGAAGATAAGAAGCGGAAAGAGGAAGTCGAGACGCGCAACGAGGCAGACAACGCTGTTTATCGTTCCGAGAAAATGCTCAAGGATAACGCCGACAAGATCTCCGGCAACGATAAGAGCAAGATCGAGCAAGCGATCAATGACGCTAAAGAGGCTCTCAAAGGGGGCGACGCTGCAGCAATTAAGTCGGCTGCCGATAAGTTGAATGAGGTCTGGCAATCGGTCTCGGCAGATCTCTACAAAGCCGCTGCCGAAAAAGCTAAGGCAGGCAAAACACAGACCAGTTCCTCAGGGCCCGGTGCCGACACAGGAAAGGCGGAAGCGGAAGGTCCGATCATTGACGCCGAGGTCGTGGACGAGAAAAAATAACTCAACGATCTGAACCAGGCTTATCAGCTTGGTTCAGGTCAACCAAAGATTTCCCACAGCGAGTGCTGTGGGATTTGATTCATTCAGCAAATCAAAACAAACAAAGTAATAACGAACGTATGGCTATAAACGTAAAACCACTCGGTGACCGTATTCTGGTCGAAGCAGTGGAAGAGAAAGAAGTAAAGAAGGGCGGCATCATCATCCCCGATTCCGCCAAAGAAAAACCGATGGAAAGTGTCGTGGTTGCACTCGGCACCGGCAAAACCGATGACAATGGGAAAAAGATTCCCTTTGAAGTTAAGGTCAAGGACCGCGTGCTCGTGAGCAAATATGGTGGCACAGAAATCAAATTGGACGGCAAGGAATATAAGATTCTGAATGCGGACGACGTCCTGGCCATCATTGAATAACCCAACCCCAATCAAATCTCCGAAAGACTACTATGGCAGCAAAACAACTTTTATTTGACGAATCGGCTCGTCAAGCCCTGCTCAAGGGCGTCAACAAATTGGCCAAAGCCGTCACCGCAACATTGGGTCCCAAAGGGCGCAACGTCGTGTTGGACAAAAAATTTGGCTCACCCACCGTCACCAAAGATGGTGTCACCGTCGCCAAGGAAATCGAACTGGAAGATCCCTATGAAAATATGGGCGCCCAAATGGTTCGTGAAGTCGCCAGCAAGACCAGCGATGCGGCGGGCGATGGCACCACGACGGCAACCGTTCTCGCCGAGGCGATTTTCCGCGAAGGCCTGAAGAACGTCACCGCCGGCGCAAGCCCAATCAGCCTGCAACGCGGCATTCAAAAAGCCGTCGAGGCTGCGGTCGATCAAATGGCGAAGATCGCGAAAAAGGTCAAAGACAAGGAAGAGATCAAACAAGTCGCGACCGTTTCGGCTAACTGGGACACCACGATTGGCGAGATCATCGCCGACGCGATGGATAAGGTTGGCAAGGATGGCACGATCACGGTCGAGGAAGCCAAGTCAATTGAGACCACGCTCGACGTAGTCGAAGGTATGCAATTCGACAAGGGTTACCTCTCTCCCTATTTCGTGACCAATGCGGAATCGATGGAAGCGAAGCTGGACGACGGCTACATCCTGAACTACGAAAAGAAGATCACCAGCCTCAAAGACTTGCTTCCAGTCCTGGAAAAGGTCGCCAAAGTAGGCAAGCCGCTCTTGATCATCGCTGAAGACGTCGAAGGCGAAGCTCTTGCAACGCTCGTCGTCAACAAGCTGCGCGGCACGCTGAACGTCTGCGCCGTCAAGGCCCCTGGCTTCGGCGACCGCCGCAAAGCCATGCTCGAAGACATCGCGATTCTGACCGGCGGCAAGTGCATCACCGAAGACCTCGGCATTAAGCTGGAGAACATTCAACTGGATGACCTTGGCCGCGCGAAATCGATCGTGGTGGACAAGGAAAACACAACGATCGTCGAAGGCTACGGCAAGTCCGCCGAGATTCAGGGCCGCGTGAACCAGATTCGCCGGCAGATCGAGGAGACGACTTCGGATTACGATCGCGAGAAATTGCAGGAACGCCTGGCCAAATTGGCTGGTGGCGTTGCCGTCATCAACGTCGGTGCTGCGACCGAGACCGAAATGAAGGAAAAGAAAGCTCGTGTCGAAGACGCGCTGCATGCCACTCGCGCCGCGGTCGAGGAAGGCATTGTTCCTGGCGGTGGCGTCGCTCTCATTCGTTGCTTGTCGGCCATCGACGCCGTCAAACTCGACGGCGACGAGCAGATCGGCGTTGAGATTGTGAAGCGCGCGATTGAATCACCGACCCGCGCCTTGGCCGCCAACGGCGGCGTCGAAGGTTCGATCGTGGTTCAAGAAGTCAAGAAGCGCAGAGGCAATGACGGTTACAACGTCAGCACCGGCGAGTATGAAGACCTCGTCAAAGCCGGCGTCGTCGATCCCAAGAAGGTAACTCGAACGGCCTTGCAAAACGCCGCATCAATTGCGGGCCTGTTGCTCACGACCGAATGTCTGATCACGGAAGTGCCGGAGAAGGAGAAACCAGCTCCCGCACCGGGCGGACACGGCGGCATGGGCGGCATGGATTACTAAGCTAAGCTTAGCCGAACGTTCACCTTTATCGGAGGAACTGAGACAAGCGAGGCTGGCGCGAGCCAGCCTCGCCTTTGTTTGTACGACCAACACATGCGAAGCATTGAACTATTGTCAGGCCCGCGAGCTCATGCTAGTGTCGCCGCATGACTCGGCAGAAAGCGTCGTGTTTGTGCCATCCCGCGATGGGATTATCGCGGAGAGCGGCGATCCAGGCAGGCGCCGTGGGGTTGCTCGGTTTGGGGATTAACCACATTGCTGCGTTGCGTTCCCTGGCTGCTGCCGAGTCGAAACAACCTGCTCCTCGGGCCAAATCTGTCATCTACATTTTCCTTTCGGGAGGGTTGGCCCAGCACGAAACGTTTGACATGAAGCCGGATGCGCCGGCGGAAGTGCGGGGAGAGTTCGCGCCGATTGCGACCCAAACAGCTGGTCTCCACATTTGCGAACACTTGCCCGAATTGGCCAGGCGTTCGCAGCGTTGGGCATTGGTCCGGTCGCTCACACATCCGCACAACGATCATTCGGCCGGACATCACGTTATGCTGACTGGCCGGACAAGTTTGCCGGCTGGCTTTGATGGCAATAAACCGAGTCACACCGATTGGCCGAGCATGGCCGCAATCGCGAACGAATTGCTGCCGCCGCGCAACAATCTCCCACCCGCCATCGTGTTGCCGGAGAAACTTGTCCATCGGACCGGACGCGTGATTCCCGGCCAGTTTGCCGGCCAAATGGGGCAACATCGCGACCCGTGGTTTCTCGAAATGTCGCCTTACCATCCCCAACATTACGGCGCTTATCCTGAATACCTTTTTGAACACGCCACCGGAAAGGTGGATGAAGGCAACCTCGTCTTTCAAGCGCCCCATTTGTCCCTGCCACAAGGACTGGATCTGCCGCGCGTGTTGAATCGAGTGAGTTTGCGCGACACATTGGAGAAACAGGTCCAGTTCTACGACGCCGCGATGGAGGATCAGGCCTTTGATCGTTATCGCCAGGCGGCGATTGCTCTTCTGTCCAACGGCCAGGTTCATGATGCGTTCGACCTCAGCAAGGCGGACTCGAAATGGCTGGATCGTTATGGCCGGAACAGTTTCGGATGGTCGCTGCTGATTGCGCGGCAATTGTTGGAAGTGGGCGTAAGGCTCGTTCAAGTCAACTTGGGCAACAACGAAACGTGGGACACGCATCAATCCGCCTTCCCGAACTTGAAGAATCTTCTGTTGCCACCTCTCGATCGGGCGCTCAGCGCATTGCTCGATGATCTGCAGGCGCGCGGCCTCCTGGACGAAACATTGATCGTGATGGGCAGCGAATTCGGGCGGACGCCCAAAATCTCCACGTTGCCTGGCGCAACGCTTCCGGGCCGTGACCATTGGGGCGCGAGTCAAACAGTTTTCCTTGCCGGCGGCGGTGTTCGCGGCGGGACGGTGATCGGCGCAACGGACAAGATTGGAGCCTATCCTGTCGAAGCTCCGCAGAAACCCGAGAATCTTGCAGCAACGATTTATGAAGCGTTAGGCCTGCCTCGCGATTTGGTTTGGCGCGATCCGGCCGGCCGGCCGCATTCTGTTTACGAGGCTGATGCGATCCGGGGGATCATGTAGCGCCGCCAAACAGGTCTTGCCAACGGCCCACCAGGAAACCACGATGCGCGACATGAACCGTCGAACGTTCTTTCAATCAGCAACCCTTGGCGCTGCCTCGCTTCTCACTTTGCCACTCACCAACAGCGTGGCCGCTGAAAAGACAAAGTGGGTCATTGGTTGTTTTAATCGCCCTTGGACCAAATGGAGCTACGACGAAGCATTGGACGGAATCAAAGGCGCCGGTTACCAACTCACAGGCCTGTTGACGGGCCAGCGCGGTGAGGCATTCACTTCATCAACGGCAACGTCCGAATATCTTGATCGTCTGAAGAAACGGATCGCGCAGCACCGAAGGCCGAAGTCATGACTCAGTTCGGCACGGGCAAAGTTGATTTCAAGGCCGTCTTCGCCAGATTAAAAGCCGCGGGCTTCAACGGCCCTATCATGGTTGAGGGAGTGAAGGTGGGCGCCACTCCGGAAGAGACCACCACCAGCGCGAGGGCGAATCGCGAATTCCTCGAAAGAGCGATGAGTGCAATCTAATCGCTTACGAACGGCTCAGCGCGAACAATCCCCACCGTTAACCGACCCCTTGAGTTTCTTTGGTTCCATTTCGCCTCGGCCCTTACAGAAAACCCGCCCGCTCCTTTTGACTTTGACAGAAGCTAGCATCCCCACGCCTAACCTCGCCAGTGAGATTAAGCAGTTTGCTGAGGCAGCAATCAATATCGGGAATTAGGTGAAGCGATTATCAGAGTATCCCGGCGCAAGGCTAGAGTTCAGCAGCAGCGGAAAATGCGATGCCTCAGAATTTCGACCTTGGCTCGGTTGTTTGCCCTCCTGATGCCGCGTTCCATTCAAGGAAGCGAATGGTGAAACTTTGACTGCACGCTTCAGAATCGCTTCCTTGATTAGACTCGCACTTTTCCCGCTCATTGCGCTCGCTTGTTCCAAAAGCTCGTTGCTGTCGGGACGCCTGCCTGATTCAGTAGACATTCAAACAGCAAAACTTGGCGTCGCTTCATCTCGAACAGGGAAGAATCAATCAATCATTGATCTTTGCTGCACACGAACGAGCGGCGAAAGAGTACCTTCATCAAGTCGAAGCCGAACTCGTTTACCTCTTACGACTCGCTCCAAGGGCCTCTCGTGCGACGCACTAGCTAAGCTTGTCCCAAAATGCGTGAATTGAAGGATCTTAATCCCACACTTGATCCTACACTTCGTCAAAATGGGCAGAATTGGACTAAGTGCGAGATCAAGTGCGGGACTAAGATCACGAAATCCGCCCTTTGGAGACAAGCTCTAGCTAAGCTGAGGCAAGCTCGAACCGATCCAGGTTCATGACTTTGTTCCACGCCGCGACAAAGTCGCGCAAAAACTTCTCCTGAGAGTCCGCGCATCCGTAAACCTCCGCCAAAGCCCGGAGTTGGGAGTTCGAGCCAAAGATCAGGTCGACACGGGTGGCGGTCCATTTGAGTGCGCCCGTGGCGCGATCACGGCCCTCGAATATCGCCTCATTCTCTGTGGCTGCTTTCCAGGTTGTGCACATGTCGAGGAGGTTCACGAAGAAGTCATTGGTGAGCGCTTCGGGCCGCTTGGTGAAAACGCCATGCTGTGAACCTCCGAAGTTGGTCTTCAAGACACGCATGCCACCCAGGAGCACGGTCAGTTCAGGCGCAGTCAGGGTGAGTAATTGCGCCTGATCGATCATCAGCGCTTCGGACGGGATGCTGTATTTGGCTTTAAGGTAGTTGCGGAATGCGTCCGCGATAGGCTCGAGCGCCTCGAACGAGGCACCATCAGTTTGCTCCTGCGACGCATCCATGCGTCCCGGCGCGAACGGAACGGTGACCGTGTGACCAGCATTTTTCGCCGCTTGCTCAATGCCTGCGCCCCCGCCCAAAACGATCAGGTCAGCCAGTGAAACCTTCTTGCCGCCCGGCTGCGCGGCATTGAACGTTAACTGGATGTCCGTAAGAGTCTTGATTACCTTGGTCAGTCGGGCCGGTTGATTCACCAACCAATCCTTCTGCGGCGCCAAACGAACACGGGCGCCATTGGCGCCACCGCGTTTGTCGGAGCCACGGAACGTCGATGCTGACGCCCATGCGGTCGAAACAAGCTCCGAGACAGAGAGACCGGAAGCCAGAATTTTGCCCTTGAGAGAGGCGATGTCCTGCGCATCAACCAATTTGTGATTCACGGCAGGAATGGGGTCCTGCCAGATAAGTTCTTCCGCGGGCACTTCCGGGCCGAGATAACGCGCACGCGGGCCCATGTCGCGGTGGGTCAGCTTGAACCAGGCGCGCGCGAATGCGTCAGCGAATTGGTCGGGATTCTGCATGAAACGCCGTGAAATCTTCTCGTAAGCCGGATCGAACCGCAGGGCGAGATCCGTGGTCAGCATCGAGGGCGCGATTCGCTTCGCAGGATCGTGCGCGTGCGGGACGGCGCCTGCGCCGGCGCCATTCTTCGGCCGCCACTGATGCGCACCGGCCGGGCTCTTCGTCAGTTCCCAGTCGTAGCCGAACAGGTGCTGGAAAAAACCATTACCCCACTTCGTCGGCGTCGTAGTCCAGGTGACTTCCAAACCGCTGGTGATTGCGTCGCCGGCGTGGCCGGCGCCGAAAGTATTCCTCCAGCCCAGGCCTTGCTCAGCGATATCACCAGCTTCGCAATCAGGTCCCACATGGGTTGCAGGGCCAGCGCCGTGGGTCTTGCCGAACGTATGGCCGCCAGCGATGAGCGCCACGGTTTCCTCGTCGTTCATCGCCATGCGGGAGAAGGTCTCGCGGATGTCTCTCGCCGCAGCGACGGGATCGGGATTGCCATTCGGGCCTTCTGGGTTGACGTAAATGAGTCCCATCTGGACAGCGGCAAGCGGGTTTTCGAGTTCGCGGTCGCCTGTGTAGCGTTTGTCAGCCAGCCACGTGGTCTCAGCACCCCAATAGACGTCGTGATCTGGCTCCCAAGTATCCTCGCGTCCGCCGGCGAAACCGAACGTTTTGAATCCCATTGTTTCGAGGGCGACGTTGCCCGCGAGAATCATCAGGTCGGCCCACGAAATTTTCTGGCCGTACTTCTGCTTGATCGGCCAAAGCAGGCGACGCGCCTTGTCTAGACTGACGTTGTCCGGCCAACTATTGAGCGGCGCAAACCGCTGCTGGCCTCTGCCGCCGCCGCCGCGGCCGTCACCGGTGCGGTAGGTGCCGGCGCTGTGCCACGCCATGCGAATGAACAAAGGGCCGTAGTGGCCGAAGTCGGCGGGCCACCAGGGCTGCGAGTCGGTCATCAGCGTCGCGAGATCTTTTTTCAGGGTGGCGAAGTCGAGGCTCTTAAACTCTTTAGCATAGTTGAATGCCTGGCCCATTGGATTGGACTTGGCGGAATGCTGGTGCAGCAGCTCGATCTTCAACCCATTCGGCCACCAGTCGCGGTTCGATGTGCCGCCGCCGGCCGTCTGTTTGTGAATTTTGCCCGTGAACGGACACTTGCTAGCTTCATTCATAATAGTTGCTCTCTTAGTTTTGAAAGGCCGAAGCCATCGCTCCGGCGGTCACAGGGCGTAAATAATTGTCCGGAGCTGGCAAATTCGCAAGAGTTTCGGGGCCAAGATTTAGATTTTCTTCATCTCGAACAATTCATTTCCTGGACAATCGAGCGATATAAGCGCCATCGACACCGTCGCGAAACGGCAATAGTTCACGCTCGCTCTCCAATTGAAAGCCAGGGCTCCCTTTAAGAAATGTCCGCACCACTTCCTCGTTCTCTTCCGTTTCTAAACTGCAGGTGCTATAGACCAGAATCCCCCCCTGCCTGACCCGCGCTGCAGCGACGGCCAATAACTTGCCCTGCTCCTTTTGGAGCCGCTCGATCTCCTGCCAACGAATGCGCCAGCGCAAATCAACCCGCCGGCGCATGACGCCGGTATTCGAACAAGGAGCGTCCACCAGGACGCGATCGAATAATGGTCTAGGTTGAGTTTCAGCGATCGGCGGCAGGACGGTTTCCACACACTTGACGCCCAGCCTAACGCAATTCTCGCGCACCAAATTAAGCCGGTCATTCGATGCATCCTCGGCAACAATCTGGCCCCGATTGTCCATTTCCTGCGCGATGAATGTCGTCTTTCCTCCTGGCGCCGCGCAAAGGTCGAGCACGCGCTCACCCGGTTGCGGATTCAACTCACGAACTGCCAGAAGCGTGCTCGGGTCCTGAACATAAAACTTGCCCTGGCCGAAGCTAGGCAATGTTTTCAGCGACGGAAACGATTTGAGTTCGAAGATTAGATTCTCGCCGGTCCAGTCGCGCTGAAAAAAGTCGTATTCAACTCCTTCGGCGCGCCATTGAGTGATGAGATGGGCCGCGTCGGTCGCCAAAGTGTTGACCCGGGCGAAGACTCTTGCCGGAGTATTGTCCCACTCGAGGAGCGGCAAGAGCTCCCGTTTATCCCAACGCTTTGCCCATCGCTCAACCAGCCACTCAGGATGCGAATAGCCTATCGCCGGTTTTGTCTCTCGAAGGTTATCCACGAGGCGCTTCGTTTCCTCTTTCTCACGAACGTAGGCCCTGATGACGGCATTAATGAAGCCGGACTGAGGCCCAAAGCCTAATCGCTTGGCCAGTTCGACGGTTTCGTGGACCGCCGCGTGATCGGGGATGCGGGTCAACCAAAAGATCTGGTACAAACCGAGCCGCAAGAGAATGCGCAAAGCCGGTTTTTGTCGGCGTCCGGACGCCTTGTGATCGATCAGCCAATCAAGCGTCGCTTTCCAGCGGACTACGCCAAAGGTCAGCTCTTCGACAAGACGACGATCGAGGGCGGCAATCGACGCGCGTCTTAACTCATCTTCCAAGATATTCTCGATGTAATCCGTTGATTCCTCGTGTCGTTGCAGGGCACGAACGGCAATTTCTCTTGGTTTTTCAGAACTCACGCTTAATAATGCTACCGAGTCATAGTGGATGCGAGACGTTGTCATAATGTATGAAAGAAGAGTTTGAAAAGCTAGTCGCCGCCGGGAAAATTACCCGGCTCCATTTGGAACCGCTCTTGCAGCTCGCCAAAAGCGGTTACTGCATGCATCGAAGCTGGGGTTTTGGAAAAATTACGACCGTTGACACGGTCTTCTGCCGGTTAACCATTGATTTCCAAACCAAGGCAGGTCATTCGATGGACCTGGACTTCGCCGCCGAATCGTTAAAGCCAATTTCGAGCGAACATATTCTCGCTCGAAAGGCTGCAGACCTTGCGGCGCTTCTCCAAATGGCGGCTTTGCATCATCTGGATTTGATCAAACTAGTTCTGCAGAGTTATGGCGGAAGAGCGACTCTGGACCAGATTCAACAGGTGCTCGTTCCGGATGTTATTGCGGATGATTGGAAAAAATGGTGGGAAGTTGCCAAACGCGAATTGAAGAAGGATGGCCATTTTCAATTGCCCGCCAAGAAGGCCGACCCAATTATCTATCAAGCCAAGGAAATCTCGCTGCAAGACCGGCTTATGGAAGCGTTTCGCCTGGCCAAGGGCCTCAAAGCAAAGCTCGCCGTTGCCAATGAATTGCTCAAAAATGTTGCCGACCTGACCGACGCCAAAGCCGCTGCTGCCGAGGTCATCAAGACTCTGAACGCAGATATCGCCAGTCATCAACGCACCCAATCCGCGTTAGCTCTCGAAGGGATTTTCATCCGCGATGAGATTCGTCAGGCAACCGGTTTGCCTGCAACGGAATCCGAATTGAACGAAGCGGCGATCTGGTCTTTATCGGCAAAACCAGGACAAATCCTCGAAGCTGTTCCGGCCGCCAAGCACAAACGCGCTCTCCAATCGTTCAAAGAGGCCAATCCAGAGCAGTGGGCTGGCGTTCTCCTTGGAGCGCTCAATTCCATATCGGCCAAGCTCTGCAGCGAATGCACGGCTCTCCTCATTCACGACGGGAAGCTTGATCTTCTAAAGGAGCATCTGGGGCGTTTGATCAGCCAGCATCAAGCCAGCAGCGAATTGCTGCTTTGGCTGGCCAAAGAACGCTCCGATAGCTTTGCCGATATCCTGGGACCGGAAGTCTTTCGCGCCATGTTGACGGCGATGGAACGGGACCAGTTCAACGAGAAAAAATCAAATCGGCTGCGCGACTTTATCCTCGATGACCAAAATCTGCTGGTCGAGTTAATTGGCTCGGCCGATCTCGATGTGATCAAGGACTTAACGCGCGCCTTGCAGCTCTCGCCATGCTTTGATGACATGGACAAACGGTCGCTTCTCGCGCGCATCGTCAAGAGTTACCCCGCCGTTCAATCGCTGATTACTGGCGATCAAACCAAACAAGAATCGACCTTTGTTGTCTCATGGGAAAGTCTCGAACGGCGGAAGAATGAGTATGCCGAATTAGTGCAGAAGAAGATTCCAGCGAATTCAAAGGAGATTGCCATTGCGCGGAGCTACGGCGATTTGCGCGAAAACCACGAGTACAAGTCGGCCAAGGAAATGCAAAAGCTCCTCATGCGGCGCAAGGCGGAATTGGAAAATCAATTGGTCCGGGCGCGCGGAACCGATTTTGCGAATCCCAAAACTGATGTCGTCAGCCTCGGCACAAAAGTCAAAGTAACAGAACTCTCCACTCAACATCCTGAAACGTTTTCTATTCTAGGCGCGTGGGATTCCGATCCGGAACGAGGCGTGATCAGCTATCTGACGCCAGTGGCCCAATCTCTCCTCAACCATAAAGTGGGCGAGCAGGTTGAATTTGAGACTGATTCGGCGAAGAAGCGCTATAGAATTGACGCGATTGAGCCGTTCAAGGCCGATCAGGTGTAAGCAAACATCTTGCCCATGGACTGACATCCTTGCTGATCACTCAGCGAGAGACTTCTCCCAAACACATTTTTCGCGCATGGGACAATGAACCTGACGGTGCGGGTATGTAGTCCCGGCTTCAGCCGGCGCGATTGTTATCCGCAAATCTGTTTCGCTACCGGCAAAAGGCTGCCGCCTGAAGGCGGAACTACATGCCGCGCTCCGGTTCATGGGTGCAATGCGTGTCAAAAAGAAGAATGGAACTTTCCCTGAACCTCACTGTCGTTTACGACGCTTCTGTGTTCGAAGTTCCTGCGACATTGGACGACAAAATCATCAAGCATTGATTCGTCTCATTGTCTGAAATACCCAAGAAGGCACTCGGTAGCGTTTGAATTATCCAAGCTTAGCATGATTGTTACGCATAAGTCGACTTCCTGTGAGGAAAGTTCACCACAGGAACGGACTGATTTGGGACGACTCTCACTAACTATAAGCTTGTAATCCCTGTCGCAACCGGCGAAGAGAAAGCGCCGTCTCAGGGGCAGGACAGAACGATATGAAAATTAGATTTCCCATGGCAACACTTCGCGCAGCTCTAACTTTAGCATTTATCGGATGGCTCACCAATGCCCCTGTTCCGGCCCATGCAGGCAACGATCCGATACCCTCGGCCGCGACGTTCAGCCAACCGCACACTCGTCCAAGAACTTCCCATGCGCCAGACATAGGGCGCGCCGTTTCTGGAGATTGGGTCCCCGGGGAGATTCTGGTGAAACGCCGTGCCTATGGCAGCTCCGTGGGCGATCAATCTCTCGGCAGCCTGCCTGGCGCAAAGGTCCGCAAGAAATTTTCCAGAATTGGTTGGGAGTTAGTGAGTCTTCCGCCGGAGATGGACGTTGCCGAAGCGCTTCACCAACTTCGCAACTCTCCCGATGTGCTGGACGCAGAACCGAATTATCGAGTTCGCTTGTTGGCCGCAGCCAATGATCCCAGGCTCTCAGAACTTTGGGGGCTGGAAAAGATTGAGGCGCCTAAGGTTTGGTCGCAAGCGACGAATACTCCGCGCGTTGTCATTGGGGTGATTGACTCTGGCATCAACTATCGGCACCCGGACTTGGCCGCGAACGTTTGGCGAAATCCAGGCGAGATTCCCGGCAACGGAGTGGATGACGATCAAAACGATTACATCGACGATATCCATGGCATCGACCTATTAGATAAGGATGGCGATCCAATGGATGATCTCGGCCATGGCACGCACATTGCCGGAACTATTGGCGCCGTCAAAAATAACGCCATTGGAGCTGCCGGGGTCAGCCCGGAAGTCCAACTCATCGGGCTTCGAATCTTCTCCGTGGACGCGTTCAGCACGATTGCCGAAGCAGCCACGGCCTACGAATACGCCATCGGTTTGAACCTTAAAGGGGTTAATCTGCGAGTGATAAACAACAGTTGGGGCGGAACCTATCCCAGCAGGACGATGAAGGATGCCATCTGCACGGCCGCTGATTATGGGATCATCAGTGTCTGCGGCGCTGGCAACGATCATCAGAATAACGATTACAAACCGTTTTATCCGGCGGGCTACGATTGTCCCGGCAACATTTCCGTCGCTGCCTCTGCTCGATCCGACGAACCGGCCGTATTCAGCAATTACGGAGGAACGACGGTGCATCTGGCGGCGCCCGGGAGCCTGATTGTGAACGCCTATAAAGGGGCGCCCGATTACGCGACGTTGAGCGGGACGTCGGTCGCCAACGCTCACGTTACGGGCGCCGTTGCGCTTCTCCTTGCGAAAAAGCCGGGCTTAACTCCCGCGGACGTTCGGTCGATCTTGATTCGTTCGGTTGATCGCGTGCCGGCTTGGGAAGGCAAGGTCATCGCGAACGGCCGGTTGAACGTCGCCAAGGCTTTTGAAAATCTGACTCCCCCACCCTCGACGCCTTCCAATCCGCGGCTTACTAATGTCTTTACCGCTGGTATCCGCGCCGCAAGCAAGAGCAGCCAAGGAGTTCTCGGCGATCTGGATAGTTTCGTGCCTTCGATCAGCGGCGATGGCCGTTACGTCGTGTTTGCATCGGACGCCACCAACTTGGTGCCGGACGACAGCAACGCGGCCCAGGATATCTTTCTTCATGACCGCGTGTCCGGATCAATTACCAAGATAAGCCGCGCTTCCACCGGCGATCCGACGGACGACCAGAGCACCGCGCCTTCGATCAGCGACGATGGCAGGTTCGTCGTCTTTCATTCCTTGGCCAGCAATATTGTTCCCGGCGATGCCAACGGTGTTCTCGATGTATTCCTCTACAATCGATTGACGGGCCAAATCGAGTTGGTCAGCAGTGGATTGAATGGAGCGTGGTCTGACGGCGATAGCGGCAACGCTTCCATCAGCGGAGACGGACGGTTCATCGCTTTTGCTTCGGTGGGAGCAAATATTGTCACAGGCGACAACAATAGAGCTGCAGACATCTTTCTGCGAGACATGCAAGAGAAGACAACGATTCGGATTAACGTTGCCCCAGGCGGCATCGAGCCCTCGGCTCCTTCCGACCGTCCGTTCATCAGCCGCAATAGTCAATTCGTCGCGTTTCATTCGGCCACCTCGCAACTTTGGGAAGGGGACTTGAATCGGGTCTTCGACGTCTTCGTTTATGACCGCAACACGAGCCAGATTGAACTGGTCAGCCGAAGTTCAAATGACGCGGTCGGCAACGCGGACAGCTCGTTTCCAACTCTCAGCGGCGATGGACGGTTTGTGGTTTTTGAGTCGATGGCATCAAATCTGGATGTAAATGATGTCAACGGCAGATCCGACGTTTTCTTGCGGGACCGGGAACTGGGACAGACACGCCGGATCAGTGTCTCGAACACCCGGACGCCTGGGGATGAAAATTCATTTAGTCCTCATATCAGTCCGGACGGTCGTTACGTCGTTTTTGAGAGTCTGGCCAATGCGCTCGTGCCGGGCTTGGAGGGGGTCGCTTTGGACCTTTTTCTCTACGATCGCCTGGCTTCAAGAGTCACACGATTGCCTTTCAATGGCGCGGGATTCCCTCCATCCGAGAGCAGTTTTGCTCCTCGTATCAGCGGAGATGGCCGCTACGTCGCTTTTCATTCGATTGCGTTTAACCTGGTGCCAGCGGACGGCAATGCTTCGGTTGATGTCTTTGTTTTCGACCGCGGCGCCGCGCCTGTTGACCTGTCAATCCGAAATACCGGGGAGACACCATTCGTTGGAGACGGGGTAATCGGGCGCGATGTCACACAACGAAAGTCGCAAGCAGTCGCAGTGACGGCGGCAGCGACGTACGAGTTGAAGATCGAGAATCCTGGGTCGAGTGAGAACGCGTTCGTGCTCACAGCGGCAGGCGCTCGCCCAGGCTGGACGGTCGAACTTTACGATGCGGCCTCCGGCGGGCGTCGCATCACAACGGATGCTCTCAGCACCGGATGGACGTCTCCATTGCTTCAGCCCGCGACTAATCTGACGCTGCGGCTTGAAGTGACGCCGCAGGATTTGACAACCGGGGAAAGAACGCTGGACATTGAATTGGCCATTCGCCCAGCCAAGGACGTCGCTGTAATCGATGCCGTTCATGCCGTAACCTACCGGCCATTCTCAGCGCCGGACCGAATGAACGCGACCAAGGCGATCGATGGCACGCCAGGCAACGACAACAGTTATGCTGCTGCCATCAGTGCAGATGGACGATACGTGGCCTTCGCATCGGCTGCGTCTAATTTGGCGCCCGCTGATTTCAACGATGTAGAGGATGTCTTTCTCTTTGATCGCGTGACACAGCGAACCACTGCCGTCAGCCGAACAGGCAACACGTTTGGCAATTCCCGCAGCGAGTATCCGTCAATCAGTGGGGATGGCCGATACATTGTTTTCCAATCCTTCGCCAGCAACCTTGTTCCGGGCGACACCAACTCGCGCGAAGACATTTTCATCAGAGACAGGCTTTCCGGCGCGATCCTGCGAGTCAGCCTGTCAACGAGCCGAGCGCAGGCCAACCGTGGAAGCGAATCGGCTGTCATCAGCGCGAATGGCGAGTGGATCGCCTATCAAAGCTTGGCTGACAACCTCGTGACGGGGGACACCAATAGCAACTTCGACATCTTCCTTTACAACCGCGTCACCCGCGAAACCACTTGCGCGAGCTTGGCTCCCAACGGCGAGACCGGCAATGCCGACAGCGCCGGCGTGGCAATTTCTGCGGACGGCAGCATCGTGGCGTTCCAGTCTTTTGCCAGCAATCTCGTCACTCCAGATACAAACGAATGGTCAGACGTTTTCATCTACAGCAGGACGAACGGGACGATTGAATTGATCACGCGGACACCAACGGGGGGAGCTTCGAACGGTTCCAGTGGCGGCGTCAGCATGTCGAGCGACGGCAACTATATTCTCTTCGCGTCTCGGGCCGAGAATCTCGTGCCGGATGACACGAACAAACTATTGGATGTCTTCGTTTACGATCGCAAGGTGCGCCGAATCACGCGGATTAATCCCGATTTGGTCAAGGGCACGCGCCATTCCATTAGCCCGGATGGCTTTTGGATTGGATTCACCACTGAAGGGCCCACGGCTCCGGCCGTCAATGCGAGCAACCGCTTTGCTCAAGTCTTTTTGTACAACATACAGTCCGGCTCCCTAAAGCCGGTTAGCCGCACTCGGAGTGGCAACCTGGGAAACGAACATAGTCAATCGATCTCGTTCAGCGGCGATAGCCGGTTGATTGCCTATGAATCGTGGGCGTCCGATCTTCTCGCTGAGAAAGGTCTCGAAGCCTCCCAGATTTTGATTGCCGATGAAGGATCGTTTCAACCGGACACTTGGGTCAAGCGCGATGGCGAAACGACCGAGATTGGCAAGGGTTCATTTTCCGGCACGCAATCTCTTCAACAAGCGGTAAGCACCAATGCAGCGAAAACGCTTTTGATTACGTTGCAGAACACGAGCGCCTTTTCCGATCAATTATTCGTCACTACAAGCGCTGGAGGCGGCCCCTGGAAGTTGGAAGTATTCGAAGCAGCCAGCGGCAGCAATATCACTCAGCAGGTGACCGGGCCAGGCTGGACTTCGGCCTCTCTCGCCAGTGGCGAACAGAAGGAGCTTCGACTGGTCGTCCAGGCTGAAACGCCGGCGGATGCGGCCGCTGACTCCTCGCAAGTCATCAACTTCAATGTGGCTTCCGCCAATGACACGAATAAAGTGGATGCCTTGCGGATTGTCAGCTTTTTCGACTCGGATAACGACGACATCGGTGATGCCTGGGAACGCCAGTATTTCAATTCGCTCCAGCGCGCTAACGCTTCATCCGATGCGGACGGCGACGGCACATCCGACGTTTTGGAGTTTCGGGCCGGGACAGACCCGCTAGGCGCCACAGCGACTGCATTCAAGATTCTTGGCGTAGAGAGATCCGGCGCATCCTCCCTCAGACTGCGATGGGTCAGCACAGCAAACCGCTTGTACAGCGTAGAACGATCAACTCGTGTGGACGGCGGCTTCACTCGAATCGCGGAGAGATTGTCAGCAACGCCGCCGCAAAACGTTTTTCAAGATACCCTGCCTAATAATAGTCTTCCTTACTTTTATCGGATAAAGGAGGAGCCGTAACACGCTCCACTACTATTCGGACAGCGACCTCCGCGAGGACTCGTCTCCCCATGAACCCGAACGTAGGATAGGGCGTCCCGCCTGTCCATCATTTGCGTACACCAAGAGCATAGACAGGCGAGACGCGCTGTCCTACTGTGTTGAACCTAAACGCGGCGATTCAAACCACGAAAAACAACAAAGACACGAAAAAAGAAGGACTTCTGTTAGCAGTTGATTTCACTCAGCGAGTGAATTCCCCGGTCTTCGCAATCTTCTCTTATTTCGTGTCTTTCGTGTTTTTCGCGGTCACAACTGCGGTTTCCAGGTCGATGGATGCTTTGCTAATTAATTAATCAGCTTCGGGGCAAATGTCGCGCCTCGTTAATAATTGAACTCAAGTTGCGTCCAGAATTTGTGGACGTCGATGTCCGGGACAGCTATTGCTGGCGGAGCTGCGTCCTCGCCGTCGTAGAAGCCATACTTGAGCATAGCAGTCCAGTGTTTGCCGAACGACTTTGTTGCCATGACATTGAACTCGTGGCCAAAATCAGCGCTACCGCTATCGGCCTCGTACTTGTGATAAACAAAACGTAATGGGACTTGCCACGGCAGAGTGACTTGGGCATAGGCGTAGAAGTCACGCAAGCCGACTGCCGGCGTATTGAGGAAAAGATCGTTCCAACCATTGAAGGCATGCAGCGTCGCCAATGGTGTCCGGAAACTCGCTCGACCTCCCGCCAGACGGTCATTTGCATCGGAGCCGAGCACTTCATAACCGGCGCCAAGCGCAAAAGGTTTGATGTTGGCGCCCAACTCGAAGTTGTAGTATTCGGTCCCGTAATCGAGCAGGCTGTCCGCGTAATCGGTCTGCCACGCGAACTCCGCCCGGCAACCAAGGCTAACCTTGTCACTCACCGGTGCGCTGCCAGCGAAATAACCGCCGTAGCTGGCGCCCGAAGCGGCTGCGCCTAAGCTGTTCTCGAGTTCAAGCAGGTACGTGTAGCCAACAAACCGTCCGTGCTTCCACTTGTTGTAGGAAGCATTGAGAAGGTGCGAATCCGAATCGAAGTCGCGGTTACCTGGGGGCAATCCGTCCACGTCGCCGAACGGGCGGTTCACTTCCCACAAATAACTCTACAACAACGAGAGCCCTGGGATTGGCTTGCTCTCAAGAGTTGCAGCATCGAACGTTTGCATGTTCTGCCGCCACCCGACGTCACCGATGAACCGGTGATTATCCAGAACGATACGCTGGCGGCCTCCTTTGAGCGCAAACAAATTGGTGTAAGAATAACTGACCCATGCCTGATTCAGTTCGGTCGTTTCCGGATCAGCGACCACTGGACGCGTCGGCTCGCCATTCGAACCGGCTGCGTTGTATTGGTCGTCAAAGCTGAGTGCGGTGATGTTCTCGCCTTCCAACATTCCTTGAAAGCCGTGGAGCGGCGCTGTCGTATAGCCGAAGCGTGTGCGCATCGTTGGCGCATGCGACTTGTCTGTGATTGCTGCGACGCCGTCTTGATCGACGAATTCGTAGCGTGCGCGCACGTTCAAGTTGAATTTTCCCTTCGCAATACTTTCCGGAAGAGCCGCGTGGACAAACTTGCCAATGGGACCAGGCTCGCCGGCTGGCGCGGACGGTGTCGCGGCCCCGGCCGGTTTCAGTGGAGGCGGCGGCGCTGGCTGGCCGGTCCCGGGACCGACAAACGATTGCGCATAAACGGAAGCGCTGATGGCTAATACCATCGCGCTTCCCGTGAGTGAGGTGGCAGGTAGTTTCGGGATTTGTTTCATTTGCTTTTTTGTGGTTGAGGTGAGGAGACGGTGGAGACTTCAAGATCGCCGTGGTAGAGCTGCCAGGCCTGCTGATATTCCATGACGCGTGCAACGTCGTTCATAAAGGCGTCATCGTATCCGGCGCGGCGCAGAAGATAGAAACCCATTTCCATTCCGGACGCGATTCCACCGGCGGTGATGATGCGCCCGCTATCGACGACGCGCGCTCGGCTGATCCGGCACGCTGGCGCGAGCTTCGCAAGCCGATCAATTGGCGCCATACCGGCGCCGGAACTCTTGATGAGAACGGCAAAGCCGGCTTGGGTTTGCACTGGCCTCGCGCTATCCGCCACGAGAAACGCCTCCAGCTCTGGGTCGAACCGGCGGGCTGCGGAGAAGACGCCATGCGGCGCCGCGAAATCTACGATTTCGGCATCTTTGAAAACATAAATGCCGAGACGAAAGCCTGGAATCTTTGTGTGCATCTGTTCCAACGCTGCAAATACGCCTGCGGGGTAACATCTTTGACGCTACCATCGGAGCGCGGATGCCCACATCCGCGAACCAATATTCGGTTGTTAACTAACGGAATTACGCGGATGTGGGCATCGGCGTGGCGCAGGTGATAGGAATAAAGCCAACGGACAAATCCTTCTTCTCGATATTCTTAACCGGATCGGCCGCCATCGTTTTGGCGGTGTCCAGTGGGAAAGAACGATCCTATTACCGCCGCGGCGCAGGACCGCCTTCTGGACTGCACCGGTCAGCATGTCGTCTGAGGTTAGCGCTGAGGATAAGCAGCGTGAAGGGAATCGGCCAGAGGGCTGAGGAATAGCCAATCGCGGCGCTCTAAACAACCACGCGTGCTTTCGGCGCCACCGAGATAGTGAAGCGATCTTGTGCCGAACGTAACCGGATAGCCGTGCCGAACGCGGCGGAGAGAAGGTTTGATTTCAGAACCGAAGTCTTGGCTCCGGCGGCCAGAAATTTCCCAGCTTTCAGTAATAGCACATGAGAAAACACCGGCATGATCTCTTCCACATGATGCGTGACCAGGATCAATGTTGGCGCATTGCGCCGGCAGCCGAGTCGTTGCAAAAAGTAAAGGAACTGCTCGCGAGCAGCGGGATCGAGTCCCGCACACGGCTCATCCAAGATCAACAACCGCGGCCGAGCCATCAACGCGCGGCCAATAAGCACGCGCTGCCGTTCCCCTTGCGACAGATAAACCCAAGGCCGCTGCGAAAGATATTCACACTCGATTTGCTTGAGGATGCGCGCCGCACAGATCCGATCGCTGGCGGTTATCTTGCCCCAATAATCGATCATCGCGTATTTGCCGCTGATGACTGTTTCGAGCGCCGGTTCAGCCTCGGGCATCATCTGGCGGACGGCCGAACTGACCATGCCAATTTGCTTCCTCAATTCCGGCCAATTAGCGCGCCCGTACCGCCTGCCCAAAACCTCGACCGTGCCCCGCGTTGGCGTCAGATAGGCCGTTAGTGCGCTGAGCAGCGAGGTCTTGCCCGAGCCGTTGGCGCCTAATATCGCCCAGTGTTCGCCGCGCCTGACACGCCACGAGACATCATCGAGAATCTTCGTTGTGCCACGCCGAATTTCGAGCTTGGACACTTCGAGGATAATTTCATAACTGTTTCGTCTCATGATTTCCGGATTGGTTTGTCCCGCGTCTGGTTCCATGATTCATCGCAACTTCATCGCAATGGCTTAATTGTTCCTACGCGTGATAATCAGCCAACTTCGGTCGATCTTCTTCAAGTTCATCTTCAGCTCTTGCGCAATCACGTTGCCAGACACGCACTGGGACCATCAACCTGGCAGGACAGGGCGTGTCGCCTGTCTTGCTCTGTGGGTACGCAATTGCTGGACAGGCGGGACGCCTATCCTACCCGCAGGTTCATGGGGAGAAGGTGCATGCAACCCAGCGTATCAATAGTAGTCCACCATGCTCTTCAGATTGCGAATCAGCCCAGTAATCAGAACACGGCCTTTCCGATGATATTCTTTTTGTTCGAGACTTCGTAATAGTGCGCGCTCATCGGCATTTGCCGGTTATCTCCGATGACGAGATACTGGTCTTTCTCCAGAATCCAATATTTTCCGGTCCAGGAACGATGGATTGCATTTTTGACATAGTGCTCCTTGAGGTGCTCGCCGTTGACGTAAACGCGCGTCTGATTCATAAACACGCGTTCGCCCGGCAAGCCGATAATACGCTTTAGCAATACTACGCGTTCACCAACCAATCGAATGGCCACCACATCCCCTCGTTTGGGCTCGGCCTTTCGATAGGCCAGTTTGTTCACCAGGTTGAGACGGCCATTGACGTAGTTTGGCGCCATGCTGATGCCTGTGATCCTGACAGCCACGAAAACATAGCCGAAAAGGATGACCGTCGAAACAACGAGGATAATGATGCGAATCAGAGTGAAGAGTGGGTTTCGCCCGATGGCGATAGTTCTTAACCACGATGAATTCCCGCTTTGACTCTCGCCATTCATGAGCGTGTCCAAGAACTTCTCCCGATGAACGTCCCGGCATGTAGTCCCGCCTTTAGGCGGCAGCATTTGCTGGCAGCGAAACAGCTCTTCGGATGGCAATTGCTTCCGGCTGGAGCCGGGACTGCGTGCCGCCTCAGCCGGTTCATAGGCTCAATGCGCGAAATTTTCTTTCGGAGAAATCTTTCCCTGCACCGAAAGGCACAGCGGAGCTGTCCTCCCAAACTCATGGTCCTGGTTATCCCAATACTCACGGTTTGGTTCACTTCAACGAAAGCAGGAACGCCAGCAGGTCGCGAAAATCCTGCACGGTCATCGACTCTTCCAATCCGTCGGGCATCAAAGAAACTTGAGATTGCCGGACTGACACGATGGCCTCGTGAGACACATTGACGACTCGCCCTTCACCCGTTGTCAGCGTCATCGATCCATCAGCGGTTCGCACATTGAGGAGGCCAGCGACGGTCTGATCGTTCTTTGTTTCGACCTGGTATTGGACGAACTGCGGAGCTACGTCTTGAGATGGATTTAGAATCGATTGGATAAGCTTGGCTCGGTCGGACGAACGCGCGATCACCGACAAGTCCGGACCAATTTTTCCGCCCCGTCCTTGCACTTGGTGGCACTTCGAACAAGTCACGGCCGGATGGAAAAAAGTCCGCCGCCCGGAGTCCGCATCCCCTGCTCCGCTCAACACCGTCGGCCATTGTTCATCGGACCCGGGACGATTCAGGCCTGCTTTGCCGGCATCGGAACCTCGGCCAAATGCGCGTGCGAAGTCGAGTTGTTCCTTCAAAGCGGCGCCGCCGGGACCAGAACCAAGTGTGTTGGCTTTCCTTTCCAAAGCGGCCGAAATCGAAGCATCCGCGGCATACATTCGCAAGGTGCGCGCCACTTCCAAGCGGACGGCTGGTTCCGGATCATCCAGCAATGGCAGAAAGTTCTTCCAGACATCCAGGGGCTGCGCAGCCAAGGCCAGGACCGCTTCGGCACGGACACCGCCAGAATTCGTCTTGGCTAGCGCGACTTCCTGCAACAGATCGCTACCGCGTTTGCTAGCGGATTGAGCCAGCGTTCGAATCGCCTCGATTCGCAGACGCTGGTCTGTTCCCTGAATCAATTTAATCAGCAGATCGACCATCTCATTGTCCGCGATATTGGGAACCATCGTTAAGGCAATCGCGCGCAACGCAGGCGGCTTGGAATCGTCGCGCAACATGCGTTCGATCAAGCCCGATCCGGTCGCGCCCTGATCCCAAACCGGTCCTTTAGGACGTGGCGTCGGAGACGCCGCCGCCGTGAGAATTTCGGCGGCAGCCAAGTACGCCTTGAAGACCGCCGGCGTGACATTCCCATCGGTCAACGCGACGTCGATAATATTCGTGAGTGGGATGAGGGTTTCCTCTCCGGCCCAAACCAATGAGATGAGCCGCACCTGTTCGTCGGGATCGGCCAGGAATTTCCTGAGAATCGAAGCGGGCTGGCTGTGCTTGCCTTTGCGCAAAGCGAGCAAGGCACTCAAACGAACTTTGGCATCGGCATTCGCGACGTCGCGCAAGATGTTTACGCGGTGATTCGGATGTGCCAGCGCACTGATGGCCGACGAGCGCACGAAAGGATCATCGTCCTTGGCCGCTACCAGCAATGTGCTGTAATTCGTGGACGACGTCGAATTGAGCAGCCGCTCTAATTTATCTTCGAGGGCCACCTCAACATTCCGGGCAGTGGCCGGTTGAACAGAGCCCACGCCAGAGCGCGCTGCAAGCCTCCATATCCGCCCTTTTTGGTGAACTGGGTAAGATTGGTCGGCCCAGTCCGTCACGTAAATCGTCCCTTCGCCGTTGGCGGCGATGGCTACGGGGCGAAATGATTTGTCGCCCTGGACTACGATTTCTTTGGTGGACCGAAACGAAGCGCCGACTGCTTTCAGCGGATAAAGTTCGAGCGAGTTGTCGCCCCACGAAGTGACCAGCAATGAGTTTCGGCGCCTCACTGGCAGGCGCGCTTTGCCGCAATCCAAGATGCCGGAAGGAGCTTCACCTGTTCCTGCCACCATGGGCAATGTGCCCGGCAGTTCTCCATCCCACGCCACAAACGGATGCTGGCCGCTGCGGCCATAGCGAAACTTGTAACCAAAGTCAGCATCATCGACCACATGCAGCAAGCGGCAGGGCGGCCGCCCGTCGGGATCGTTATCGACGCAGAAGAGATTCCCCTCGCGATCGAATTCCAAGGCGAACGGATTCCAAAAACCAGTCGCGACCAATTGCACTTGGCTTCCATCTGAACGGCAACGAAACACGTTGCCTCCTTCACCGCCGCCGGAGTGTTTTGAACCATCCGTGCCTTGCACCGTGTAGGGAAGGCCGAGATTCTCACCCAAACCAAAATAAAGCCATCCATCCGGAGCGAAAGCGATTCCATCGATGCCATTGTGCGGATACGTCCCAGCTGTTTTCAACTCGATGACCGCCGAGCGATTTTCGCTAACTCCGTCCCGATCCCGATCATGCAAAATCAAAATGCCGCTGCGATGCGCTAGATAAAGTTCCTGTTTCGGAGAAAACGCCAAGTTCATCGTGTGGCGCAAGCCGTCGGCGAAGATTGAAACGTTCTCTGGCTTTCCGTCTTGGCCGGCATCAGTGAAGACTTTGACGCGATCATGCTTCGGCCCCAGATAATCGGGCTTTGTTTCGTGCGTATGAGATTCGATGACGAACAGCCGGGACTGTTGATCGATGGCCAAACCAATTGGAGTGACGATCTGCGGCTCGGAGGCAAATAACGAAATCTCCAGCTGGGGATCGTTGGTCTTCGGCACGACGATCTCAGCCGCCTGTGTAATTGTGTGAATGAGCAAGACGAAGGCGAGTAGGAACCATCTGCCGACGCGGACGACGTGTTCGTAACGCAGAGTTTCACTCTGCCGTATCGCCGGAATAACAGTATTTGAGCTTGTAAAACCCGTCGGATATTCGGTTGCGTCTGCGGACAAGAATGTCCGCGCACCGGTTTGGTTGTCCATAGAACGTCGAAGTTTAATGTGGTTGAAACTAAGTGTCGGGTGTTTTCAAGTCAAGCGACCGCACGGCGCGTGCCACAGCCATTAAGTTAAGCAGTCGATGCAGCAGATAGTAAGTCTTCCCCCTCTCCTCCATCCGAATGGAAGCGAGGGAGAAGACTGCGCGTCGCTCTTAGCCAATCCACGTGTTTCTTGCCAACTCGCGAGTCCACCTCATCGAGCCAGCAACGCGACGGTCGGCGCCACCAAAACGCAGGCTTTACTTTCGCGGCTGTCGTCGGATTGTGTCCGCGCAATCGACAGCCATGACCGTCTATCTACTGTTCGCAACAACGCTTCTGCTTGGCGCCGCGCTATTGTTTTGGGTTCAGCCGATGATCGCCAAGGCGCTGCTGCCTTTGATGGGAGGAGCGCCCGCGGTTTGGAATGTTTGCCTGGTGTTCTTTCAAGCCATGCTGCTTGCGGGCTATGCTTACGCTCACTTTGTCGCCACCAAATTGAAATTGGGACAACAGGCCGTCTTGCATTTGGTTCTGTTGCTGCTGCCCATTCTATTTTTGCCGATCACTATTGCGGAACAGGGAGCTCAAGCGGACTCGGCGCAATCGAGTCCAGCCTTCTGGCTCCTCGGAGTTTTGTTCATGACGGTTGGTTTGCCTTTCTTTGTCGTCGCCACGACAAGTCCCCTTCTGCAGCGCTGGTTCTCGATGACCGGCCATGCAGCTGCCGCCGATCCATACTTTCTTTATAGCGCGAGTAATATTGGAAGCCTGGCTGCATTGCTCGGATACCCGGCGCTCGTTGAACCGAACCTTCGCTTGTCCAGGCAAAGTTCCGTCTGGGCGGCCGGCTACGCAATTCTGGCGTTGCTCATTGCACTCTGTGCCGTCAGCACGTGGCGGCGTTCCAGGAGAATCGTTGCCAAGAATCAAGATTCGGCCGGAGATGCAAAAGGCACTGTCACTGTGAAACAACGCTTGCGATGGCTCGTCTTTGCTTTCGTTCCTTCGAGTTTGATGTTGGGCGTTACTACCTACCTGACGACGGACATCGCGAGTATTCCGCTGCTTTGGGTTATTCCGTTGGGCCTTTATCTGCTCAGTTTCATTTTGGTTTTTGCTCGCAAACCTCCCTTGCCGCGGAGTTGGATGATTCGCGCTTTGCCCATTGCCGCGGTTGCCCTCCTCTTCGTCATCCTGTCGAATGCGGTGGATCCCGCGTGGTTGTTGCTTTGCATGCACCTCGTGTTCTTCTTTATTGCGTGCATGGTCTCTCATGGCCGATTGGCGGCCGATCGCCCTCAGCTTTCCGGACTGACTGAGTTTTACTTTTGGATGGGACTTGGCGGGGTTCTCGGGGGCGCGTTCAACGCCTTGCTGGCGCCAATTCTATTCAATGGCGTCGTCGAATATCCCCTCGCGATTGTCCTGGCCTGTTTGGCTCGGCCGCTTCCCCCGGACAAACGGCAGAGCAGGCGCCACACAGAAACTCAAGTACCCGGCCCGAACCGTCCGTCGAGCAAGGTTCCTGCGAAAGGCAGGCAGGATGTTGCGGTGTCGCTGCCCGTCCCACAGCGATTCCGTTGGGTCGACTTAGGATTGGCACTCGCGCTCGGTGTGTTCACCGTCGCCGCCGCCGCGGTCGTGACGATTGTCGGCATGGAGCCAGGCCTCCTCAGCAATACGCTGATTTTCGCCCTGCCGGTATTTGTTTGTTATACCTTCATCAATCGTCCAGTCCGGTTCGGATTGGCCGTTGCCGCGCTGTTGCTCAGCGGCAATCTCTATTTGGAGATGCACGGGCGAACGATCTATGCCGATCGAAATTTCTTCGGCATCTCCCGCGTGACTCTGGACGAAACCGGAGCGTTCCATCGGTTGGTCCATGGGAATACTACCCACGGCCGTCAGTTCATTGATCCGGCGCGCCAATGCGAACCACTCGCTTACTATCACCCAAACGGACCGCTGGGTAAGATAATGAGCGGGTTCAAAGCGACGAACGGAACGCCTCGCATTGGCGTGATTGGCCTGGGCGCTGGAGCCATGATTTGTTATGCCGCGACGAACCAAGCCTGGACCTTTTACGAAATTGATCCGCTCGTCATTCGCGTCGCCCAAGACAACCGTCTTTTCACCTACCTGGACCGCTGCGCGAAAGTCAAACCGCGGATCATTCTTGGCGATGCTCGCTTGCGTCTGCGGGAAGCTCCGGGTCAGCATTACAGTCTGCTCGTCTTGGATGCTTTCAGCTCCGACTCGATTCCAGTGCACTTATTAACGGAGCAAGCGTTCAATTTGTATCTTGCGAAACTTGCCGATGGCGGAATGCTGGCCATGCACATTTCCAATCGCTATCTCGATTTGGCGCCTGTCATTGGCAACCTGGCGAAAAACGCAGGCTTGATCGCTTTGGTTTGGGATGATCTGACGGAGGACAAGCCGAACGGGAAAGAACCTTCACAATGGGTTGTGCTGGCGCGCCAAGCAAAGGACTTGGGCCCGCTAGCCCACGACCCGCGCTGGCAGCATAACGTCAGCCCCGCGAAAGCCGCTGTGTGGACCGATGATTTTTCCAATATCCTTAGCGTCTTCAAGTGGCGATGAGCGTCCAACAGATGCGGCTAGTGCTAGTGTAGTGCAGGCTTGTCCCAAGAACCCGGAGAAGTTCGTTCCAGCTGCACGGGCAAGGCTCAACACGGTTGGCTTGACTACGCGCAGCGTTTGGAGTGCGCGGAGCTTGCTCCCACTTTTGACCACGTCCTCGATTCACCAAAGCGCCGGCAAGCCGTGGAAAGCCGGACGCACTCCAAACGCTTCGCGCCTTCCAGAGCTTCAGAAGTGTCGTCCAGTGTCGCCTTTCGAATTCTGGCCACGTGGTCAGAATTGGCCAAGCATCAACCTGGAGGGCGCTTCAGGACCCGAGTGATCGACGTAGAGCGGCTGTGCTGGCGCTTGCGCACCGGCAGTCTCGAAGAAGTCGGCAGGAATCTGGACGCAAGCTTGAAGGAACGAATTGCGCGAGGCGAGGTGCGGCGGGAGCCCCGGTGGACGGAGAGTTTGGCGGTTGGGAGCCTTGGCTTTCTGGAAAGGGTGAAGCCGTTAATCCTTTCCAGACGCGCGATGGAGAGCGCAGCGGCAGACGACGATTTGTGGGTCCTGCAAGAGGAGGAGGCGGCGCCTTACGGGCGAAAAACTGGCCCGGAAATCGGTTCTAAGGCCGCAAATTGACATGCCCTTCCAGGTCATGTGTCCGCGTTCCAGCCGGATGCTTCGGCGACAGTCGGCTTGGCCGAGTGGCAGGGCGCTCTCCATTGCCCGATTTTCCAGGAGTTGGGCCACATTTTCAGGCATGCTATCAGAACTCATGTCATTCTGATTGACGATGCCCGGTGTTTTGGCTCGGAGGCTGATGAGGCTGATTACCCGAGCATTGACGAGCTTCAACAATTTGTTCTGGCGAACAATCCGGCGCTGTCGCTCACCGTGCAATACGACTGTATCTGCCTCACCCCGACGGCCAATTCCTGAGGAACCGCTGCCTATCTTTTCCGAGAGCCCGGGTCGCGCTCGCCCGGTCCCGATATTCCCGCATACCATCGAAATCAATCAAGTAGATTTCTCTACCGCTCACCAGAAGGTTGGTCGCTTTCATGTCGCCATGACTCACGCTGAGCTCGCGCAAGCACGCAAACAGGTTCTCGACGGCGGCGCGCTCCCACGCTTCCGGCTCGCGGCTGTGCCAGGCGTCCAACAAGCTGGTTGCCTCAACGTACTTGCTAACAAACCAGCTTTCGAGCACCAGTGGCCCCCAACGGCGCTCCACCAGGGCAAGCGGCTCCGGTATGGTGATGCCGGCGTCCTGAAGCAGGTGTGAAAAATACCAGCTGTTGCTCGCCCGTGATCGCCGCCAGCAGCGGCGCAACCATCGCCACACATCCTTATAACGGTACTGCTTCACCACGACGCTCCGACCGCCGAGCACACAACGCGAGACGGTTGTGGAGTTGCCGCGCTTGAGAAAGCCCGTGTTTGCGGATTGTGTAGCCGGGTTTTCCAACCACGCCCGCAGGCTCGCGTCCGCGTAAGCTCGCGCACAGCGAATGCGCAGGTGTTGTCCGTAAGGCAGCGCTTTCTGCCAGGCGCTGACTGCACTGCAATCACGGTAAATTTTTTTCAGGAAGTCCTTACGACGCTTCTGCTGCTGTTCGCGCGCGCGCAGCCGTAACGCCTCCTCACTCACTTCGGAAAAAGCCGCGGTAATTGCCGCCGCAACACGCGCTGTATCTGCCAAGGGAAACTGTGCTAACAACAGAGCGAGGTTGTCGAGCCGGGCTTCTGCACCCGTGAAAGTAACCATGCTGGCAGGATCCAGCACATAGAGCGCATCGCCTTCGAACAAAAAATTTCCCAGGTGTAAATCGCTTTGCAACAACCGGGCGGAGTAAAACGCTTCCAGTGCTTTCAACAACGGCTGCAACACCGCTTCGGCACTCTCTGCGCGCCAACGCTCATCCAGTCGTGACGCGGCTTCCAGAAAGTAGTAGGTGCATACGCCGCCGCTTTCCTGCTCGAATGATTCCAGCAAGGGTGGTGTCTTCATGCCTGCTTGCGCCGCGCGACGATAGCCGTCCACCTCCTGCTGCCAATGGCGTCGATGGAAAAACAGCTTGAGCAGTACGCGCTTGCCTGTCATCTCGGCATCGGCAACAAGGCGTTTGCCCGGCAGGTGGCGAAGGATACGTCTCACGCGCACCGTTCGTTGGCCCAGCGTCAGCGCAAACGGTGTGACAACGCCATGCCCCGCCTCTGCGAGTGATGACCAGGATGTGCCGCCCGCGGTGCCTGTGCTCATCGCGTCCTCCCGCGCAAAAATACCGCCGGTGGCTCTTTGCCAAAGAAGCCACTGTACAGGACCTCTGCATTAACCAACACCTCGCGCCAGAGCGGGTCGCACATAGGAATTTGCTTTTTCAAAGCGTGATAACCATGCCGTCCGGAGAAGTTGGGGCAATAAGAAAGTTCCTCTGAACCGGGTGTGGAAGGGTGGCTGGAAGGGTTTCCCTGAATTGGAGTCATATCTCACAATGTGACAATTTCCCGGCCAGACCAGTTTACTTACTGGCCGTCCGGCGATTTGGAGTGTCCGTTTGGCCAACTGTCGCCTAAGGAAGTGTTTTGCCTGCATGTGGATCTGGAGAATGGCGGCCGGTTTTGAGGACTTAGCGCCAATTTTCCAGCCTGTTTTTTGGCTGTAAGGAATTGTCTCGACTGCT
>VHDE01000005.1 GCA_016871515.1 Verrucomicrobiota bacterium
CCAAGGCTGGCGCGAATCACCCCCAAATTGAAATGTGCTTCTGCGAAATTGGGCGAGCCTTGGACCGCTTTCTGGATTTGTTCCTCTGCCACATCGAGTTTACCAATCCGAGCGTAGTCACTTCCTTCGTGCCACAGATTTCGGTCCTCGACCCGCGCTGTCGATGTGACAGACGAATCGCTTTCCAACTCGTCTCGCACGCGGTCGATTTGCTGGGTCAACTCCCAAATCTTGCTCGATAAGCTGTAATCAACATGTTCTTTATTATTGAACTGATCCAAGGCCGGATCCTTTACAAGCAATCCACGCAACGACCTGAGAGCCTCATCCAATTTCCCCTGGCGTCTATACAACTCGGCGGACAATTCGCGCGCTGGCGTAAACTTGGGGTCAACCTTAAGGGCACGCTGGCAACTCTCGATCGCTTCGGCGAGGCGACCCTGTCCCATTAAGTATCGGCTCAAATCCAAGTGGACTTGGGCCGGGACGCCCTGCGGTTCGAGTGCTGCGCCCTTCAGCAGGTAGAAGAGGGCCTGTTCCTGCCGCTTGAACTTATCGTGAATGTTGGCGAGCAAAAAGCATGGGGTCGCCAGATTCGGTTCAGCTTCGATTACCTTCTCGAGATAGACGCGGGCTTCGTCAAACCGGGATTGCTCATAACAAATGCAGGCCCGTTGGAAGGATGCATTGGTGGTTCCGAGTTCGTTCACGTTATTCGAGCTCCTCAGCCGATTGGGCAAAGGCGTTCTTTGAGGTGCCTTCGCGATTATCGCGCATCAATTGCTCGTAAGTCAGGAGAAGCTTGGCGAAGTTCCGATCCCAATCGGCTCTTTCTTTGATGATTTGCCGATTCCGATTTGCCATGTTTTGGCGCGCGTGGGCACTCTGCGATGTCGCAAGGAGGATTGAGTCACTCATTTGCTCCGCGTCGTTGCAGGGAACTAACCAGCCATTGCACCCGTTTTGAATCCACTCGCCGTTGCCGCCGACGTTACTTACCGCCGCGGGCAGCCCTGTGGACATTCCTTCCAGGAGTGATATCGATGTCCCATCGGCACGCGAACAACAGAGATAAAGATCGGCGCATCGATAGTAATTGGGCAGCGTTGCAGGATCAACGAGGCCTGGCCGGCACACGGCTTTTTCCAAACCGCGCGCGATGACAAAGTCATTGACTACTGACCGAAGAGAGCCATCTCCGAGTAAGAGAAGGCGAATCTTCGCGTTCCTCGCATACGCGCGGTCAAATGCATCTAACAATATCTCTATTCCATAAACGGATTCCCAATTCCGAGTCGCTAAGATCACGAAATTCTTTTCCCATCCAAGCTGAGACCGCAGAGATGTGGTGTCAGGTCCGGGACAAAACTTTCGGAAATCCACCCCCCAAGGAAAAACTGTGAATCGCTCGTTCGGGCAGGAAATGAGTTCACACACCGCGTTGCGGACGGCCTCACAATCGCAAACAATTCGATGGGCACGCTTCAGGGCGAATCGAGTAATCCAAAGTGATTCATCGTCTCTCGTTGCCTCCTCCAGGATATCGCTGCCCCACGACATCAAGACAAGCCGCCTCGGGTGGACCAGCGCGGCGATAAACCCGCAAGTCTGGATCGGCCCAGCGTGAACGATGTCGGGCCTCATTTCATTCACGACTTGATCAAGGTGGCCCACCCATCGAATCCGATCGCTTGCCGGAACAGCCTGTCCACCATCGTGAGCTGGCCTGATGTATTCAATGCCTGGCGGCAGCGGATGCGCCGCAAGCGAAAGCCCCGAAGCGCTCATCGGCATGAACCAAACCTGAAGCGATGACTCCGCCATCTTGAGCAGGAAACGTCGATCGTGAACGGTGTAACCGTTACTGAAGTAGAGCACTCGCATCGTTAGTCAGCGTCTCCCATCGAAGTCCACTGGAAATGCTCACCGGCCAAAACATCTTGCCTCAGGCGCAATCCGACGATTCGCTCGATCTCATAGGGAAAAATCGCGTCCTTCGGCGCTGGGCGGAGCACATCGATCATGGTTCGGTCAATAACTGTACCCTCGGCTAAATTGCGCGCCGCCCGCAAGCACCGTCGCTGGATGACGGCGGTATCTTCTTCGTTAGACGCAATGCGTTTTTCCGTGCTTCCAAGTGCATACTCCATTTCTCGAGTGCGCTCGACCATCTCACACCAAGTGGTTGGCGTCATCGAGAACGGATGATCAGGTCCTTCCCGCTGAGTGTCATCCGTGAAATGCTTTTCGATGACTCGCGCGCCAAGAGCAACTGCGCCAAGCGCCGTCACGCAGCCTGGTGTGTGGTCCGACAGTCCAAGAATGACATCCGGATAAAGGGTCTGAAACGTCTTCAACACATTTAAGTGGATGTGTTTGAAGTTCTCGATGCTCCCGGTGTAGTTCGTATTGCACTGCATCAGGACCAACTGTGGATTGATCGACCGGATGACGTGAACCGCTCGTTGGACGTCTCCTAGATCCGAAGCCCCTGTGGCCAAGATGACGGGTTTGCCTTTACTCGCGACGAGTTTCAGCAATTCCAGCCAAGTGATATCGCCGGAACCAACTTTGAAAACGACAAGGTGCGGGTCCAACATTTCAATGGCTTCGAGATCGTACGGAGTGGAAAGAAAATCAATGCCGGCTTTGTCGCTCTCTTGTTTTAATACTGGCGTCCACTCCCACGGCAAGCTTGCAGCCTGATAAACCTCGTAAACGGATTTTTTCCATTGGGCTTGGTGAGAAAGGCGTCCTTGCATCTCAGCAAAGCCATGCTCGCTCACAATTTTCGGTGCGCGAAAATTCTGAAACTTTACGGCATTTGCCCCGGAAGCCTTCGCGAGATGGATTAAGTCAAGTGCCCGCTGCAAATCGCCATCATGATTGGCCGAAATGTCAGCAACGAAATAAGTCGGGTCCGTCGAACTAACCCAACTATGTCCGAAATTCAGTCGTTGCATGCGCGTTACTGAGCTCTCAATCGGCTGATAAAATCGGAGCTGCCCAACTTTCGAAAACGTTCGAGGCCGGAAATCAAGTCTGGCATCTTGCGTCCGAGCGCTTCGCTAGCCCGCCGAGTCGAGAGCGAAGTATTTCTTGGACGCGGCGCTTTAAGTCGAGCCGACTCAAGCGTTGCACGTTGGACCCTGTCAGATTCAAAACCAAACACCTTGGCCACAGCCAAGGCGAATTCAAACTTGCTGCAGGCATCAGCGCCGGCCAGATGAAAGATTCCGCAGCAACCGCGTTCTAGAACATCCCAAATGAGGTCGCAAAGATCGTTCACGAGAATGGGCGAGAAAATGACGTCGGTGAACCCCGGAACGGGAGCTCTTGCTTCAAGCTTACTCACAATCCATTCCGAAAGACTATGGTGCGGATACCGGCTCCAACCGAAAAAATTCGTTCGCATGATGCAGCACTCCGCTTCTTCCTGGACCGCTGATTCAGCAGCGAGTTTGGTTTTGGCATACACATTCAGCGGATTTGGCGCATCACTTTCCGAGTAGTTCCCCCTCGATCCGTCGAAAACCGAATCCGTCGAGATTAGGATCAATCGGGCTTTGGCTTGAGCCGCGGCTCGAGCGACATGCTTGGCCATAGCGACATTCATCCGATAGGCGAGATCCGGATTCTCTTCGCACAGGTCCACATTTGTCAGCGCTGCGGTATGCACAACGATTCGGGGTTCTGCCCCCCCAAGCGCGCGAAGAGTTTCCGTTTCATCGGTCAAGTCAACACGAAGACAGGGAACATTCCATGGACCGATCGGATGATTGCAGGAAAAGGCGAAGACCTTCTCGCTCCGTTCTGTTGCGCTGAGGACGAGATTTGCGCCCAGCAATCCGCTCGCGCCAGTAATTGCAATCACAGTTTGACAACGTCCTTTCCAGAGCGAAAACGATACTTAAGTTCCGCGATGTTCCAATCGGCAACGTTGTCGATATCTTGCGCATCCAAAGGCGATATCTCAATAGCGCCCGAATTCTTCATAAAGAGCGCCTTTTGCTTCTTCATAGCTTCAACTCCAAACCAGTAGAACTGTCCGGCGTCGTGATACGCCGCTGGCAAGTCCTGTGACCTCGCGGCATAATTTTCGGGCCAAATCATTTGCACTCGCCCCTCTTTGAATTCGAGCGCTCTTTGGATCGGATAGGAAAAGCGCAAGATCGGGAAAACGGAATCATACTTCGCTCGCTTCATGACCTCGAAACCTCGTTTAAGCAATTCACTGGTTGTTAACGGCGCTGTTGGATAGATACAGCAAGCGTATTCAAAAACCTGGCGCCGCCGCTCGTAATCTCCGATCACCTCCAATAACACCTCTGCTGTCCCCGCGCAGTCATTCGAGTTTGCCTGGCTTCGCTGAAATGGAACACTCGCGCCAAAGGATTTCGCCACTTCGGCAATTTCCAAGTCATCCGTGGAAACCATTACTTCGTCAAAGAGTTGAGTCCGCAACGCCGCTTCAATTGAGTAAGCAAGGATCGGCTTGCCTTCAAAAAAGCGGACGTTTTTTCTGGGAATCCGCTTGCTGCCTCCTCGAGCTGGGATAATTCCAAGGATGCTCATGTGGAGCGAGGTGCGGTTTGGGAATGGACTGACCAGTGCTGGCTTTGGCCAACCGATGGTCTCGACCCGGCCGCTACGAACGTCCGGATGACTTCAGGTGATTTGGATTCCGGACCGAGGGAAATGTTGCACCATCACTCGTTTGATTCCGATGCCACCGTGCCGACCATGCGG
Organism: Verrucomicrobiota bacterium; assembly: GCA_016871515.1. Classification (GTDB taxonomy): domain Bacteria; phylum Verrucomicrobiota; class Verrucomicrobiia; order Limisphaerales; family SIBE01; genus SIBE01. The sequence goes on from VHDE01000005.1 coordinate 4,750, forward strand.
CGAAGCTCTTCGTGCGTTAGCCATTGGCTATTGTTGTCGCTCGAATACCTGAATCCGTCCGGACAAAGCTGTCCGCCTTTGGCTTTGGCCTTCACATAGTGGTCAATGCTCCATTCGCGAGAGCCGGGGAGAATCGCGAAATAACTGTCGTATTCGATCGTATGCAGCGCATCGTCTTCCGGCACCATCACCTCATGAAGTTTTTCTCCCGGACGGATTCCGACGATCTTCGTCTGGCATTCAGGGGCGACGACGCGCGCTAGGTCCATGACGTTCATGCTCGGGATTTTGGGGACGAATATTTCTCCTCCAATCATCCGCTCCAAACTAGCAAGAACGAAGTCAACGCCTTGTTCGAGAGTAATCCAGAACCGAGTCATCCGCGGATCTGTAATGGGCAGGACGCCCGTTTTGCGCATTTTGAGGAAGAAAGGTATGACGCTGCCGCGACTTCCGACCACATTACCGTAGCGCACCACACTGAAGCGCGCTTTGTTTCCAGAATAGGCGTTGCCGGCTATGAACAACTTATCGGAACACAATTTCGTTGCCCCGTACAAGTTGATTGGATTGGCCGCCTTGTCGGTACTTAAAGCGATCACACGTTCGACACCTCGATCAATAGCGCCATCAATGATATTAGCGGCACCAAGAACGTTGGTTTTGATCGCTTCCAATGGATTGTACTCTGCCGCGGGCACCTGCTTAATCGCAGCAGCGTGAACGACAATGTTTACGCCGTCGAGAGCTCGATAGAGACGCTCCCGATCGCGAACATCGCCCAAAAAGAATCGGATGTTAGGATATCGATCAACCGGAAAACGTTGTTTCATTTCCGATTGCTTCCATTCGTCGCGGCTGAAGACAATCAACTTGCGCGGAGTGTAACGAGAAAGCACGGCGGCAACGAATTTCTGGCCGAATGAGCCAGTCCCGCCCGTCACTAAAATCACTTTGCCATTTAGCATAGGGTCAACCTTTGTTCTTCCATTCGCAGCTAATTGAGAAATTACCAATTACCTGGCGGCTCCCGATCGGGTGCGACAAACGAGCTATGCCACTCGCTCGAGAATTTCGCTGTCAGCGACGACGTTGACACGCCGGTGCAAATATTCCAGCAGCAGAAGCGCACGCTGTCCGTCATTTAGGCTCGCCACATACTCAGCTTCCATGCCTGCGAACGGTCCTTCGCGGATCACTAATCGCTGTCCAGGAACGAAACTGTAAGACGACAGCGCCAACTCTGCCGCCGCCACAAAATCGGTGGCTTGCATCTCTTCGATCACGTCCGCCGGCACCACGGTCGGTTCGTCTCCAAATCGGACCAACCCAATAATCCCGGGGCGGCTGGCGATAAATCTTCCAGCCGTTGCCAGACAAAACTGGGAGAAGAAATAGCCCGGGAAAAGCGGTGTCAGGACAGCGCGTCGTTTGCCACCAACCGGAATTACCTTCCGAATCTGCGGACAAAAGACTTCAATCTTGCCCGTGGAAAGTTCCGTATCGGGAGAAAGCCGCGACAATAACTCGGCTGCCCGACCTTCGTAGCCAACAGTGCTCCGGATGCAGTACCATGCGCGCTGTGCTTCTACGAAACTCATAGTCTGCAGGATCGAGCGCCAAATCTTCTCGACCCATGACGGCACTTTTGAATCAAGGCAAAGCTGCCGCACCCCGAGCATGATTCAAAAAGCAGCAGGTTTTTCATTTGTCGCTTTTATTTTTATGACCATCCCGGCTGCGCTTGCCCCTTTGAATTAATGTCAGCCGTTAATCGCGCGCCCCAACTAAGCATCGTGTCCAGGTTACGTCCTCAGCAATTCCAGGACCGTACGAGGCAGAGCATTGGCTTGCGCTAGCATCGTCGTGCCCGATTGCACCAAAATTTGATACCGCGCGTATTGGGTTGCCTCTTGCGCAACGTCCACATCCGAGATTCGACTAATCGCCAAACTCAAGTTTTCTTTCGTGGTCGTCAACTGATCATTCGTGAAATTCAGGCGAGACTGGACCGCTCCCAATCGAGCGCGGTCCAGAGCAATCTGATTGATCGCGGCTTCGACAGCTTTAAGTGCGTTGGCGGCGGCTGTAGAAGTCGTCAAGGAAACGACACTAGCGATAGCCGAGGCGTATGTCGTATTCTCAATGATGGGCGTGCCGGCAATATCAAAGGTATTTCCAGTCGAATCGATCGTGACCGAAAATGCTGACGCAGAAAACAGCGATACTGAGTTGAAGTCTTTGGAGGCGGTAGCTGATATGTACGCCTGTAGTTGGGCGAACTCCTGGTTGTATAATGTCCGGTCCGACGTGGACTTTGTCGTGTCCTGCGACAGCATGGCCAACTCACCCATTCGGCGCAGCGCCTTGTCGATGGTTTTTAAAAACCCATCTTGCGTCTGAGTGAAAGAGACGGCATTGACAACATTGTTTAAAGCCGCATCCAACCGCCGAATTTGAGATTCCAACCGGGAGCTGACCGCCAAACCTGCGGCGTCGTCCGACGGATTGATAATCTTAAGGCCCGAACTAAGTCGAGTGAGGGACTTAGATAGCGCCGACGAACTAGACCTCAGGTTGTTCGAAGTCTGCTCCGCAACCGTGTTGGTATTGATGACTGACATAACGACCTAAGCAGGCGTCCAGGCATCTTAGCTTTGCAGGAGTCTCAGCGTTGTATTCGGAAGGGAGTTCGCTTGAGTCAACATTGTTGTGCCCGACTGGACGAGGATCTGACTCCGCGCATAGCGAGTAGATTCCTCTGCCACGTTGGTGTCAGCGATACGGGAAACAGCGGACGCGAGATTCTCTTTCGTGATGGTGAGCTGCTCATTGGTGAAGTTTAGACGAGCTTGATAGGCGCCCAAACGGGCGCGATCTTGAGCGATTTGTCCCCCCGCGGCATTGACCAAGAGCAGTGTCGCTTGAGCAAACGAAATGCTGGTAAGGTTGGAATTCGAACCCAAAACAGCGGCATAAGTCGTCGCAGTGCTTTGCACAATCGGCGTGCCATCCAAGACAAACGTGGTTCCCCCCGCATCTACCGTAACGGCAATCGTCGCAGTCGAGAACAAGGAAGCGGAGTTGTACTCTTTAAGTCCCGTCGCGCTGATGTAATCCTTCAGTTGAACAAACTCGTGATGGTACAAAGATCGATCCGCTTCGGATTTAGTGGCATCCTGGGCAAGCATCGCGAGCTCACCCATACGGCTCAGCGCCTTGTCGATGGTTTTCATGAACCCATCCTGCGTCTGGATAAGTGATACCGCGTTGATCACATTGGAAAGAGCTGCATCAATACGCGTAATCTGAGACTGGAGGCGGGAAGCAACCGCTAAACCAGCGGCGTCATCCGAGGGGTTGACGATTTTCGAACCCGAACTGAGTCGCGCCAGCGATTTCGCGAGGCCCGTAGCGCTCATGTTCAGGTTATTGGCATTTTGCATTGCCTCGATGTTTGTGTTAATTACCATAATCTTATGAGCAGTTTCTTTTGTTCACTACTTCTGAATGGGCTGCTGAGGCCCGGAGGAACTAACTTCTAGGTGACGCTCTGCGGTCTGCATAGCAGACTTCTTGCCACTCAACAGCCGTTCCAAAGCAGACCGCGATGCCCCAACCGCCTGAAGGTTGCTCGACTGAATTTCGTCGTAAACTTCCTTCCGAAGGACATGTATCTCCTTCGGGGCGGTAACCCCCAGTTTGACAACTTCTCCTTCCACTCGGAGAACGTTAATTGTAATCCGACCATCAATTACAATGCTCTCGTTAATCTTACGGGAGAGAACCAGCATGGGAGATTTCGATATTCGACTGCCTAGTTGCCAAGCGGATGTTTGATCGACAAGATCGAAGCGTTCTTCGGAACAACCTGTCGAGCAATCAAGGCGTATTTGTTGTAAACGATCGGGCCCTTTAGATTCACCGTAATTGAGCCGTCAGGATGAAACGTGGCAATATTTAGCACCACAGCATCGTCCGGTTCAGTGAGATTTAGGAAACTAACATCGTCTGCTGACAACTCGATGTGGTAAAATTCAACAACGCAGGAAGGTGGCGCGACGAGGAAACACAAACCGTTGGCACTTTGCCCCTCGAGCCATAAAAATGGGTGAATGTCCGGAAAGGCATGGAGTTTGTAACTTTTGATCTGCTCAAATCCGAGGAGCCCGCAAGGAAACCGCAGGTCCAGAGCAGTCTCTGTGAAAAGAGGGATAATCTTCTCTTCCACCCGATTGTGTTGTATGGTGAGCATATGGCCGAAAGCATTTAGCAGCGAGTATGCCAGTGGCCATTGGGGAAAAACTTCGCTGTTTCCTCCGCAAAACTACCGAATGCCAAGGAGGGACCGAACTCCAGATGAGCTTAAACGGAAAATAACGCCATCGGCGTAGGCAAAAATGCCCGAACCCTAATGCTCGACCGCGACGTCAAAAAGAGACTGCGGCGAGGCCGGTCCAAAATTTCCAGGCACATTCTGTCCACTCGATAGATACAAGACAGGTAACTTAGCCCCCAGCAACAAGTTCCAGAACTTACTCCAACGGGTTTCTTCGTCCAGATGGGTCAAAATCAACCCCGTCAACGGCAAAGCACTAAACGCCCGAACATGCGCCAGAAGGTGGTTCAGATCGTACGCAGCATTGAGTACTAGAAGGATTTGCGCGGAGGGAAATAGTTTGATTTGTCCAGTGAGCGCCGCCATGGCCTCGCCGTCACCAGCCGGCACGCCAGGGAGGTCAACGAACTGCAACAGCGAGTCCGGCTCACTGCCTTCTCCTTCCGTCCAAACACGGTCTACAGGAATTCCCAGAATCTCGCCGTGAATGCTCAGGAATTCAGCGGTATTGGCTGCGTGGCTATCAAGTCGCCAAATCCGAGCCTGTTGTCCTCCAAGCAGCACCTCTTGGGTGACCCATTTGCAAAGGCAAGTGGTTTTGCCTACGCCGGGCGTTCCCACAAGGATTCGGACCTGGTCTTTAGCACTTCGCGACCGCGCTGCCAGGCGATTCCAATACTGCAAAAGAAAATCCTGAACACACGTGAATTCCTCTTTAAGGTTGGCCGCAGGCTGGTTACGACTGCGGACTTGATCGACGAGCCAGTGCGCGTGGAGAGGCAATATCCCAAGGTTCTCCAGCATCTGCGTCAACTCAAGTTCCTGAGTCGCGGTTGCGTCTTTTGCCTTTTTCGTGTTAGCAGACTCTGGAACCTTCGGCTCTACCAGGATTTGTTTGTTACGACTTCGTTCCGGGCGAGGGCGTTCTGGAGTCGGCTCGGGCCGAGATTTGGCAAGTTGTGTCCGAAGCTCCTCAATTTTCTTATTGAGTTCGGCGACGGCCGTTTTCTTAGTTTTGTTCTGAGCAGGGGGCGCGGCGGGCAAGGCTGCTTGCAATTCGATTTGCGGCTTCTTCCAGATCCGCGTCAAGCCTGGTGGCGGCGTCTTCCTGACATTAACGACGACAGCTTCCGGACCAAGCCTGCGATGCACTTCAGCTAAGGCTTGCGCTGCAGACTCTGCAACGATCGTGACTAGTTTCATGCCCTAAGACTGCCGATCACATTTGATCCCATGTCCAAGGAATCGACCACCACTAGCTAAGCCGGGCTTGGCACGGAGCCAGCCGATTGAATTTCGATCCGAGCGGGCAACTCCTCATACGCCAGGAACGCTACCTCCGGGAAGTTCGCGGCAAAGAATCGCCTTAATCCAAGCCGAATGGTCGCCGAGCAGATAACCACCGGCGGACGCCCCTCCGCAAGCATCGGCTGCACAACTTTGGACAAGTGATAAGTAACGTGCTGCGCGAGCTTTGGCTCCATAAAGAGCATAGTCTCGTTCGGGGATTGGCGGAGACCTTTCGCAATTTCTTCTTCGAGCCACGGATCCATGGTAATGGCTTGGATAGCTCCCTGTTCGTTCTGGTACGGCTTAATGATTTGCGCTCCAATCGCCCGCCTCGCTTGCTCCGCCAGTTCATCGGGATTCTTCGTAATGGCGGCGTAATCAGCGACCTTTTCCAAAATACCAACCAAATTCCGTATCGAGACGCCCTCCGCGAGGAGGTTCTGCAGGATTCGTTGAATTTGGCCGGTATTGAGTAATCCCGGAATCAACTCATTGATTAACGCAGGATTGTTCTGTTTGAGATTATCCAAGAGGACCTGCACATCCTGGCGGCTGATAATTTGGTGGCAGCTTCGCTTGATGGTCTCGCCAAGGTGCGTCACGAGCACGGACGGGGGATCGACAATGGTATAACCAGCAATCTCGGCGTTCCTTCGGTCAACCTCTTTGACCCAAATCGCAGGAAGGCCAAAGACCGGTTCTGTTGTTGGGATTCCCGGCACCACGGTTTTGCTGTTCGCCGTGTTCATGGCCAAGAAGTGCCCTGGCATCACTTCACCCCGCGCAATAAAATGTCCTCGTAAGAGGAAGCGATACTCATTCGGCCCCAACTGCAGATTGTCCCGAAGTCGGATGGGCGGAATGATAAAGCCCATTTCCTGGACAAAGTTCCGCCGTACTCCAGTCACTCTTTCCAGCAAATCGCCGCCCTTCCGGACATCCGCCAAGGCGACTAAACCATAACCAAGTTCAATTTGTAACGTATCGACGTTTAAAAGAGTTTCCAACTTCTCGGACGCTGCCGCAGCACGTGCCGGGGCCTGTAGCGCTGCTTCTTTGGTGGTCTCTTCGGCAACAGCGTTAGATGGCGTCGGAGAGTACTCAGGCGCCCCTGTCTGCAATCCGCTCTTCTTTAAGACGCGACATAAGCCGCCAAACACGCCCGCAAGAATCAGGAACGGCATCATGGGAAGACCAGGCACCAGCGCCAACACTAAGAGGGACCCCGACAAAATCCCTAAAGCGCGAGGAGAAAAGAACAATTGCCGTGTAAGACTATGCCCCAGGCTCTCTTTAGAAGCAGCCCGCGTTACGAGAATACCAGCCGCAGTCGAAGTAATCAGCGCCGGGATCTGCGACACCAAACCGTCACCAATCGACAGAATCGTGTAGTCCTGCAATGCCTGAACGAGTGGCAATCCCCTCTGGACGACGCCAATTCCGAAACCGCCCAGGACGTTAATGATCGTAATCAATACCGCTGCCACAGCATCCCCACGCACAAACTTGCTCGCGCCGTCCATGGCGCCATAGAAGTCGGCCTCTTGCTGCAACGCGGTCCGCCGCGCCCGCGCCTGTTCCTCTTTGATAAGGCCAGCGTTCAATTCGGCATCGATCGACATTTGCTTTCCGGGCAGCGCGTCGAGCGTAAACCGAGCAGCCACTTCAGCGATACGGCCAGCACCTTTGGTGATTACGATGAAGTTAATGACGGTCAGAATTAAGAACACGACTGACCCGACAACGTAATTGCCACGGACTACGTAGGTTCCAAATGCCGAGATAATCTCGCCGGCATAGCCATCCAAAAGAATTAAGCGCGTGGATGCGACGTTCAATCCAAGTCGAAACAGAGTCAAGATGAGCAGTAGCGTTGGAAACCCAGTGAATTCGGACGGCTCCTTCAGATACAGGATGACCAGCAAAATCAGAAGAGCCGACGCAATACTCAGGCTCAAAAGCAAGTCGAGCAGGACCGTGGGAACGGGCTGAATCAACAGCAACAGCGTCCCGAACATGAAGATGACGAGACCTATGTCGCCATAACGCCAAAAGCGCTTAACGGAGAATGATGAGGCTGTGGCAACGGCTGTCGTCATGACTATGCTTTTTGCCCTTCAACGTAGTACCGATATCGGTTCACTCGATAGACATAGGCAAGGATTTCGGCCACGGCGGCATAAACTTGCGGAGGCACTTCTTGCCCAATTCGGCAATGCTTAAAAAGCAGGCGCGCCACGGGCTTGTTCTCGACGATCGGAATCTGAAATTGCTGCGCAATCTCCCGTATCCGCAATGCGTTCAGCCGAGCTCCCTTCGCCACAACTTTCGGCGCGCGCATGCTCTTGCGATTATACCGCAGCACGATCGACAGGTGTGTCGGGTTCGTGATGACAACGTCGGCACGCGGAATCTCAGCCATCCAATTGCCCTGCATCATCTTTAAGCGGCGCTTTCGAATCTCGCTTTTTACCGCGGGACTGCCTTCGGCATTCTTCATCTCATCCTTGACCTCAGTCTTGGTCATCATCATATCCTTCTTGTGCTTCCAGAGCTGATACCCGTAATCCGCCGCCGCAATAAAGATCAACCCAGCCAAAACTCTCATCGAAATCGACTGAACCGACTCTGCCATGAACATCAAAACCTGCCCAAAACTGGTCGCCGTATAAAAAATCGGATGTTCGAGCAGTCGCCGAATCACAACGTACGTAAACCCCAAAATTACCAACAACTTTAGAATACCGACAACGACTCGCACGAAAGCCGGCATTGGCTGAAACAAGTTTGAGATATTGAAGACTGGGTTCAATTGCTCCCATCTGAACTCCATCCGTTCCCAGGACATTCGGAAACGGCTCTGCAAACCGCCCGCGAGAATGACCGCCACAGTCGAAACAATCATTATTGGCAACACGCAGATAGCCATCCACTTGAGAAAAATCCCAAAATAATGTTGCACCGAATCCATTGTCATCGTCAGCCGCCCCAACTGTCCCAACGTCTCAACCATGGAAGTGGTGAAAATCCGAATCGTATTCTGGCCCGTAAGGCTTATCACCAAAAGGCCTGCCGTCAGGGCAAAGACGGTCTGAATCTCCATCGTCCGGGGAAACTGACCTCTGTTGGCTGCTTCGCTAAGCCTTTTGCCTGTCGGTTGCTCTGTCTTGTCGTCGTTCATTGCCTCATTTGGCCGACAAGAGTCTGGCTACTTCCAGAAGATCGCGAGGGATGTGCCTTAAGTAGTCGGAAAGATGTTGCGCCGCCAGACTAATGCTAAAACCGAACACAACCAGCCCAGCAAACAACCGGATAGTGAAACTTTCGAAGAAAATGTTCATTTGGGGAACCGCCCGCCCCAACATCATCAAAACTACCCCGATCAGGAAGCTGACGGCGATCAACGGCGCGGCAATCTGCACGGCCAGTAGGAAGATTTTGCCTGCTCGAAGGGTCAAATCGTCAAATAACTCATCGGTCAGCCCCCCGCTTCCGATGGGCAAAACCACATACGTTTGCTGAAAAACGCTGATTAAGATGTGATGCACGTCCAAACTCAGAAACAGCATCATGGCAAGCAAGTTGAGTACCGCCGCTGGCACATCCACGGATACACCATCAGGCGTTATCAAGGTGGATGTCTGCAGCCCAATCTCAGTCGAGATGAAGGTCCCAGCCAACTGCACGACGTAAACGAATAACCGACAGATAAAGCCAAGAAAAATTCCCAGCGACACCTCTTTGAAGATCACAATGACTATCTGCAACAGGCCGAGCGTGGAAACGTCGACTGGATTGCTGACATTCGGGAAAACCATCAAGCTTAAGAACGCCGATAATGCAACGCGAAGCCGCACTGGCACGTTCGGCGCAGAAAGCAGCGGGAACATAACCATAAAGGATGTCGTCCGCACAAACACCAGAAACCAGGTGAAGAATGCCAGCATCTCGTGACCCCCAAAGCAGGTTTCCGACCGAGTACCAAGGAAAGGGCCGTCTAATTGACTGCGGATTACGCAAATCACACGGATGAAAGAGATGACCCAACTTGCTCATCTGTGCACATCGGTGTAATCAGCGGTCAAGAAATCTTCCCCAGAACGTTTGATTCTGACATATTGCATTGCACAAGATTGAGCATCCCTGGGCCAACAGGTGTCAATTCAAGTTAATGAAACGGGCGGTTCTTCCACTTGTGGCCTTAGTGTTTTTACTCGCGACTGCGCTTCGTGGCGCGGCAGCGAATCACTCGACCTACAGCGCCGTTTCTAGCAGATGCAAATCACTTGAGGGGACGACCCTGCCTGAAATCGTCGTGGCCACGCCGGAGGGGACTAACCGAGTTACTGTCGGCGCGATCATTCAACCTGTCGTAGCATCACCAGGAGACTCAATTACCGCGACTGTGAAAGTGCGCATCGCGCCGGGGCATTGGATCTATGCGCTGGAGAACTCCGGTTCACGAAACCAGCCAACTGCGCTAGAACCCAAACTCAACGGCCGGCCACTTCGCGCTACAGGACCGTGGCGCGGTCCGGAACCAAAGACCAAAGATGATGGGTCACGAATCTATGCAACCGAAGCGGTTTTCCAACGCCGCTTTGTGATCGAGCCCTCGGCCAAAGAGACCACCCGCAAACTGCCGATCACGATCAAGTATCAGGTCTGCAATGAAGCGTTGTGCTGGCCGCCCGCAACCATCTCCGTGGAACCGGTGTTAAAAGTCAGTCGATCGCCCAAATAAAGCCTATGAAATCTATCGCATTTATTGTGCTTTCGCTGCTGGGACTCGCAAGCGCCCGCGCAGCCGATGTAAACAAACTCAAGCTGCTCTACGTTGGCCAACCCGCGAACAGCACCCGCGCCAAACAAGTCACCTCATTTCTGCAAAAGAATGCTGGCCAGCTCCATGCGGTCGAGCGGCGCGGTTTTCGGCCCGAACAAGCCATCGGGTTCGATGTCGTTTTGCTCGACTGGCCGCAATCGGGCAATACCGAACAAGAACGAAAACAAGGCTCGCCTCTAGGACCGCGAGCGAGCTGGAACAAGCCAACGGTGCTGCTGGGCAGCGCGGGCTTCAATATGGCGATCGTCGAAGATCGCCCGATTGCCGTCACTCCCTCGATCTTTGCCGGTTCAGTGGCATTGCCGCGGGGTTACCTGGATCGACGCCTGCGCGACAAAGGGGATGCCAGTGAAATCGAATGGATCGCCAGCCAAAGCGTCTTGGATGCGCTCAAGGGGAAAGATTCCGGCGAGATTCGGAAATGGTATGCGGAGAATCGAGGTTATTTGCATCCGAGCTGGGACGCCAAACTCGAAGTTGACAAGGAAGCCCGGTCTCTGGGGGCGGCGATTGATACGATCGAGTTCTTCGACAAGGCCATTGCTGCGTTGCGGACTGAAGGTGCGGAAGCAAAGCGCGCTTTTCGGTTGCTGGCAGATTACGCGCCGGAGGGCGCGCCAAAGAAGCCCAGTGTGCCCGACTGGGAAAGTTGGCTGCTCGAGAATCGGGCCTTTCTGTTCTTCTCCGATCAAGGGGATTATGTCTGGTACATCGATCCCATGGCCAAGAAACGAGGAATCCCAACTTCTCAATTGCGCGGGCCAGCTAGAGCTTCGCAGCCCGCGAAGCGTGGTTCCATCGAAGTCGGAGGAAAATAACTGCGTACGGAGCGCGGACAGCCTTGTCCGCGCGGTTCGGGCGTACTTCCAGGAATGCGCGGACAAGGCTGTCCGCGCTCCGTACAATTCCTGGCCGGTCAAAATCGGGAGAAGTCTTATTATGAAAAGAATCGCATGCATTCTCGCTCTGGCCTCTGCGGTCGGGGGCGCGGCCGCAACCACCAACTCGCCCTTTCGCTTTAGCGGCAAAGTTGTGACCAGCGATGGTCGAACGGTTGCAGCAGCAACCATGGCGCGCTACGAGTATGCGGAAGATTCTTTCTTTCGTCCTGGCGCAGCTCTAGAAATCACTGAACAAATCACCACTCAGGCGGATGGCGGCTTTACACTTTCGTTGCCGCGCAACTCCGCCCTTTTTGTTGCTCGCAAATCGGGTATGGCTCCCGCGTGGCGCCAATCCTGGAACGTGCGCAAGGACCAGTCCGGTCCTGATCGAGCTGAATCTGGCCAACCTTAGACTGGCCGGCCAGTTCCTGGACAGCGAGGACAAGCCGGTCGCGGGCGCTTATGTTATGTTAACCTGCAAGGTGAAGGCCAGCCCCACGATCAGACCCGGACGGATCGCGAAGGCCGCTTCAAGTTTGATAAAGTCTGCGAAGGTCCGTTGCAGATTTTCACTCATGCCCGCAACTCCTTCGGCAATGCTTCGGCTCAAAGTGGTGAGACCAATCTGATCGTCCGACTCGGCGAACAACACTCGCGCATGAGCCCGAATTCTCCACCGCTGCTACGCTTTCAGCTTTCAGCAAACCAGTAGGACTACCGCGCCATCATTGGGAATTGGTTGATCATCCGGACCGTGAAATCCATGAGCGTCCGGATCAGCCACGGCAAGATGATGAAGAGCAATCCGACGACCGCCAAGGCTTTCGGCACAAAGGAAAGCGTCTGCTCCTGAATCGACGTGATCGTTTGGAACAGGCTGATCAACAAGCCAACCAACAACGCCGTCAAAAGGAAGGGCGCAGCCACAATAACCGCTTGGCTTAGCAAAATCCGCAGCAGCTCGATGCAATAATCCGGTGTCATGCTACTGCGTAAAGCTAACCGCCAAAGACCGGACCAGCAATGCCCAGCCATCCACCAATACAAACAACAGAATCTTCAATGGCATTGAAATAAAGGCTGGCGGCAACATCATCAAACCCAGGCTCATCAAAACGATCGCCACCACAAAGTCGATCAGAATAAATGGAATGAAAATGACGAATCCCATCTGAAAACCGGTCCGGAGTTCGCTCAAAATGAACCCAGGAATAATCACTCGCATAGGCAAGTCCTTCGGTTCAGTCGGCCCGAGCTTCGCCAACTCGACAAACACTTCGACATCCTTCGCGCGCGCTTGTTTTAGCATGAAATCACGCATGTGACCCGTCGCGCGCTGCAACGCTTCCTGGCTCGTAATTTGCCCTGCGGAATAGGGCTGAAGCGCGTCCGCGTTAATCCGTTCGTACGTGGGCGCCATGATGAAGAACGTCAGAAACAGGGCGAACCCAATCATCAGCTGGCTGGCTGGCGTTCCCTGTAACGAAAGCGCAGTCCGCAGAAAGGAAAAGACAATCACGATCCGCGTAAAACTCGTCATCAGCATGACAATCGACGGCGCCAGCGTCAGCAATGTCATGATAAAGACAATCCGGATCGCGACATCCACATCGCGAGGCTGACTCGGCAAGTTCAGCCCGAAATTGAAATTGTACGGCGACACGTTATTGGTCGCGCCAGCCGCGGCCATCACCGAACTGTTGCTGAAACAGGCGAATACGAACAGAACGAGCGCCAGCTTGATTAGTGACATAGCGCAAGCTTTGAGTCCCTGGTAGGTCAGCGCGTCCCGCCTGTCCTGCTTTTGGTGTACGCAGATGCTGAACAGGCGAGACGCCTGTCCTACGACCGGTTCATGGGGAGGCATAATGTGCTTCATGCCTTGCGTTCCGGTAACGCGTTCAATTGTTGCGAAAAACTCGACTGCGGCTGCGGGATAGAGCCGGCTTCAGCAGCCCCGGCATCTGGGAGTGGACAAAGCAGATTTACCCCCGTCGCTGAAACCGCGATCAAAAAACGCTGCTGCGAATATCCGATCACCAAGAGCGTATTTCGATAGCCGAGCGACCTGGTCTCCAAAACTTTCAATTGCGCATGTCCGCCTTGATAGAGCGAAAAAAGGCGCGATCTCTTAAAAAACCAGACACCGAAGATAAAGATCGCGATCACCAGGCAGAACGCGCCGGTGATTCGCAGAAGCATCTCGAGGATATTGTCGGACGGCGCCGACAACGCGGGGGGCGCATTGGTACCCGTGACACCGGCCGCACGAACCGCGATGGCAATCGAATTGAAGGCGAGAAAGCAAAGACCGACGCGGCGACCGACTTTCATGGCGCGCTCGGTTTGGCGAGAATCTCCGTGATCTTGATCCCAAAGTTTTCCTCGACCACGACAACCTCGCCCCGCGCGACCAACTTTTGATTTACGTAAAGATCAACCGAAGCGTTCGCTGGTTTGTCCAACTGCACGACTGATCCGACGTTCAGATGCAGCAAATCGCGCATCGAAATCTGGCAACTGCCCAATTCAACGGTCAGCTTGATCGGAACGTCCAAAAGAAATTCAAGTGTCGGCAGGCTTTCAGTGGAGGTGCTCATAAATTCTAGACTCTATCGCCATGAACCGGTCGTAGGACAGGCGTCTCGCCTGTCCAGCATCTGCGTACACCAAAAGCAGGAGAGGCGGGACGCCCTGTCCTACGGAACAGGTTCAGGGGGAGGGGCAGCGTTGACTGCATAAAGATGCTTAAACCGGCGCAACTCCGATGATCTCCACCGCGCTCTTTGGCCCGGAACTGCCCAAGCGGCCAACATATTTTGGCAGATGCGCCAAGCAGACTTCAACCTGGTTCAATTGATTCGCATCGAGCGGAATAATGTCACCGACTTGGAAATTCAGCAAATCGCGGGTCATGATCTCCAACCCTCGCCACTCGGCTGTCAGCGGGATTTTGATTTCATCAAAGGATGAATTCCATTTCGGAATAACCGCTTCCTTGGTTGTCTTGTCTTTCTTCAGGCTGTCAGGATCGAGCGAAAGCTGCCGGACCAGCGGATCGAGCATCTTGACCGGCATCAGCATAAGCATCTGTTCGATGCAATCGCCAATGCCAGCTTCCATTTTTAGCATGTAAAACGTTTCATCCGCATTGCCAATTTGGAGAAACCGCGGATTGCTCTCATGCCCTAGCAAGCCGGGACGCAATTCATCGAGGCTTTTCCACGGCGTGCACCATTCGCGAATGGCGATTTGGGCCATCTGATTGACCAACGCTATTTCCACTTCGCGAAGCGCGCGATTGGGATTTACCGAAAACCCTTTGCCGCCCAACATGCGATCCGCTATTGCCAAAGCCAAGGGCGGCGGAACGTCCAAAATTCCAATCCCCCGAAGCGGATCAATCTTAAAAAGGACCATATGCCGAGGGGGCGGAGTGGTATCTACAAACTTCGGCAAGGTGATCGTGTCCAGCGCGAGAAGTTCCAACGTGAATTCAATGCGCAAAAACAGCGAAAGCCGCGCTCCTACACCGCGAACCACTGATTCATTATGCGATTTGAAGCGATGCAGTTCGCTCGAAGAAAGAGCCGCCACTTGCCCGAAAGCAAAATTCCTGATTCGATCACTCGGCAGGACTGTTTTAGCCCCGCGATGAGTAAAGACCTGAACAGGCGCTGCCGCCTGATGCTGAACCGCTGTTGGACCGACGCGAGCCATGGCCGTTTGCCTTTAAGGTATCTTTCTCGTAACGCAGAGTTTCACTCTGCTGTATCGCAGATTTTCAATCTGCAACGTTTCCGCCAACTCCGAGATGTTGGACGAGTCGAACGCCCTGCCGACTGCAAGTCGGCGATACAGCAGAGTGAAACTCTGCGCTACAGTCGGGGAAAGGCGCAGCTGCATAACTCACTGAATGACCAAATCGTGGATCACCACTTCCTGAATCATCGTAACTCCGAGCTGTTGGTTGAACAGATCTCGAAGTTCGGATTTAAGAAGGGTTCTATAGCCCGGACGATTGAGCTCCTCCAAGGTTTTGTTCGACAACGTCCCGACGGCCACATCAATCAGACGTTCGCGATTCTCATTTAACCGATCTAAAAACTCTTGATGATCACTCATGAACGAGAGCCGAGCCAACACGTACCGTCCCCCTCCTGTATTGGCGACATTAACCACAATCTTGTCCGATTGTGCCATGTCTTTGGTCTCTCCCTTGGTATCCAGAATCACGATCTTATCGACATCGCGCGGATTATCGGGGTCCTTAGGCGCGAATGCGATGGCATCGCGAGTCAAAGGCACGGCCAGCTTCACATTTCGAGTGCCCTTCGCAATCTTCGGTTTTGCACTCCCTCCATGACCACCGCCACCGTGCGAATCTTTCGGTTTTGCACTCCCTCCATGACCACCGCCACCGTGCGAATCTTTCGGTTTCTCGGCTTCCGGCTCAGCTTCCTCTTCGGTGTGAGCCGCTGAACCTTTGCTCGACATCTTGCTCTTGATCGAAATGGTGACGTAAGCCGCAACGGGCATCACCACGACCGCGATGATCAATGGCACGTAAGAAGAAAGACCACCGGCCTTCGCGGGCGCTGCTTCCGTAGTCGCGGATTTTTCGCCGCCGGCCGCAGGCGTTTGCTCTGCTGGAGGGTTATCCGCCATAAGCTAGGGGCTTATCTTACTACGTTGATCATTTCTTGCAACATGTCATCGCTGGCCGCAACCACTCGCGCATTGGCCTGGAAGGCGCGTTGCGTTGTGATCATGGTCGAGAATTCGCGGGTGATGTCCACGTTGGAAATTTCGAGAGATCCGGAATCGATGCGGCCTAGGCCATTGGTGTTGGCTTTCGCAAACGATGGCGCTGTTCCAAATGGATTCGTCTGTGTTGCGGTCCCCCCGGCAGGTCCAGCAGTCGTCAACCCGCCATACAGGTTATTACCTTGTTTGAGCAATGCATTTGGGTTTTTGAAATTCTGTAAGAGAATTTGCCCGCGAGTATATTGCGAACCATCAGTCAGGAGAACGTTAACCTTCCCGCTCGAATCAATGTTAATGTTTTGAACCCCTGCGGTTGCCGCTGCCGCGCTTGTGGCTATAACTGACGCCGGTACTGTCCCTTTATCCAGCCGAATATCTCCGATGGCGTCAGCATCCACATAGTTCGCGGTTGCTCCTAAAGAAGGTGGCGCGTTAAAGCCCTGAACACGAAAACCCTGGTTGGTCACAAGAAAACCGCTGCTGTCCGTCCGGAAATCTCCCGCGCGCGTGGCGAACACCTCAAGGGTCAAAGGATTTTTCACGATGAAAAAACCATCGCCGCTGATGGCAAGGTCTGTATGGACGCCCGTCTGATTGACCGCGCCCTGAGTGAATGAATTCTTTATAGCGGCTAACTCGACGCCATTACCCAACTGGATTGCGGAAACTCCGGAAACCCCGCCAGCGCCCCCGCCGCCCGAATCCGGTGTGGCCGCGCGCAATGTTTGGAGCAGCGTGTCAGCAAATTCAACCCGGCCCGCTTTGTAACCGATGGTATTAATGTTTGCGAGGTTATTGCCGATGACATCGAGACTGGTCTGAAACTGTCTGACGCCAGTTACACCGCTATTAAGTGAGCGAAGCATAGTTGTCTTATGGTTTAGGTTTCTGTTTTCAGTTTTGGTTCGCCGGACGAATGCTTATGATATCGTTCAAATCAAACGCCTGTTCACCGATCAGGATTTTGGGATTGTCTCCATCCATTTCCAATCCCTTCACAACACCGGTTACAGGACTGGCATCACCAGACTGAACCTGAACGACACGATCCAGCAAAGACATGCCACGAAGCAGCTGTTGTTGCGCTCTCATCTGGGCGATGTCCGACTGCATGTTTTTCGTTTGCTCCAGGGTGGTAAATTGGGTCATCTGCGCGATGAACTCCGTATCCGTCCGCGGTTTCAGCGGATCCTGATTGGTCATTTGCGCAACCACCAACTTCAAAAAATCGTCCTGGTTCAGCAGCTTCGTCGGAATTCGGCTTTGCTCGCCGATGTTCGACTTGACTACGTCGTTCGTGATTGGAGGAGTGGCTATCATGAGGTTAGGCCCATGTCTCTAAAACTTGATTGGGTCGCGCTGGTGAATTGGTGCGCGCCGGTGTGGCAAACGCAGGCTTTTGTGATTCGGCCCGCCGTTGAGCAAAGTCCCGGGCTGTTTCCGCAAATTCGCGCGCATACTCGAAATCATTTGCCGCCTGCCGCTGCCCGTTCGAGTTCGAGTTTGTGCTGTACTGGTTAGATTGAGTTTCTGCTCCGGCGCCACTACCCACTTCCAACGCCTTGAGCTGAACACCGCGCTCCGCGAGCGATGCTTGAAGTTCGGACCATTGCGGCGCAACTGCGTCCCAGTTACCACTCTCCAGAGTGGCCTGAACGATCAGTTGCTCATCTCGCATCTTGATCTGAAGGTTCAAATGAGTTTCGCGATCTGGACGAATGGTCACCACCCAATCTTCGCGACTAGTGGCACGGAACCGCTCGACAGCAGACCAAATTTCATCAGTCAACCTAAACTGAGTTACCGACCCGATCTGCTCTGAATCAATCGACGCGGGCTCCGAGATCGTTTGCATCTCACCATTGCCCGAGGGGTTGAACAGCGAAACGTCGACAATTCGCGATTCGCCGCTTTCAATTCTTACGGAACGCATCCCGCCGCGCGCGGCGGCCTCGCTGAGGCCCGAGTTGCCGTCATTTTTGCCGACGCTAGGAATATTTTTCCCAAGCGTCTCAATTACGGTCTCGCTGTTCGCGGCTAAAGCCATTGCGGAATCTTGTTGAGCATCTAGTGTGCCGCTGGAGGAAACCCTCGTGGCAACGTTTGTTTCGCGCTGAGGCGCATGTGTTCGCAACGCCGGACGCGCCTCGAATTGTTCCGGCCCTGGCAAAATATTCGGACCAACATCGGGAAAAAGCTCCCTGGACTCTGGCTGAGCTCCTGAAGAAAGCACAACGCCAGCCTCGGGCGCATCGGATGCATTCTGCTCGGCGCCGCCAAGAGTTGCGCTCGCGGGCCGTCGCACGAACCCTGCTTCGTCGATCTGCTGTGGAGTATATCGTTCCGACGTCCCCGCGGATGAAGGCCGAATCGGAACGTCGTTCGCCAAAGTCGGACGGGAGGCGCTAATCGCTTGATCAAGTTTGTTGCCGTCGCCCGAAGCCCCTGGTTGAACAAAGGCGCTCGCGTCTTTCGACATCAATTGAACCTTGGACGCGGTGAGTTCTTGAACAGAAGAATCGGCTCCCTTATTAGGGATAACGCCGGGCTTAACCGTTGTTGATTCATTGATCGATGCACCTTGGCCGGAGGGCGTGGGACGCCCTGAGAAGCCAGCTTGGTAACGGGGCGCGGACGAAACGTCAAGTTGCTGAGCCACTCTTTGAATAGTTTGTTCGACGCCTTGCTGGACGCGATATTCGGACTTGATAACATTTGGCGTCGCCTGACTTTCCAAATGCTGCGGCGCGGTCGGACGCGAGACAATCTTCGCTGCGCGAGCGCTCAACGAAACGGAACCCTGTGTGCCTAACGCAGGTGTGAACTCGCTCCGCAAGGTTTGACTTTGCGTGCTGATCTCAGAACCGATGATTTCCCGCGAGGAAAGAGCAGTTCGCACCGAATCCGTCGGGCGCCTTAATCCGGCCATGACGCGGCGTGCTGGAGTTAATTCTTCAACGGGCGCAGCATTCGGCTCGATTGCGGAAGTCACATATGTTCTCGCTTCGCGTGCTGCTTGAGAGTTTCTCGACGCCTTCTGCAACTCAGGCGCAGTGCCGCTTGGCGCAAGGGGTGTTTTCTCACGGACCGAGATGCTCGCCGTTGGTTTCGCATCGACTGCTGGCATCGGCATGGCAGTAGAAGTGCGTTCCAATACTTGCGGCTCGCGCGCATTAACGACGTTGTCGATTTGGCTGGTTCCCGAAACCGGTTGGAGTGACTCGCCCTGAGTTGGTTCGCCGGCGTTTGAACCTGCCGTCGGCCGGGGCAAATCGAGATTGATCTTCGGCGGCTCGGCGAGAACGACCAACGCATTTGCTTGTGCCGCCTGCGTAATGGGATCAACCGGCGCTGGATTCAGGAGTTCGCGCGATTCCAACGCCGCCAAATGAGGTTCTTGTTCAGCGTGCTCGCGCTCCGAGGCGCCAAAACTCATGACCGTTGTCTCATTCCCACCCGCAGTTGCTGCAACGCTTACGGGCGCCGTTAAACTCAGTGCTATTGTTGCCGGATCCGGCAATTCTTCAGGGCGCGAACTTGTCGCTGAAATTCGTGGCCCTTGAATGCTGACAAAGTTTGCGTTGAAAGCCAAAGAGGAAGCGGCGGCTTTGCCTGGTGGCGCCTTTTCAATCATCAAAAGATCGGAAGAGGTGGCCGGCAAGGAAACCCCGAGCACTGCTTCAAATGAGGCCGCTGGTTCTAAGCCCGACGCTGCCGCGGGTACTGCCCCAATCGAGAGCAGGTCTTCGCCCGCGGGCGCGGGAGGATTGCTGAGGGAAAAGATATTCATTTCTTCAATGGTAGCTGCGGCCTCGGAGCAAGCGTGCGCATCTTCTCGATTATCTCTGTGGCCTTATTTACATCATTCGACCCGAAGACTTGGAGAATTGCCGCCTGCTCTTTGTGATCCATCCAATGCAGAATTCTGGCGACTTCATTGACCGAGGGATAATTCTTCAAGATCGTCATGGCGTTGGTGGGCGCCATGGCTGCAAACACTCGGGAGAAGCCTCGGAGCGCGTTTGTCTCGCTGCTCTCCATGATCGTTCTCTCCCGGGTCAGAGCCTCGTCCAGGGCTGCTTTCGCCTGCCACACTTGTTGAGTGATGATCCCCAGGTGTTCCTTTTCCAATAACAACTGTCGCTCCATGTTCTTCAGCGTTTTCTCGTATTCGAGCAGTTCCGCCTTCTCCTGTTGAAGCTCGATCCGCAGTTGGACCAGCTCTGGATTATTAAATGTCAGTGAACCGGGTTCGCCAGCTTGTGTGCTGCTTGGCGCAAGCGGCGCTACAATCGGTGGCTTCGCGACGACCTCTTCAGCATGCGCATGCGTGTTGGTGTCGGTGTGCGCAGACGCGGCGGGCGCATTCGTACCGGTCGCAGCATTTGCCCCTCCGGGCGGCGCCTCGTCGGGTTTCCACAAAATGACAATCGTCACCAGAAACGCGATCATTCCCAGGACTGCCACAGACCATTTAGATGTCAGCAGCTTATTCATACCAGTTTATCTCCATCTCATCGCGAGATTGCCGATGGACTTCAACGTAGCAAACTCATCGGATGTTCTTTGCTCCGCTTTGCTCGCTTCGGCCAGGTGACTGGCACGTTGTTTGTCATGTAGTTTTTCAATGACTTCGCGCTTTTGCCGGGCTTCCAACAGCGCTTTCGACTTGTCAGCCAGAATCGCTTCCGCAGCTTGCAATTCCACCTGGCACCGCCGCAGCGCCTCATGCAACGCTCGCAGCCCTTGCTGCATCACTTGAATCTCTTCCGAACTAGCGACTCGGCTCAAACGCTCGCGCCGCTGATTATAAACTCCTTCAATCTCCGATAGTATCCCGCGCTTTCGCGTCGCGATTTGCTCGACTTGAGCCTGAGCTCGACTAAACGCTTCCAAAGCCTTCTGTTCCTGGCTGACCCGCACCGTTCGGACAGCCTGGAGTGGAAAACGAAACGGTTTCATGACGGAAACGCTCTCCTCTCGTAGGACAGGCGTCCCGCCTGTCCAGCATCTGCGCACACCAAAAGCTGGACAGGCGGGACGCCTATCCTGCAACACAGGTTCACTGAGAGGGGAGCATTCATTTATTAGCCCGCTTCATGTTATCGGCCGGTGGTGGCGCCGGAGGGGCCATCACTTGAGTCAGCGTTTGCCAGCTCGCCGCGGTGGTGCTGCTTTCCGTGACCTGCTGCCGCAAGAACTCCATAATGGGGACTTGCAATCGAATCGCTTGATCGATTACGGGATTGCTCCCAGCGACATAGGCGCCAATCGTAATTAAATCCTGATTCTTGCGGTAAACAGCCAGGGCTTCGCGCGCGTAACCGGCCAGCTCGATTTGTTGAGGGCTCAAGAGATCGCGCGTCAACCGGCTTACGCTCGCTAAAATGTCGATAGCGGGATAATGATTCAGCGCGGCTAGTTCCCGTGTCAGCACCAAATGTCCGTCCAAAATCGAACGCGTTGAATCCGCGATTGGATCGTTCATGTCGTCGCCTTCCACCAGGACAGTAAAGAGACCGGTCATCGAACCGTTTTCGTCGTTCCCAGCCCGCTCTAACAATTGTGGCAGAAGCGCGAAAACAGACGGCGTATAGCCGCGCGAGGTTGGCGGCTCGCCCACGGCTAAACCTATTTCGCGCTGAGCCATGGCGAAGCGCGTCACCGAATCCATCATCAGCAATACATTCTTGCCCTCGGCGCGGAAAAACTCCGCCACAGTCATAGCAAGGAAAGCCGCGCGAATACGCACGAGTGCCGGCTGATTTGAAGTGGCCACAATCACAACCGATTTGGCGCGTCCCGCCGAATCCAAGTCCCTTTCGAGAAATTCGCGCACTTCCCGGCCTCGTTCGCCAATCAGCGCGATCACGTTCACGTCCGCCTCCGCTCGGCTGGCCATCATGCCCAACAAAGTGGATTTCCCCACGCCGCTGCCGGAAAAAATGCCCATACGCTGGCCTCGTCCGCAGGGGACAAACGTATCGATGGCTTTGATGCCAGTTTGAAACTGCTGCGAAATGCGGTCGCGCTTGAGAGGATGCGGCGGCGCGAGATTGAGTTCTTCGAGCGGGATGGTCGGAATTGGGCCAAGATCGTCGATGGGATTGCCTAATCCATCGATCACCCGTCCTTTGAGTTCGGAGCCGACTGGCACTCGCAAACGCGACCCGGTGGCGATGACTTGGCTGCCGGGATAGATGCCATGAACCTCGCCAAGCGGCATGAGCAGGAGATGTTCGTTCCTAAACCCGACTACTTCGGCGAGAACGCCTTCGGGAGTGGAACTTGATTCGATACGGCAAATATCACCAATGGCTGACATCGGGCCGCGCGACTCAATCACAAGGCCGATCATTTGGATAACCCGTCCGTGGCGTTCCAAGAGGGAAGTGGAACGCAATCGCGTGCGCGCGTGTTGAATTAACGGCGACGTTCGACTGGCTTCATCAACCAGATTGATCATTCGTTAACTGCCTTCTTCAGCATCTCAATCTTTGTCTCGCGACGGGCATCCAGTTCGCCGAACTTGGTTTCGATCAAACAGCCGCCGCGGCCCATTTTCGGATCAGGCCGGAATCGGATCACCGGATAAGCGCCCGCTCGATTCAGAAGGCTGGATTGATGCTGTTCGAGCAACGCCAAATCGTCGGGATTCAGAATAATCGTCACTTCGGTATCCTGCTCGACATGATTCATGGCCTCCGTGACGTAGGCTTCCACCATGTCAGCCGAAATCGGAATCCCAGCCGTCAACTTGATCGCTGCTTCGGCGGCGAGCATGATCAAGTGTTTTTCGAGCGACTTGAAAGTCTCAGCCATCTGTTGATGGACGTTTCGGTTCAATGCTTCAAGAGCCTCAAGCACCTCATTGCGATGGCTGGCTTCCCACTCGGATCGCAGCGTTTCCATCTGGCGGCTGAAATTATCTTCCGCTTCCTTCTTGCCTCGCTCATATCCAGCGCGCTCGCGGGCTTGAAGCGCTTCGTCATTGTCGGGATGCAGATCAATCCGGGGCGCGCTTTTGGCCAGGTGGCCATTTCCGTTGCCATTCGACCGAGGCTTGAACCCCACCACGCGGATGTCGCGCAGAGGCCCGAGAATTGAAACGTTATTCGCAATCTTTACCATAACTAGGATCCTCCGGAATCAAGGGAAATCTCACCCTCGGCTTCCAATTTTCTAACGATGTCAATGATGCTGTCCTGGGCTTGCTCGATCTCGCGCAACGTAACGCGGCCCAGGTTGGAAATTTCGTCGATGACCGTATCGGCAGCGCGCTTCGAGATGGATCCGAGCAAGGAGCCGCGGAGGTTCTCGTTTGCGGCGCTAAGGGCAATAGCCAGGCTGGATGGATCAACTTCACGCAGAATCTTCTGCAGGCTCTTGTTATCCAATGTCACCAAGTCGTCGAAGGTGAACATCTTCATGCGAATCGACCGCACTAATTCCGGCGTGCGCTCGTCCAGCTTGTTCAGAATGTTTTGGCGAGCCGCCTTGGCCATGACGTTGAGGACCGCTGCCGCTGATTTGACGCCGCCTGTTTGGTTCAACGCGCGCGACATCTTCGCGCCGATCTTCTTGGAAAGGACTTCGCCGACGGTTTCCACCACTTCGATGGGTGTCGATGAAAGCGTGGCCAGCCGTTCAACAACCTGCTCGCCTAGGTGTTCGGAAAGATTGAGCAACACTTCCGAACCTTTCTGAGCGGTCAAATAACTAATCACCAGCGCGATGGTTTGCGGTTGTTCCTCTTTGATGAGATTGACGATAGCCAGCGGCTCCATGTCAATGATCTGCTGCATGGTTGCCACAGAAGTTCGATTGCCAGCGCCGACACGGCCCATGATTTCAGAAGCCTTGAAGAGTCCAACTGATTTTTCCAGCACGGCTCGCGTATATTCAGCGCTGCCGCCTAACGCGGCGTTGGCTTGCAGCGCCATCTCGGTGAACTCTTTGAGCACCGCCGTCTGTTGATCGAGGTTCATGAGCGGCAAATTCGCCATCTCAGCCGAGATCAGCTCACGCTCGTTGTCATCAAAGCTTTTGAGCATGATGCTCGCGCTGTCCTCACCCAATAGAATAAGGAGCGCCGCCAGTTTCTGAATCTGCGTCATGCCTTTCTGGGCAACCCCAGTATCTCGTTGCAGTTCGGCTTTCAAACTTCGCTTAGGTTAACTCGCCTTCGTTGGCTTTGCGGCTCATCCAGCTCCGGGCAGCTTGACTCATCTTGGCCGGGTTCTCACGGATCAATTGCTTCAACACTTCAATGGTGATCCGTTCAGGCGCTTGCTGGCCTAACCCAAAGTCCATGACCAATTTAGACTTAGCAGCCTGCAGCTCCTCGACATCTTCATCCTGAGGCATGATCTCTCCCACTTGCGCAAGCGGGCCCTCAGAAGCCGTTTGCACGACGGCCGACGGCAACGCCATACCGGGCTGCGCGACCGCAGCTTCATACAATATTTGGCCGCCCACGAGCTGGCCAACCGGAATTCCAGTGGGGAGGAGTTCTTCGCTCGAATTCTTCACCAATCGCCAGAAGGCAATCAGCGCGGCAATTCCGAGCAGGGCATACAGCAAGCTCTTGCCAGCTCGCCAAATCATTTCGGTCTGGCGCGATGTATCCATTTCCGTTTCAATCTCCTTGACCTTCCTTTCATTGAAGCTGACCCCGAACAATGCAACTTCAGTGGCATCAGCGGGCAATCCCAACGCGTTAAGAACTGCTGTCTTCAGGTTGGTGAGGTTGGTCTCGATCATGAGGCTCGGGTTCTCGTTTGTATTGACAAAGACCGACGCGGAGACACGTTTAAGCCAGCCCGCTATTTGCGTGATATTGGACCTGTTAATGCCGACGAGATATTCCCTTTGCGTGTCGCTCATCGTCTTCTTGTTGCTCATGATCGGCATTGCGGGATTATTCGTATCAGTATTTGAATTCGTTGGCGTCCCGGGAATGCCACTGGGATTGGGCGAAACCGAATCGGTCGTCTCGTCACGGATGGTTTCCGTCTTCGCAATGCCCTTGCCTTCCGGCCCAGGCTCGTAAGTCTGGACCTCCTTCGTTATGCTCTCCGTGCTGAGCTCTGCCGAAATAGCAACGACCACCTGCTCTGGGCCAACCACGCGTTCGAGAAAGCCTTTCACCTTATCCATTAAATACTTTTCGTAACTTCGAAGCGCCCCTAACTGGGTGCTGCTCAAGGATCCCAAGGATCCGTCCTCGCTTGTGTCCGTCAGCGAATTGCCTGCAGAATCAACGACGCTCACATTGTTAACCTTCAACCCCTCTACGGCGCTGGCAACAAAGCTGCGAATCGCGCCAACCGTTCTAGCGTCAAGCGTTTGCGTGCCGCGGGCGGTAATATGAACTGCGGCTGTCGTCTTTTTATTCGGATCCACGAGCAGCCGGTTTTCGGGTTGAACAATGAAAACACGCGATGATTCCACTCCCTCGAACTTGTTGATGGTCCGCTCCAATTCACCCTGCAAAGCGCGCGTGTAATTGGCCTGCTGCACAAAGTCCGACATCCCAAAACTTGGTTTGTCGAAAATCTCGAAGCCAATGCCGCCGACTTTAGGCATGCCTTTCATGGCAAGCTGGGCACGCACTTCTGCAGTTTTCTCCTGGGGGACATAGATTGAACTGCCGCCATGACCGAGTTTAAAAGGTTGGCTGTTCGCTTCTAACTCAGCGATAATTTTGCCCGCTTCAACTGGGTCCAAGTGGCCATACACCAACTTGTACTCCGCGCGGCTCGTCCAAAAGATCAATAGTCCGAGTCCAACAAGGACGGCCAAACCCGACAACACAATCACCACGCGCTGATTGATGCCGAGTTGGCTCCAAATCTTACTGAGCTGTTGACCTATTAGCTTTAAGGCGTGCATCCGCTTTTACTAAATTGTTTGCGTTTAAGCTTTCGTTAACTGCAAAGCAGCCTCACTGCCTTACACCTGCATTCGAATCAGTTCCTGGTATCCCTCGAGAAGTTTGTTGCGCACTTCCACCATGAGCTGAAACGAAACACTCGCCTCCTCCATAGCAATCATGGCCTGGTGCAGCGGAACCTGCTGACCGCTCAAAAGTCCAGTAACGGCATCGCCGGCCGCCATTTGCTTGGCATTAACTTCCTGAACCAGCTTGCCCAACACGTTCTCAAACCCAACCTGCTGCTGAGGCGTGGCAATTGATTCCAAAGCAGGGTCCGCGATGCCCGTATCCGGACTCCCTCCAGCACGGCGCATCGGAAATTGAGGCCGCATGTTCGCATAAGGCGAGGGAAACGGGCTGCCGGTCAGCGAAATTGGATTCATTAGAATTAACGACGTCCGATGCTCAAGGTTTGAAGAGTCAGCGCCCGGGCATTCTTGATCACAGCCAAGTTCGCTTCAAACGACCGAGTCGATGCGATCATATCAGCCATCTCCTCATGAATTTTGACGTTTGGATACGAGACCATTCCAGACGCATCGGCATGCGGATGGCCCGGTTGGAAAATCGTTTCCGATGGCCTGAAATCCTTCGTAATCTGAGCAACCTTCAGGGTCATCGGCACAGCCTCGGAATTAGCGCCGATCTGCTGTTGCAACAGCGTTTCAAACTTGACGACCTGCCGCTGGTAGGGACGGCCCTCAGCGGTGCGGGTGGTGTTTGCATTCGCAATATTCTGCGCGATGACCTCCATTCGAATTCGTTCAGCTTGGAGAGCTGACGCGGCACTTTGTATTCCGGGTAAGAGATTCATTAGGAGATGCGGCCAGCAATAGCAGACCTC
This sequence comes from Verrucomicrobiota bacterium, assembly GCA_016871515.1. GTDB lineage: Bacteria > Verrucomicrobiota > Verrucomicrobiia > Limisphaerales > SIBE01 > SIBE01. The sequence goes on from VHDE01000005.1 coordinate 31,657, forward strand.
AGTTTTGCGAACGATGAACTGACAAATTGGGTCTGCATTTGGTGAGCCATCGTGTTCTGTTGAAGGCGAATTAATTCGCTGTCGAGTTGGACAGTGTTGCCATCCCGATTGGCAGCCGGGGCATTGGTGTCAATGACGATCCGAGGTTCAACACGCGAGATGTCCTTGAGATCACGCGCGGCCACAGCCCGACTGAGTTCGGCGCTGAAACTTGATTCGACGTCGATCCGTTTGTAATTCGGCGTCTCCAGGTTGGCGAGATTGCTCGCGATTGCCTCCTGACGCATCGTCGTTGCGTCGAGCATTTTCTTCAGCCCCTGGTAATTATTGCTCGAAAACAGTCCGTCCAGCATAAGTTTTTGCCTTAGGCAGCCAAGCAATCGATGTGCCACGCGAGGCGCCCGGAAAATCCTACACAAATCTTGAGGTCAATCCGCAGCGCAGGAAAAACATGCCACTTACACTCTTTGCTTTACGTAATTTTTTCCGGCGCGGATCAAAGTCATTGAATGTGACCGAGGCTGTCTCGGGTCAAAAGTCCATGCCGTTCTTCTATCCCGGTCTCGACACGCTGCGGAGCGACAAGAGGCCAAAATAGCCTAGAGCGGTAATTGGGTGCTGGCTTGGCCCACGGTCTGCTCCACGACTCAGAGGTCGCAGCACTGACCCGATGGCGACACGAAAACCGGCAAAGCAAGACCAAGCGGGCCTCGACAAACGTTCCTCGGGGCTATATAAGAGTCTTACCGGACAGGTCGCTCCGAACGCTCCGTGACCTTACCAGGAAAAATGTCGGCGCGTGGCACGGCAGCGGTATTGTTAAGCGTTGTGGTGGCATCCACACTTGGCACATAGCAAACGAAGCGTTGTATTTATGAATGTTCGATCAGGTGTCACCATGCCACTATTCCATTTGCCTGCAGGCACTTTATCTCTGGTGCGCAGTTGGCTTGCGGTTTGTTTGTTTCCTTGGTTCACGCTTGGCGCTCCAACCGAGAATGGAGGCACTGCCGCATCAGCATCGACTAAGGTCGGCAAATGGCAGGTTGCAGCCGAAAAGGGCGAACCATGGGCTTGTTTTAATCTTGGCCTCTCCTATCACCTAGGCAAAGACACTCCCGTCAACCCTGCCGAAGCGATTAAGTGGTACCGTTTTGCATCTGAACGCGGTTACGCTCCGGCGCAAGCGAACCTCGGCTATTGCTACGACACGGGATTCGGAGTTCCAGTGGATCATTATAAAGCGGCCGAGTGGTATCAGAGCGCCGCGCTGCAAGGCAACGCCTACGCGCAATATAATCTCGGCAAGAAATACCATGCAGGGCCAGGAATTGCCCTGGATCCGAAGCTTGCTGAGAAGTGGCTCAAGCAAGCAGCAGAACAGAATTTCATCCCGGCAATCTTCAGCCTCGGCCAGATTTATGCCGAAGAAATCTCGACCACACCCGATTTCAAAAAGGCCTTACACTCGTTCAGGATGGCAGCCGAGCAAGGGTATGCGGCGGCCCAGCACGCAATCGGTTACATGCATTTCGCCGGCAAGGGTGTTCAGACAAATTACTTTGAAGCGGTCAAATGGTACAAGTTGGCTGCCAGTCGGAACTTCGCCGACTCGCATTACAACCTGTCGATCTGCTACGAGCGAGGACTCGGTGTTCCGCAGAATCTAACAGCTGCCGTTAATCATTATCGGACCGCAGCCGAATTGGGGCATCGCTTCGCGCAATATAGCCTCGGAGTCTGCTACTACGAGGGCAAAGGCGTCGAGGTTGATCTGATTCACGCGTACAAATGGTGGAATTTGGCCGCAGTCCAAGGTGTGCCCGAAGCGGCTTCGAGCAAGAGAATCCTCTCGCGTTTATTGACGGAAAGCCAAGTCAAGGAAGGTCAGCAACGCGCCAACGAATTTGTCGACGCATTTGTCGTTCGAGCATCAACGCCATCCGACAGCCTAAAGCTCATACAAGTCGCGTCGGCAGAGGGTGGCGGCGAGATCAAAAAGGCTGGCACCGGCGTGATGATCTCATCCGATGGATATTTGCTGACAACCTTGCAGACTGTATTAGGCGGAAAGAATGTCCAGGTAGTGACAGAAGGAGGCACCTTTAGCGCCGCACTTGTCAAAACAGACCAACTGAATGACATCGCGCTGTTCAGGATCTCGGGTGTGTTCCAACCGTTGCCGTTGTTTTCAAGCCGGGATGTTCCGGTGGCCACCGAGGTGTTGGCCTTGGGCTTTGACGCCGAGAACCAAGGACAATTCACCCCTAAAGCCGCCCACGGCAAAATTAGTTCGCTTTTGGGGTTTCAAGCCGACCCGAGGCAGTTCTCGCTCGAACCGCGGGTCACATCCTCCTTCGGAGGCGCTGCTCTCGTTAACAATCGCGGCCAGCTTGTCGGCATGGTTCTCACCGAACCCGGCGAGCACGCGTCCACGGAAGCGCGACCAAATACGAATACCAGTTACGCTCTTAAGAGCGATCATCTTATGCGGTTTCTCCGAACCGTTCCAGAGGTCAAAGCGATTGTTGAATCGACGAAGACGGCGCCGGAGTTGTCGGCGAGTGATGTGCTTTCGAGGGCCAGAGCCGCCACCGCCTTGGTCCTAGTGCTCTAAGCCCCTTTTGGCGAATCAGTCGAAAGGCTGGTCTCAGCTTCTCACGTGACCGATGGGAAGCCGAAAAAAGCGAGCGGCCCAAAAATTGCTGAGCGGAGATTTGTGATATGCGATTAGTCGTAGTGATGGCCGGAGCCTTTGGTTTTATGACCGCAGTGGCAGGTAGCTTGGCTTGGGATAAGCCGTTAGACGTATGCCTCGTAAATGGCATTGTGTCAGCGCTCATCGCCGGAATTCTTTTTCGTTGGTGGATGAAATTATGGATCTCTTGCCTGGAGCAGGTTTCGAGAGAAGCCGCATTCCAAGAAGAGGCTGCCCAACTGGAATCAGAATCCCAGCAGTCCGACTCAAGACGCGAGTGAAACCGGAAGTACATGATAATATGGACACTGCGGTCGCCAACCCTGTCGCTGACAAGCTGCCGAGCAAGGTCCTGAGGCTTTATCAGAAAGCCAGTATTAAGGACTATTCGGAAGACGAATTGGTTCTCAAGTATGCACCCTTTGTCCTCAAGATGGTCCATCGAATTGCTCCAATCACTCGTTCCGTCGTTGATTTTGAAGACCTGAAGAGCGTCGCTTATTTTGCGCTGGTCCAGGCAGCCCGCTCATTCGATCCCGAAATGGGTGTGGCATTTGAAGTTTACTGCAAGCCACGCGTTCGAGGAGCTATCGTGGATGAGTTGAGGAAGAATTCCACAGTCACACGCTCTGTCTATGCCAAGTGGAAGAAGCTCGCTCGAACCATTCAGGAACAAGAAGAGAAGCTCGGGAGATCACCCACAGAACTTGAAATCTCCGCCGCCCTCGGCATCACGGCCCATGAATATCGAGAACTCCTGGACGATCTAAAGCTGGTCTCCTATGTGTCGCTGGACGAGATTTCGGGACCCGAATCCGAGAACGACGAATTCATTCCGTTTCAATTGGAAGATCTTCATCAAGTGGACCCAGCCAGCCACGCCTGCGCGCAGGACCTGCACGAGTTAATTCGGAATCGGCTCCTGCAAATGACGCCGCAACAAAGGAAAATCTTGACCCTGTATTACTACGAGGGGTTGCGTCTTAAAGACATCGCTTCCTTGCTCAAACTCAGCGAATCCCGAATTTGCCAGATTCATACTGAGGCAATTTTGTCGCTGCGCGCCTTCCTTGACAGGAAGGAAAGTTTGATCAATAATAACTAGCCCACAGTATATGGTCATATTCATCGGTCTCATCGTCATTATGGGCGGCACGATCACAGGATTTACCATTGGCGGCGGTAAACTGTCGTCTCTGATTCACCCCGCCGAGGTAATCACGCTTGGGGGCATGGCCCTTGGAGCGATGATTATCATGTCGCCGGTTAAGGTCCTGAAGCAAATCGTCTCAGTATCGATTTCATGCCTCAAAGGCGCTCCCTTCAAAAAATCAGATTTTGAGGACCTCCTTAAAGTGATGTATGAACTATTTGTGCTGGGACGCCGCAACGGAATGATCGCGCTCGAAGAGCACGTTATGAATCCTGGAGGCAGCAGTCTCTTTAAGAAATATCCCTCGTTCCACAAGAACCATGCGGCGTTGGAATTCTTTTGTGACGGATTGAGGCCAATTGTCGATGGACGAATCAAGCCGGATCAACTTGAGCCGCTCATGGATAAATCTTTGGATTTGATCGAGCACGAGAAACACGCGCCTCCGCTGGTCTTGAGCAAGATTGCCGATGCACTGCCTGGCTTCGGAATCGTGGCCGCCGTCCTTGGCATCGTGATCACAATGGGCGCCCTGGGTGGCGACGTGAGCGCGGTTGGAGGAAAGATCGCCGCGGCGCTGACGGGCACTTTCATGGGCGTTTTCTTGTGCTACGGCGTAGTCGGCCCCATGGCTACCAACATCGAATTCTACAATCACGGCGAAATGACTTACCTGAATTGCATCAAAGCAGCAGTCGTTAGCTTTGCCAACGGGCTTCCGCCGCTTGTCGCAGCGGAAGTCGGCCGCCGCGTCCTGGACGAAGATATGCGTCCGAGCGCTTCAGAACTGGAGACGATGCTTAAGACCATGGGTTCTAAGTAAGAACGTCTTGAACTAAACTCATTAGAAAGGATTCTTTATGGCTGCGGGCGGCGGTGGTTCATGGAAAGTGGCCTTCGCAGATTTCGTTACAGCGATGATGGCCTTGTTCCTGGTGTTGTGGATCATGAATCAGGATCAGGCAGTCAAGGGCATCGTGCAGGAACATTTCAAGAATCCCTGGAAGTCTGCTCTCAGCGATTCTACGGGCATTATCCCAATCAAGAATGCGGACATGGTTATGTCTTCGAGGGCCAATTTTGAAAATCCTTCCGTCGTTCCGCTCGAAACAGTCAAACGCCCCAACGAAGATTTGATCAAAGTTTTTTTACAAACTCCCGAATATCGGGAAAATCGGTCTATCCAAATCGAGCTAACTCCCGAAGGGCTCTTGATTAACTTTCTCGATAGCCCTGGCAGACCGATTTTCGAGAAAGATTCGGCCGACTTCACGGACTACGGAAAATATGTCTTTAATACGGTGGCGTGGGACATTGCTCGATATCCATCGACAATCGTCGAGCTCGAAGGTCACACTGAGAAAGGGTTCAAATCCGTTCGCGCCAATTATGGCAGTTGGGAAGTTTCCGCGGATCGTGCCAACTCAGCTCGGCGACTCCTGGCCGCTAGCGGCGTCAAGGAGATGCAAATCTCGAAGGTCGCGGGTTTCGGCGGAACCAAGCCACTCAAAGATCGGAAGCCCGAAGACCCAACGAACAGACGCGTGACAATCATGGTCCGTGGTGAACAGAACATTATCGAATCGGTACAGTAGCGAATACCTGTCCCTATGGCTGGAAATTTCGTGCCCTTCTTTGAAAAGGCGACCAGCGGCGACTCGCTGCCGCAGTACCAATTCAGCCAATACAAAGTCTCACGGGTTACCCTCGCTAAACCGCCCCAAACCGTCCGGCGCGTGGACGTGGACAGACACGAGCTCAAAGCAAAGGCTCTGAGCGACCTGCGAAATGCCGTGAATCTATCCTTGCCACCAGACGCTCTTCAGCAGTTCGTGTCCGACCTCGACCAGTTCAGAGCCTCTGAAAAATCGATCCTCGATACGCTCGAACCTCATTCCAGCCTCGGAGATGGCGGCCTGATCGACGCTGGAGAGAAGCCAAACATAAAACTTCAAAAGGACGGCGATAAGGTCACAAACATCATGGTCGAATGCGAGTGCGGCCAGGTGATCGCGCTGGATTGCGTTTATTAATGTTGGCCGGACAGCGCGTCTCGCCTGTCCGGGTGAACCTAACATGCGGACAGGCGAGACGCGCTGTCCTACTGCTGCTTCCGACTAAAGCGTTCCCCCGTAAACTGCATTAGCCCCCAGCAACTGCTCGATCCGGAGCAATTGATTGTACTTCGCAACGCGGTCTGTCCGGCTGAGCGAACCCGTCTTAATCTGACCCGCATTCGTCGCGACCGCTATATCGGCAATCGTAGCATCCTCGGTCTCTCCAGACCGATGACTGATCACGGCAGTATACCGATTGCGATGGGCCAAATCGACGGCGTCGAGCGTTTCAGTAAGAGATCCAATCTGATTCACTTTCACTAGAATCGAGTTGCCGACGCCTTGTTGAATTCCCTTGCGCAAGAATTTGACGTTGGTGACGAAAAGATCGTCGCCCACAAGCTGGACATTCTTGCCGAGCTTATCGGTTAACAATTTCCAGCTCTTCCAATCATTTTCCGCACAGCCATCCTCGATGCTAACGATTGGATATTTGCTCGTGAGCTTCACATAGAACTCCACTAACTCTTCGCCCGTCAGCTTGCGTCCGGTGCTCTTCTTGAACACGTAGCAGCCGCCTTCCTTGTCGTAAAACTCCGACGACGCGACATCGAGGGCCAGAAAGATTTCCTTCCCGGCCTTGTAACCGGCGTCCTTTGTTGCTTGGAGAATTGCCTCGATCGCGGCCTCGGCACTGTCTAACTGAGGCGCAAACCCTCCTTCGTCGCCAACGGCCGTCGCAAGGCCCTTCTTCTTCAGAACGCCCTTCAGGGCGTGAAATATCTCCGCAGCCGCACGGAGTCCATCGGAGAAAGTGGAAAAGCCCTTGGGCATGATCATGAATTCCTGAAAATCGATCGGCGCGTCTGAGTGCGCTCCTCCGTTGATCACGTTCGCCATCGGCACAGGAAGCACCTTTCCGTTCGGGCCGCCCAAATAGCTAAACAGGGGAATCCCAATCGCCTCAGCCGCCGCTTTGGCCGTCGCGAGCGAAACTGCCAGAATGGCATTGGCGCCGAGCTTCGATTTCGTTTCGGTGCCGTCCAAGTCCAGCATCGTTTTGTCAACTGTCAACTGGTCCAACGCATCGATCCCTCGAAGCGCTGGAAGGATTTTATCCGTGACATTTTTTACCGCCTTGGAGACGCCCTTCCCAAGGTAACGCTTCTTGTCTCCATCGCGCAGTTCCAAGGCCTCGTGTTCGCCCGTGCTTGCCCCGGACGGGACAGCGGCGCGCCCCAAAGCGCCTCCGGCAAGCGCAACGTCAACTTCCACCGTCGGATTGCCCCGCGAATCGAGAATCTCGCGGGCTCGGATATCAGAAATCAGGCTCATAATCGTCTTTGAACAATAAACAAATGAGCGCGCATGATAAGAATCGCGCGCGTTGAGTCAAGGCGCGCGTTTGGCGAGTTGGCGAGAAATCAAGCTCGCTCCCGCGTCGAAGGGCGGATGGGCACAGGGACGAACTTGACTGCGGCAAAGACCTCGCTGAGAGCAAGCGTGACGTCGAGCGACGGCAGACGAAGCGTTGTCTCAAGGCCAGCAGCTTCTCGCAACACCCAGCTCCCATCCGTTTGCCGAATAAATTGTTCGATACGCGGCTCCTTTTGGCTGATCAACAGATACTCACGGGGCAACGGCATTTGCCGGTAATTTTCGAACTTCTTGCCGCGGTCATAGGCCTCGCTGGAATCCGACAAAACTTCGGCAATGAGAGTTGGATTGACGATGGTGTCGTCGGTGTTTTCAGCAAACTGCAGCGGACCGCACACCACCGATGCGTCAGGGTAAGTGATAAGCCCAGTTGCTTCGACCTTGAGACGCAAGTCGCTCGTGTAAACGACGCATTTACCGTTTTTTAGTTTGCCGTGAAGCGCGGAAATAAAATTCGCCGCGATTTGACTATGCTGCGCCGTGCCACCTGACATAGCGAAAACCTCGCCATCGAAAAATTCGCTTTTAAAATCGGCCGCGCGTTCGCGTTCGAGAAACTCCGCTTCCGTCAGCCGACGAACTGATTCAGGCACGCCCATATCCGCAGCACTTTAAAGCAGAGAGCGCCGAAAGCAAGGAGAGGGGATTCCTCGATTCCTCGCCGTGTGGCCTTTGGACGCTCACTAAATTTAGCGAGTGGCCCGATAGAAGGATGGCGAGTCGCTTCCTCCGATCTCGATTCGATCAGCGAGCGCACTCCGAGTCCGTCGCACTACAAGCTGCCAGCCGCTGGCGACATCGCTCGAACGTTCGATGGCATAGTTTGTTCCTGGCAAAGCGAAAACTGTCAGCCTGCGCCGTTCGCCACCTTCAGCAACCAAAACCGGTTCGCGGTTAATCACAGCGATAGCCTTAATTCTGTGGGCGCTTGCGAAAGGTTAATCGCCGAAGTGACATTGTTAATTTCGACCGTCTCGGAAATGTCCAAACGGGAATCCACAGCAACGATGAACCGCCAATCGCCAGCCAACAATGCCGCTGGAATTACAACCTCTTGCGTCCGCATTAAACACAGCACCAACAGCGACCGAGGCAGCGCTGAAACATTTGAAATGGCTTGAAGCCAGCTCGCAGGTGCTCGCAGGTTGTTCTCGCACAAAAAGAAATTGTCCTCCGCTGCCGTTCTCGGCAATCTGTGCGGTCTTATGCAGCAAGTGAACCTGGGCATTATCGGGCGCGGCACAGTGGGCGGCGGCGTCTATCAAGCGATCCAGCGCAATGGAGCGCTCATGGCATCGCGCTTGGGTATTCGCTTCAATGTCGCCAAAGTCGCTGTGCGAAACATCAAAAAAGCCCGCAGCGTCCGGATTCCTGCTTCGATCCTAACCGCCGACTGGGAAAGTATAGTGCGCGATCCGCAGATCGACCTTTTGCTCGAGCTTATCGGAGGAACAACCACGGCACGCACGATTGTCTTGCGCGCTTTGGAAGCTGGAAAACCAGTGATCACAGCCAATAAGGCATTGCTGTCTGCCCATGGGGAGGAACTGTTTGCCGTGGCGCAACAGTATGGCACGAATCTCTATTACGAAGCGAGCGTCGCCGGTGGCATTCCGATCATCAAAGTCCTTCGTGAAGGGTTGATTGGAAATCGGATCACGCGGATTTACGGCATCGTCAATGGCACCTGCAATTACATTCTCACGCGCATGAAGTTTGAAGGCGCTGAATTTGACGAAGTGCTGGCGGACGCGCAACGACTTGGTTATGCCGAGGCTGAACCTTCGTTGGACATCGATGGCCATGATGCGTTGCATAAGATTGGCATCCTCGCGTCGCTCGCCCATGGCTTTTGGGTGAACCCGAAACAGATCTACGTGGAAGGCATTCGTTCGATTAGTCGCTTGGATATCCAATTTGCCAGCCAATTGGGTTACACAATCAAGTTGCTCGGCATTGTCAAAAAGCTGGAAGCGAATGCCCCCGGCAAAGCGTCAGCAAAAAAATGCAGTCCCATTCAAGTCTCCGTTTATCCAACGCTGGTGCCGAATTCGCACGTGCTCGCGAGTGTGAATCATGTGTTTAACGCCATTTACGTTCGAGGCGATGTGGTAGGAGACACGCTCTATTACGGTCGAGGAGCGGGACAAGACGCCACGGCGAGCGCCGTGCTGAGCGATTTGGCGGATGCAGCCTTGGACCTGAAATGTGGCAGCAAGAGCCGGATACCGCCCTTCGTTCCGCACGAGTGCGACGGCGCGGTTTTGGCCATGGACGATGTTGTGTCGCGTTATTACGTGCGCTTAACCGTTATTGACAAGCCGGGAACTCTCGCCAAAATCGCCGCCATTTTGGGCCAATCGAAGATTGGCATTTCGTCCGTCATTCAGCCGGAGGGACATGAGGGCGAGAGCGTGCCCTTGATTCTGATGATTCATGATGCGCCAAATTCGGCGATGACGAAGGCGCTGCGAAAAATCAGCCGTTTGCCGGTTGTGAAAGCCGAACCGAAAATGATTCGTGTGGAAAGTTTTGAATGATTGTGTCGCAGTTTTCCGTAGCGCAGAGTTTCACTCTGCTGTACCGCCGGCTTGCGGTCGGCAGCGCGTGCGCCGAGTTCAGCGTCTTCGATCCTGCAGGAGCGCTGCAGACTCAAAGCCTGCGATACAGCCGAGCGAAACTCTGCGCTACGCGAAAGACATCTGCGTCTGAACAAAACGGGACAATTCCGCGATGCGCTCGGTTGCAGCACGATCGCTCTAGGGACATGGCACAATGAGCAGCATTCCCGCCATCCCGCACTCCGCGCCTCGCGCTTCGAATTCAGCGCTGTGGCGCGGTGTCATCGACCGTTATGCGCGTTACCTGCCAGTCTCAGATGCAACGCCGATCGTGACGCTCCATGAAGGCAATACACCTCTGATTCGCGCAGATAACTTCGTGGAAGCTTGCGGCGGCCAGTTCGAACTATGGCTGAAATATGAGGGGGTCAATCCCACGTGCTCGTTCAAGGATCGCGGGATGACGGTCGCAGTTTCGAAAGCGCGCGAACGCGGCGCGAGCATTGTGATCTGTGCGAGCACCGGCAACACCTCAGCCTCCGCGGCTGCTTATGCGGCGCGAGCGAAGATGAAATGCGTTGTGGTGTTGCCGCATGGAAAGATCGCTCTGGGAAAACTCGCGCAGGCGCTCATGTATGGCGCAACAACGATCGCGGTAGAGGGCAACTTTGATGACGCTCTGCGCATCGTGCGAGAGCTAGGCAACACCGGCCAAGTGGAAGTCGTCAACAGCGTGAATCCTGTCCGCATCGAAGGCCAAAAGACCGCCGCCTTTGAAATTTGTGATCAATTAGGGCGCGCTCCAGATTTCCATTTCTTGCCGGTCGGAAATGCGGGCAACATCACCGCCTATTGGAAGGGCTACAAAGAATATTACTCCGTCCAGAAGGCGGATCGATTGCCGCGGATGTTTGGCTTTCAAGCCGCGGGCGCGGCGCCAATCGTCGATGGACGGTTAATTGAAAAACCCGAGACTGTAGCATCGGCCATTCGGATCGGGAACCCGGCCAGCTGGCAGGCCGCAACGGCAGCTCTTAAAGAATCGAAAGGTCATATCGACAAGGTGACCGACGAGGAGATTTTGGCCGCGCACAAACTCATAGCTCAAACCGAAGGAATTTTCGCAGAACCGGCTTCGGCAGCGCCTTTGGCCGGTATTTTGCGATGCACAAAAGCCCGAATGATTCCCGCCGGGAGCGTCGTGACGGCGATTATGACCGGTCATGGCTTGAAGGATCCAGAAACCGCGATCAAGACTGCTGGCTTCGAACCGACGATTGTCGCGCCTAAGAAAGAAACTGTGATGAAGGTGATCGGGTTATGAAAGCTGCGACGATTCACGGGCGACGGAGGACGGACATTCCTGTTCGCCGCAGCTCTCGACCTTCGAGACCACAACAGAATGACCGACGGCATTCGGGCACATTTGATATTGCTGGAGACCAGAATGTCCGCGCTCCCTCGGATTGAAACCTGAATCTTATCCATGGCATTGATTGTTCAAAAGTACGGTGGGACCTCCGTGGCCAACCCCGAACGCATTCGGAACGTTGCTTCACGTGTCGCCAAGTATCGGGCCCAAGGTGATCGGATTGTCGTCGTCGTTTCCGCGATGAGCGGCGTGACGGATAATCTCATCAAGCTTGCTAAAGAGATTATGCCGCTTCCAAGCGAGCGCGAGATGGACATGCTGCTTGCCACTGGCGAACAGACGGCCATCGCATTAACTGCAATCGCATTGCATGCTCTCGGCGTGGATGCGGTTTCGTTGACGGGGGCCCAAGCGGGAATCGTCACCGACGGAGTTCACACCAAGGCCAAGATTCAGAATATTACCCCGAAGCAAGTACACGCGCTGCTTGATGCGGGCAAAGTCGTCATTGTTGCCGGCTTTCAAGGACAGACGCCCGAAGGGCAAATCACAACTCTGGGGCGGGGTGGCTCGGATCTCACCGCCATTGCGTTGGCAGCGGCATTACGCGCCGATCTTTGCCAGATTTATACCGACGTGGACGGCGTTTATACGGCTGATCCGCGAATTGTCCCCGGCGCGCGCAAATTGAACGAGATTTCCTACGACGAGATGTTAGAACTCGCGAGTCTCGGCGCGAAGGTGATGCAATCGCGGTCCGTCGAGTTCGCCAAGAAATTCGGCGTGGTATTTGAAGTCCGATCCAGTCTTAATGATAATCCAGGAACGATCGTGAAAGAAGAAACTCAAAGCATGGAAGGCGTTGTCATCCGCGGCGTCTCACTCGATAAGAATCAGGCGAAGGTAACTCTCGTCTCTGTGCCCGATAAGCCAGGCGTCGCGGCGCGTATTTTCAAGGCGCTCGGAGATGCCGCCATTAACGTGGATATGATCGTGCAAAACGTCAGCCATGGATCCGGCAGTCCGGCCACTGACCTGTCGTTTACGGTCGACAAACCGGATTTGTTGAAAGCCGCCAAAGTAATTGAAGGCTTAAGAAATGATGTAGGGTGCCGGGAAGTCATCTCCGACGAAAAGATCGGAAAATTATCGATTGTTGGTGTCGGCATGCGCAGCCATTCCGGAGTAGCCGCCAAAATGTTCGATACTTTGGCCAAAGAAGGAATCAACATCGGCATGATTTCGACCAGCGAGATCAAAATCTCGGTCGTCATCGACCTGGCAAAAGGCGAACAGGCGATGCGAGCAGTTCACGCCGCATTTTTGGATAAATAATACAGCACGACGGCCCCGTGCGGATGCGAAAGCCTCGGATCAGCCTGAAGCTCCTCTGACGGAAGGCGAGCGAGACTGCCTGAAGCGAGCTTGGCGACGCCTCAGTCAGCGCATCGCCGCACTTGCGGTGGTGCTGGGCCAGAGGATGCAAATCCGAACATCGGACGCCAAGCGCAGCTGGCCTCAGCTGCGCCGGTTGGGCAATCTCGCGGGGATTCTCCATTTGCTGGGCGGCAAATACAAAACATCTTTGCTGGCGGATTACTTGTGCTTGAAGCCTTGGGTAGCCCGTCCAGAACCTGGAGGCTGCTTGTTCCGCGGCCGGTGCGCCTCTAGCGTCAGACGCACCGCGGCGCCGGACCGTCCCACACAACGGCATGATTTACCTGTGTGCGGCGCGGTCGCAGAGTGCCTCGCGTATGAATGATCCAAACTCAAATCCAAATCCAAACTCCCAAACCACCGTTCTGACACGCTTCCGCGCGCTGAACTTCGTCGAAGATCAACTGCGTCAGGGGCATCGTCTGTCCGAGGCCCCTGCGCAGGGCCTCGCTGCAACCCTGCCCCGATGAGAACGGGGACTATTACGCCGTGCGCACGCTCGAAGACTGGTGGTATGCCTACAAGAAAAACGGCTTCGCCGCTCTGGTCCCGGCCGTCCGGTCCGATGCAGGTCAAAACCGGGTTCTGGATCCAGACACCGCTGCTTGGATCATCGAACAGATCACCCAAAATCCGCACATCCCGGTTAAGGTTCTTTATTCCCACTGGCGAGAACAAGGCCAGCGGTTGCCTTCGGTCAGTGTCATCTATCGCTAGGCATCCGGCTGCTGCACTGCAAGCCCTATCACAGAGTCATTTTTATCATTCAGAGCGGCTTTGAAAGCACTCTGCGTTTGGACGGCCATCAGACGCACGGTCTGCCAGAGCTCAACACCAAGTTCTCCACCTGGATTCAAACGCTCTATCATCAACGCATTCATTCCAGCACGGGCGAAAGTCCCGAAGCGCGCTTTCAACGCGCCGCCAAAACCTTGCGTCACCTTCCAGCCGATCAGGACCTCGAGCGGCTTTTCTACACCCATCTCTATCGCACCGTGCGCAAGAACGGGACCGTTCGTCTGGAGGGCCAGCTCTATGAAGTGCCCTTGAACTTGCGCGCTCTTAAAATCCAGTTGCGCCTGAATCCGTTCACCCGCCAGCGTATCGAGGTCTGATATCAGAACAAGTTCGCCGGCCTGGCCCGCAAAGCCAACCTGAACCTCAACAGCGAAACGCTGGCCAAAACCAAGGGGTCATTCGTCGTGATTCCGTAGAGACGGCTCTCCACGATGCGCACCAAGCCGAATGCTCCGATCCAACCTAACGTCAGCCCTATTAGGACTACATTCATGCCATGGCTCATGACTAACGAAATAATATTCGATTTGCCAGCGCCTAGAGCCATCCGCACGCCAATCTCGCGGACACGTCTGCTCATCGAGTACGCCATCACTCCGTATAACCCGACCGTTACTAAGACCAGAGCGAGCAATCCAAACAAGCTGGAAAGGGTGGCGAACAATCGCTCTTGCGCCAGCGATCTTTCCACAACCTCTCGCAGCGCCCTGAGTAGAGTAGGCGAAGCGGGCGGGTTGAGAGGCCAGAGCCAATGACCGTCGCGCTTCGCCTACTCTACTTAACGAACAGCAAGCGATAGCCAGCAGGCGTATCGCAGAGTTTCACTCTGCAGCGCGCCCGCCATTCCGAAGCGCCCAGGCCTATCGTACGCTCTGCCGGCTGCAAGTCGGCGATACAGCAGAGTGACACTCTGCGCTACGAACCAAGACGCGACCTGCTCGGAGGGGACTGAGAGAGCGAGGCGCAGCTAATATGGGAACAACACCGCATCTCAACAACGAGGATGCGCAACGAATTGGCGCGGTCTTAAATGATTTCCTCGCGAAGAGCGAAGCGGACGCTGTCTTGTTAGTCTCGCAGGGCGGCTTCCTTGTTTTCCAGGCCGGCCGCACGGCCGGCCTGGACCTGCAGGCGATCGCTGCCTTAGTGGAAGGCGCATTCGCCGCTTTGCAAGCGATGTCAACTTGCATCGGCGAATCCAACTTCAACTCATTCTATCAGCAAGGTGAGAAAAGGAGTCTGCTCGTGGCGCCGGTGGAACAATATCACGGTTTGATTGTGCTGTTTCCGGCTCAGGCGAGTTTGGGAGCGGTGAAATTCTACGCGGCGGAGATGGCCCCCCTCATCGCGCAACAACTGGCCAAAGCCCGAGCAACGGATCCCGAAGGAATCGATCCCATTAGCCTGAACCTGACGGACACGACGCAGATATTCAAAAGAAAATAGCTATTTTAAGACAGTCGTGCGTTCCTGGAGCCAAACGAGGTCTCGATTGTTGGCCGCAGGGCTGGCATGGCCGTGAAAGTCAGTGCTAGCGGGCGGTTTTATGGTCCGGGGATCCATCCATTTCTTCGTTTCCACATGACTGTCGGCAAAGCCAATTGCTGCCGAACTGCTATGATAAGCGGCTGGAATATGGTACCACGTTTGCACCCCCATATTGACGCCAAACGTAGGTGCGCAGATGCTGTCTGGATTTATGTCCCCAAACGTGAAAGACATGGCGGGAGAGGCAATTTGGGTCATCTTCAGGTAGAGCTGGTACTTAGCATGCGGAATGCCGCGATAACTGTAGGGGCGCGGTTGCGGAGGGTTCACGTCGTAGCCCATGTAACCATTCAGCCCGTAGCTGCGTGTCCGCGGAACAGCAAGGGTTCCCGAGCCCGTTCCCTTTAGTTTGTCGGCTGGGCATTTGTAAATATTTGCCCCTCTGGAAGCGTTAAGGTATTTCGAAAAGAGAGACAGGTTTTCATTGTTCATGATCGTGATATTCGTGGCATCGGCTCCGGTGGCGGCAAAGCTGCCGCTCACCCAACAGGCGCCCAGGCTCACCTCCCCGTGGTGGTTGAGGACAATTCGATCATCGTTGTCACCCGAGTACAGTTGGAACACGAGATTCAGTTGCTTCACGTTATTCACGCAACTGACTTGGTGCGCCTTGGACTTGGCTTTGGCGAGCGCAGGCAGAAGCATGCCGGCCAAGATCGCAATAATCGCGATGACGACCAGGAGTTCGATGAGGGTGAAACCCTCGAGGTTCGCGCGCGTTCTGCTAGATCGGCGCATGGATTTGATTTGTGGGTGAGCATGCATATTCAAAAATTCGTGAAACTGTAATCTGTCCGCATCATAAGGCAATACATTAAACGATAGTTTATCATGTGCCTCATGTGCCTCTCGCTGCACAGGGCTTGCATCGGGAAGCCAAACCCCTTCAGGTGCATCCCGAAGTTGTCGGTAGCGGCGGGCATGCTGCCTGCCGCAGAGGGCGTGCATCTTGCCGCCCGGAGCAGCGGTTGAAACGAGGAGGCTGCGTTCTAGTGCGTGCGCGTGATCCGCCGGGCAGGGTGCCTCGGCTCTACGGCAGGCAGGATGCCCGGCCGCTACAATTGTGCCGGCAACTTCGGGCTGTACCGCTGAGCCCGGCAAGCGCTCGATCGATCCAAATGCTTGTCATGCAGGATCGTCCTGCTAGATTCGCCGACGAAACTGTTTTATGAAATTATTTATTCTGCTGTTCATCGTGGCTTCGGTCGGATTCTGTGGATGCAAGAAGAAAGATGCCACAGTTCCAGTTGGCGCTGAAAAATCGGCGCCGGTGACTTCCCAGTTAAAAATCAAGATTGGGCCGAACGGGGAAATCCACGCCAATAATAAGCAACTGTCCCAGGAAGAGTTCATGCAGGAATTGCAACGGCTCAAGCAATCGAATGGCGGCATCGTGTATACGCGCGACAATCCCAATGCAGACACGACACCCGCCCAAGCAGCCATCGTCCAACTGATGGAACAATCCGGAATTCCGCTGGAATTCAGCAGGCAATGAGGACAATTAGCTGAGTATTGTCTCTCAGTTAATATCTGCGCCCTTCAGCTTATGCGCGGCGACCCAGTAATCGTGAACTATCTTCAGGTTTAACAGTTCAGCATGAACTGGGTTCTCTGCGGAATCAGGCAGGACTAGGACTAAGACTAAGACGCGCTGAACTGCGAATGTGCTCGCAGCTTTTCCCAAGTCTCCGGGCGAAGCGGCGCTTGCCGATAGACTGGTTCCCACAATGGTTCTGCACTCGTCGATTTGCGTGCTCGTTGCAGCCAGCGCCGATCAAGCGGCTCGTTGATCAGGTCCAAAGTATTGGCAGCGATGGTTGTCTCCTCCTTTTCCCCGGTCGCGTGTCCGCTGCCGACATAAAACCCAGCCAACAGCAGCGAGACTCGCAACATCGTGCTCCGCGAATAGGTCGGTAATGCGCACGGGCGTTTCGGATCCAGCAAACGAAAGAGATTCGCAAAGAGAGGCTGTGTCCACATCGCCGGATTCCTCGCCGGTGAATAAGCATCGAACATGATCGCGTGCGGCTTCGGAATCTGCGCGGCTTTGGGCTGCATCAACAATGTGGGGAAGTCTGCCAGACAGAGTTGCCAATCGACGGACAAACAATGGTCGAGGAACCTGACATGGCGCACCGCGGCGAGTTGTTTGAGGTAACTTTCGTAGCCCAAGAGATAATCGAGACAATCACTGCGAGTGACTGCGAATTGGAGGGGTTCAGTCGTGTGATCGAAACTAACCAGTTGGATGCGGCCTTTGATCTGGCCCGTCGCGCGCAAGACGGCAAGCGGGTTAGCGGCTGCACCGAGTCCAACATCCCAAATGACCACTCCATCGGGATGTGCGCTCAAGCGTTCGCGCAGCCGTAGTTGGTCCACATAAAGAGCCCTCGCTTCCGCAACCGGTCCGATGACCGGATGAAATGTTTCTCGGTGCGCCACGGAATGGAGACTATGAACCCCATTGGCAAGCCGGACGATCTTGTAATCGGCAGTTGGTAACTCTTGGCCCATTGTTCGCGCGCTCGTGTTTGTGTTGCTCAGCGGAGATTACTAACGGAAGGGGCAGCGTCGAGCGCGGGCGCATCTGCGTTGAAGACTGTAATTCGCCTAATCAATTGTTTCCCCGCAAAGCCTCGACAAGGCCGCGAATGCGCCTATGGATTTCCTGATACGTGGCTTCAATCGCCGCGCGGACCTCCGTTTCATTGATCCTCCGGCCGCTCAGAATAACGGTGTAAGCGAGTTGGCGGTTCCTTTTCTTCAACGCCTCAAGACTGGCACGCAAAGCTATTTCCCCGAGAATTGCCATTTGCTTGAGCTTGGAACGGATGCGGTCCAGGTCGCATTGCAACAATGCTTCGTGATATGGGCTCATGGTTGCGTGGATCGACAATTAGATTTTGCAGGATTGTTACAAATGTGTGACAAATTCGCCACTATGTTTTCCATTCAACGGCTTTTTGGCAGAGACGACAAGTTCTTCGACTTGTTGGAAGCAAGTGCGGAAGAATCCCGCGAAAGCGTGCGTGCGCTGAACCGTGTTCTCTCGAATCCAGCCCGGGTTCCCAGTCTAACCGAGTTTCATCAATCGAAGGATGCGGACAAGCAGATTACCGAGCAAATCAACGAAGCCCTCGTCAACACCTTCGTCACGGAACTGGAACGTGAAGATGTCGAAGCGCTGAGCGCCACCCTCTATAAGATTCCGAAGACAGTTGAGAAATTTGCCGAGCGCTTCATCATTAGCGCACGCGTTGTTCAGAGTATGGATTTTTCCAAACACATCGCTCTCTTGGACGCTGCGACCAATCACATCGTCGATATGGTAAAACGGTTGCGCGCGAAGCCCAGCGTTGAAGCCATCAAGAAGATGAACGCTCGAATGCAAAACATCGAAGCTGATGGCGACAGGCTCATTCTCCAAGTGCTCCAGGACCTCTACAGCGGAGCACATGATCCCACCAAGGTCCTGGCGCTAAAAGACCTCTACGAACTGCTCGAAAAAGTAATTGACCGCTGCCGCGACGCGGGAAATGTCGTCACCCACATCGTCCTCAAAAGCGCCTGAGCCATGCATCTTCAGTCTAACAAGTTTCGCTCGCCGCTGGACAGGGTCGGACTGCCAGGCCGACCGGTCTTGCGCTCTCATGTTCAATTCGCTCACGGTGCATGCTCCAGCGGTCGGCCTGGCAGTCCGACCCTACCCTAACATGTTTTCTCTTCAGCGAATTTTCGGGCGTGACGATGAGTTCTGCGCTCTCTTCGAGGCAAGCGCCCAGGAAGCCTGCCAGAGTGTCGCGATGCTGCAACAGATTCTCCTGAACCGTGATATTGTGCCGACGCTCGAAGCCTTCGCTGACGCCCGCCGCAAAGAAAAGAAACTGAGCAATGAAATAGCCGATCTTCTCATTCACACGTTCATCACAGCCATGGAACGGGAAGACATCGAGGCGTTGGCCATGGCGCTCTATCGCGTACCCAAGACCGTCGAGAAGTTCGCAGAACGGTACATCATTTCTGCGGATCGGGTGCGGGACATCGACTTTTCTCGCCAGGTCAATTTGATGGACCGTGCGGCTACGGCCGTTTTCCAGATGATCAAGGCTTGGCGCGGTGGCGCGAGACTCAAGGAAATCAAGGCACTCAATGCAACCATTCAAAAGATCGAGAGCGATGCGGACGATCTTGTTCTCGAATTAACGGCCCAGCTTTATGCGGCTGGTGCCTCACCGTTGAAGGCCATCATTGCCAAAGACCTCTTCGAGCTGAACGAAAAGGTTGTGGACCGCTGTCGCGATGCTGGGAACGTCATTACCCACGTTGTCTTGAAGAACACTTAACCTACCATGAACCTGCTGGTGACCCTTCTCCCTACCCCTCTCCCCATCGGATGGGGCGAGGGAATGTTAGTGCGCAACCTGATCGGTCCACGATTATCCGATGCGCGCTCGCTCGCGTCTTTTCCTTCGCCCCATCCGATGGGGAGAGGGGCTTCGTGCACCAAATTCAAGGTCCCAATGCGTGCGCGCAAAGCGGGTGGAGGCCCGCCATGACCTTTGTTCTGTGCGTTATCGTGATTGCTCTGGCCTTTGAATACATCAACGGATTCCACGATACCGCCAATGCCATCGCGACTAGCGTGGCCACAAAAGCCCTAACGCCCACACAGGCGATTTTACTTTCCGCAGCTTGGAACCTTGTGGGCGCTCTCATGGGGACAGCCGTTGCCAAGACGATCGGCAGCGGTTTGGTGGACACAAATCTCGTGAGCCCGGTGACAATCGCCTGCGCTCTGATGGGCGGGATTCTGTGGAATTTGTTCACATGGTACATTGGCCTGCCCAGCAGTTCCAGCCATGCGCTCATCGGCGGACTTTGCGGCGCGGCGCTGGCCTCCGCGAGCGGCGATTGGCATGCGATCGTTTGGCTGAAGAACACCGCCGTGGACGCCGCCGGCAACTTGCAGGCGCTGCCCTTTTTCAAATCAGGCGGACTCCTGCCGAAAGTCGTAGCTCCGATGTTTCTCGCGCCGCTAGCTGGCTTGCTCATCGCGTATTCGCTGGCAGGCGCCTTTTACCTTTTCCTTAGATATCCGCGCTTTCTCCCAGCGGTTTTCGGATTGTTAATTGGCTACGGTCTAACCTGGATTCTGCACACGATCACGCACTGGCCACTCTTGGGGCAGACTTGGTTCCGAATTGCGGCGGGAGCTGCCGTGGCACTCCTTCTTTATCGACGGCAGATGCGCCTCTACATGAGCGGCGGCCTGACGACCACTCATATCAACACAGAGTTCCGCTGGTATCAGTTGGGAAGCGCGTCCTGGATGAGCTATGCGCACGGGTCTAACGATGCGCAAAAAACGATGGGCGTAATCGCACTGCTCCTTTTCACAGCGACGACTCAGGGGGAAGCCTTCAAGAATTTGCCGGCCTGGCTTGAGTTTCTGCGCACGCCGCAGTTTGAAATCGCGACTTGGGTTAAAGTTACCTGCGCAATCACTATCGCCCTGGGCACGGCTGCCGGCGGTTGGCGCATCATTAAGACGCTCGGCAAGAATATGGTGAAGCTGCAGCCTGTCCATGGATTCTGCGCTCAGACGACAGCGGCTGGTGTTATCGAGACGGCGACCGGTTTTGGTGTGCCTCTCAGCACAACTCACGTCATCAGCGGATCGATCATGGGCGTTGGAGCAACGAAGCGCTTGAATGCCGTGAAATGGATGGTAGCCGAGCGCATGATTTGGGCATGGGTGCTAACGATTCCAATTTGCGGTTTACTCGCGTTTTGCTTCACGTGGCTCGCCCACAAAGCCGGTTTTTGAAGGCTGTGCCAAGCGGCGTGGGACTACCTCACTGTTTCAGGCGGTAGAATCTCAAGCCGCTTGCCGCTGGAACATTTTGCCGATTGCTCTGGCTCGGCGCGGTGGTCCAAGGTCCGGTTACGGTGCTCGCTTGTTCCAAGGCGCCGTTGTCTGTGGTCTGCGCATAAAGCTTGCCGCCAACCGGAGGGCGCAACCAATGCGCACAGAGCGATTGGGATTATGCGAGGGAGTTGGGCTGGCGTCTTCATTCGTGCTTATTTGGTATCCATTAGCAGGACGTGTTTTGGAGCGGCGTCTCGTTAGAGCGCCGCTCTTGGCGGGCAAGAATGCGGCGCTCTCACGCGACGCCGCTCCAACGTGATCTAAATTTAGGGTGATCGGCGGTCCTCATCCTGCGATTTCTCGTAAGCGATAAGGTAATTCGTCCCGCCCTTAACCCATTTCACGCTGCTGTCGCACATCAGGAAGTTCACGCCAACCGCGCCATGATTGTCATTGCGATCGGGATAATTGTTGATCGCGCCGGTTCCTTGGCGATCACCGTCGAAGACCAAATGGATATCTTTCGGACCGAACACTTGGCCTTTGAGGCCAAAAGCGCTTGATCGGTGAGTCCAATTCTGGACCGAGCGTTCGGTCTTGCGGGTGGTCCAATTCATGAAACCGTTAATCTCATAGCTAACGCCACGAAGATCCTGATTTTGGGTCGCTCCGCTGCGGGCACGCCGGTAAGGGGCCTGAACAATTAGATCTGCAAGCACTCCGCGTCCCAAGAAAGTCGTCATATTGGTCCCGATAAAGTTATCAGTCGAAGGACAGACAAAGGCCGACCGCGCTTGAGCGCTTTGAATTTAATCCGGAGTCATCCAGCTCAGATCGTCGCTGCCGTCGTCAGGCGTTCCGGACAGCCAGCCTTGCGGGTTGTCCGACGCGTACATGGCGGAGGCAAGGCCCATCTGTTTGAGGTTGCCGACACAATTGATCCGTTTGGCTTTCTCTTTGGCTTTAGCCAGCGCCGGCAACAGCATTCCAGCTAGAATGGCGATAATCGCGATGACAACTAACAGCTCGATAAGGGTGAAGGCGCGTTGGGAACGAGAATGGGCGGCCTTGATGATCGTTGAGTTTGAAGACTGTTGGATGGGTTGCTTCATAATACAGAATGGCTGAGTGCGGATGATTCTATCGTCTCGCGCGGTCGTTGCCTACATTTTTGGACATTCTTGGTGAGAAAAGGAAGAGACCAGACCGGCGCCTGGCCTCGTCTATCCCGCGACAATGCATGTCTTCCAAGACCGCCTGCACCGCTATGCGAACAAGGGCGGCAGCCGCGAAAACTGGTTATTGCTTTCGAGGCCATTGTTAAACTCGCCGGAGCACTACGGCGTAGCGACGCGATAGTGGAGAATATCTTTTCTAAGTGATCGCGTCTTTGCGACCCTGCGCCCTTGCGTTAAGTCAAAGTGTCGCGCTAATGCGGGTCCGTGTTACTTAGCCGGCTGGCCCGGATCTGGAAAACTCTTTGCCCCGTCATCCATCACCAACACCCAATCGTTGCCTCGCCCGTAGGCTGGGGGCTCAAACTTGCGCGTGCCTAAACTCGGCAAATCCATGATGTGGGTCGATTTCCCGCTGCGAGGATCGAACCAAAAAGCCCTGATGCGTCCACCGGAAATCTTGCTCAAGTTGATATTGAGCGACCGGCCAGTAGGAGTGTAAACGAAGAGAAAGCTGCCATCGCTGGCTCGCGCGGCTTGCAGATGTCCCGCGCCCTCGCCGGGTTCACCAATGACAATGGATTGGTCAGGAACCAATTTTTGATAGGGCCGCGACTCGAACAACCGCCGTGCATAGCCGACTTGAAACGCGCCCGGATGATCGATGGCTTTCTTCCAATGAGTCCGCGCCGAAGAAATCGGTTTTCGATCGGGCTGCCAGAATTGCCAGATGTCATGATTCCCGTACGTATGACCGCAAGCACCGGCGAGCAAAGACCAGTAAGTCGCCTGGCGCACGTCCCAATCATCGAACCATCGATTCTCGGGCTTCCAATTGATGGGATGATCTTCGTAACGAGGTTCGCCATCTAAAGTTGGCTTCGGCGGAGTTAGAGCATAGTTCTTCGCCGTGAATTCGTAATTTGGAATATTTGTTTTCGCGTGGCCCGACTGAAACATATGGAAATTCAGCCAAGCATCGTTGTGGAACCATTGCGAAGAGTTGCCCGAACCTTGCGGATGAAAAGTGATCAAGTGATTTCCGCCATCGCCCTTTTTCAGCCCCTTGGCCATAGCGCGAATAGTTTCGAGATGCTTTTCGTTTTCTGGATTCCGATCGCCGCCCAGAATCCAAATGATCGGTTTCTCCTTGTAGCGTTTGCCGAGGAATTCCCCGTAAATCTCCGCGTTCGCCGGGGCGAAGATTTCCGGACCGACGCCCCACTTCTTGTTCCACTTGTCGCCCCAGGCTGGCAACATTCCAACGTAAAGGCCGAACTGCTGCGCTTTGTTGACGACGTAATCGACATGCTCGAAATACGGTTCGCGCGGTTTCGTGGGGTCATTGTTTTCAAGCGGGAGATGACCGTAGGCATTCGTCACGGTCAACCCATCAAACTCTGCGAGCACAACCGCTTGAATCACGGTAAAACCCTTGGCAACGCGATTCGACAGATAGAAATCGGTCTCCTCGCGATTGAGGCGATGGAACAGTTCCCATGCTGTGTCGCCGAGGTAAAAGAACGGTGAACCATCCGCTTTGCTGAGGAAGTGATTGTTGATGCTCACTTTTAAGCGCGGCGTTTCCGCAGCCTGCGCTAAAGCGAGGATCAGAAAAAGCGGGACAGTTCTGTAGAGTGCGGAAATAAGCAACTTCATCGGCATACCATTTGCGACAACGAATGCGCTGTCAACGTCGAGCCCCGGATTCTGCACCCTCAACCTTTAGGACAGCGCGTCCCGCCTGTCCGGGGTGCGCGTCAACGTTTGGACAGGCGGGACGCACTGTCCTACCACGACGCTCACGGTTGGCGGGGCGTCACGATCCGGTAGTAGCGGCTTTGACTCGAATCGCCAATGGGATCAGTGAGTTCGATTCGGCGCGGCAAGTTCTGAGCCGGAACATCCATCCACTTCAACCAAGCGCCGTCGGCGATCGTGTTGCGATATTGAACCGTGTACGTTTTACCCGGCAACGCTGTGAAAGCGATGCGAACTTTGCCGTTGTCATCGCGCGGCCATTCCAACGATTCGATGCGCAGCTTGCTTCGGGTGTCGCGAGGATTCGTCCCGCTCGTATATTCCTGCAAGTTGCTCTGGCCATCGCCATCGGCATCAGCCGCGGCATCGGCATTCAAAAAAGGACTCAGGCCATTCGAAAGCTCCCAAGCGTCCGGCAATCCATCGTTGTCGGTATCCGCCCAGTTAGAGCGTCCGGGTGTTCCGGGACCGCCAAAAACTGTCGCCGCTCCATTGGGAATACGCGCCTGCGAAAGACCCGTCATCTGCAAACCATACATAACCACGTCAATCGCCGTGCGGTTTGATGAATAAAGTCCCAGCGAACCGCCATTCGCATTCAATCGAAATCCAACATGATCAGCGCCAGCGCCAGTGTTTCCATCCGCGACCAACTTCAAGAATCCTCCGGGAGCAATGAATGACAGCGGCGCAAGCAATGAATTCGTCGGATTTGCCAGGTTGTCGGTTAGAAAGAGGCCGCCCAATGAAAGGGGTATGGCATCCGGATTGTAAATTTCAAACCAATCGGAACCCGATGCGGGATTAGCAGCCCATTCATTAATCCTCAGGTTTTCAACCGCCCCGGTTTGGGCAGGCTGATTGAGGCCGTTGGGTGTTGGAACATTTAGCGCCCAGTCACCGGCGCCATCTCCACCGCGGCCGACCGAAAGGTCAGCTAACTGCAAGCCTATCGTTACAATGTCTTTCAGGACTGGTCCGCTCGGAGATGAAGCAAATAAGCATATTGTCTCACCCTGCGCGTTTAATCCGAACCCGGCGTGCAAGCCAGGCGCTGCCGTCGCGTCATCGCACCAAACGACCAAATAACTCCGCGACGGAATGACGACACCTGGCGGAAACGCGTACTTGGCCGGCTCCCAGAAATCATCGGTTAGACTGAAGCCATCCAAGCTCCGTGGCTGATCGCTCGGATTGTACAGTTCAATCCAATCAGGATGCCGGTTGCCATGCGCAACGCTGTTTTGATTATTCGCCATGATCTCGCTCAACAATAGATCGCTGGCGTCGCGGACCGGTTGACCAAATGTGAACCATGTTTCACTCGATGCGATCGAAGGATGCCCGTTGTCGGCAACATAAGTGCACCGCCAAAAGTAAGCTTCACCCAATTGCAGCAAGTACGATGGCAATGGCAACGAAGTCAGGTCGGTCGTTGTTGTGGCTTGATAGACTGGTGCGTAGTAACTGCCCTTTGCCGATCGAATCGTCCAAGTCGTCGAGACATGCGCCAGCGGCGGATTCGTGGAATAACCGTAGCTTGAGGCCCGCAGTAGATCGAATGGGCCGGCCGATCCGCCATTCGCCGGCGTCAGATTGACTGGCCGGGTTGGGCGCTCGAAGGGACCGAGCGCCAATTGAGTATTCACAGCGTTGAGACGGGATCTGGTCCAAGATCGGATTTGAGTCGGAAGCCCTATCGCTACGAGATGGTCCGGATGCAGAACCGTATTATTAAGCCACCAAGCGCGTTCCCGGAATTCTTGGCGGTAGGCAGCAATAAAGCTTTCCTTGAATCCGTTCGGGCCGGCGTGAAGAAGGCCTGTGAAGATCGATGTCGTATGAGAGGCGCCATTCATCACGCCGTCGAAATCCCACGGCAGCATCGACCATTTGCCGTCGCGCTGTTGCCAAATAAAGTAATTGTGAATGATATCATCCCACGGAGACATCCAATTGATGGCGGCCAGATAGGTCAATGTCTTGTCGAGGTCCCATTGTTCCGCGAAGTAAGGGCGCAGCTTGGAAATCTCTGCGGCGGTCGGTGGCTGAATGCGCCCGTTGCGCGCCTTCCACATCCCCTCGAGCATCTCCTTAAAAGCGGAATGGCCGCGCCAGCCATTGTTCTGCAAACCGTACGTCCACTCGTAGCGTTGGAGAGGAGTCCAAACGAGAACGTTTCGATTGGTTCGCGCTGGAAGCAACTTCCCATCAGCGCGGCCGTACGGCCCTCCAAAATTGTCGAAGACGCCTTGAGCTTTGAACAGTTCGCCTGGCAGTTGTAATGGTTGTTCGGGATGTAACCGGAATTGTTCCTCGTGATAACGTTCGAGCATGGTTTCATCGTATTCATCCTGCTCCAGTCGGGGCAGCCGCGCTGTGTTGTTCATGTACAAATCCACCCAGCGCGTCGATGATGTCGGCAAGCCAACCGCTCGAAATACCATGTGACCACCCTGAGTCTGGTAATCCTTGTCCGTGACGAAGATTCCGGGCCGATTGTTGAACAAACGATAGCGGGGGAATTGCAATTTGTACGACCGCCGGTTGACATCGCGGCGAAACTGGCTGCCATGATGCCGCATGCGAACGTCATAAACCACGCCGTCATGCGCGAAGACAGCAGGTTCAGCCGCATTCCATGAGGCGCGAGGCAATCCGGGTGGGTCAGGCAACGTGTAACGGCGCGGGTTTTGCGTGATGTTCGTTTGCAGCGTCCGCAAGCTTTTGGCGGAGATAAACAAATCGTAGGCTGGATTCACGGACGTACGCGTTGGTGTCACAAAATAGGCGTGCCACGAAAATGGGTCATCCGCGCGCGGCGAAATGACTTCATCGCCATCGCCGCGATCGCCGCGGATGCGATAGCGAACGATGCTGCGGTCCGGCAACCCCGGCAACTCAATGACAAAACGGCCTTCGGTGAAATTACCGAGCGGATACATTTCGACCACTGTGCGCGTTTCGTTCGTCTGCTCGATGTTATCAACGAAATATTCGAGCCGCACTTTCGACAGCTCCTCCACGGACGAACAAAGGCAATCGACGCGGACCGGCTCATTCCGGCGAATCAGCGATTGGCCGGTGGCCGAGCTAGAGGCGTCGAGATTGATCACAACCGGTTTTGGGCGCAAACGATTGACGGCGTTGGATCGTCCGGGACTTGGCTCTCCCGGCAGAGGCGAGGCCAGCCAATTTGCCGGATCATTTCCCGAAACGACAAAACTCACACGTTCGAGCGATCGACCGCGATATTGATATTCCCGAGGCTTAAGATTGGTCCAATCTTCGCCCGCGCCAAGCCCGTCCGCGCTAATTGGCCAGGGAAAGCTTGCTGAGTACGTGACGGAATCCACCGTGGTCCGATTAGCATCTCGAAGACGGATGATCTCGCCTTTGTTGCTCAACTGATCTTCGTATGGGCCGAAGAATGCGCTTTCAGAAAGTCCATAAGCAGCCACGGCGGCCAATCGGGTTTTGTCTTTCGCAACGACGACAAATTCTCCGGGACGAATCGAAGCGCGGGACGGAAAGGTGAACTGAATGGCGGTCGTCAATTCCCACCCGCTGAGATCGACCATATTCGTGGTGGGGTTGTGCAGCTCGACGAATTCATGCACATCCTCGTACAGATTGAGAACGGGTGTGCCGTCTCCCTGGAAGGCCGGTTCCTCGACGGGATGATACATGATTTCGCTGATCACAATCTGTCCTTGTAGTTGCACGGGCACAAACAGCAGAAGAATCAGAAGAAACCAGAGGTGCGCCCGGCATGAGTTCGTGCTGGAACAGAGCACGGGGCAATTCACGCTGCAAGACTTCACGATCTATCGATACGGTAACCACCCAGAAAATCCAAGCATCAATGCCGGGAAGATCGGGGAAATGCCGCGACCGCGTTTGTTTGTCAGTGGCATCCCGTTGTCAGCGACGGGCGGACACGGTGACCTCTCCGGTTTTTTGCCTTACCTCCGCTTCGACAATCAAAGCGGTGTCGTCGATGGCGTGGACGAAATCCGGAAGACGATGAAGGGATTCGATTGATGAAAGAAAAAGGGACTTTCTTGGCATTTTCCTCGCGGGTATAAAGGCGCCTAAGGGAGCCCGGCGGATAGACTTCACCAAGTGGTTCCACATCTTGAAGCCTGCGCAGCGCAGCCCGGACTGCCTAACGCGAAGAATCTTTATCTGTTAGTCCCTCGGTCTCCGCATCACCACTCCGTCGGAAGCGAAACTGAGTGCTCGCCACGATTTGGTTGATCAGACTGGAGAAGCGGCTGTCCGTTTTCAGGCTCGATGTCATCTGATCGACGAGAGGTTTATCGGAAATCACCTCACCGCGCCCGAGAGCATAGCCCATCAACTTTACGCAAAGGGTTCGATGAATTGCTGATTCCTGAGTGCGCAAATAGCGATAGAGCCCCTCGAGTCCGGAAATCTCGGCGCCGTCATGCAGCGTCCCGGTAGTCTCTATTTGCTGACCGTCGCGATATTTGTCGCGCCATCGCCCAATTGGATCGAAGTTCTCGAGAGCAAAACCGAGCGGATCAATGCGCGAATGGCAATTCACGCAGGAGGCGTCGCTGCGATGGGCTTCTAGACGCTGGCGCACGGTCCGGCCATCGGCCAATACGTCGTCCGGCGGGATCGACCCGGCATCGCCCGGCGGCGGTGGAACGGGTGTTCCGATGACTCGCCGCAAGAGCCAATCACCACGTTTGACAGCGCTTGTTCGCAAGGGCGCGGAAGTGACGGCCAGGACTGCGCCCAACCCCAGCAAACCGCCACGATGAAACTTGTCCACACCTTCAACGCGCGCCAATCCATTCGTGGATATGCCATCCGCATCGATTCGGTAATGCTGCGCCAGGCCGCGGTTCAAGAAAGTGTAATCGGCAAACAGGATTTCCTGAACGGGCCGATCTTCGCGAACGATGTATTCAAAAAACGAAATCGCTTCGTCATAAAGTCCTGCCTTCAATGCGTCGGTGAATTCAGCAAAGCGTCCGGAATCGATCCCGCGGTAATCATCGAAGCGATAGAAACCCATCCATTGGCCGAAGAATTCTGTAGCGAACCGGCGCGCTTTCGGGTCGCGCAACATCCGTCGAGCTTGTCGCTCTAGCTCAGCAGGATTTCGCAATTCGCCCGCCGCAGCGGCACGACTCAATTCACTGTCGGGCATCGATGACCAGAGAAAGTAGCTCAAGCGGCTGCCTAACTCCCAATCGCATAATGGCGCGCGCGTTGGGCGTACTTCCCGGACGTTGTCTGTGCCCGGCGTTTCCACTCGATACAAAAACGCCGGCGCCACCAGAATCCGCACCAGCAGAGTACGAAGGGCTTCAGCGTGCTCGATTTTGGTTTCGTCTCTGAGATTCGCGTAGAAGGCTCGCAGACCATTTTTCTCGGGTTCGCTCAACGGCCGGCGCCAAGCCGATTGCGCAAGGCGGAGCGCGTCTTCAATGTGCGCGCGTTCGGCAGCCTTGATGTCGCGTTGTGCGGAGGCGTACTGCTCGTGAAGCCGCATCACAATGGCCCTCGGTTCCTCGGGCAGGCCCTTGATCCAATCTTGCGCGAGGTTCGCCACGTTGCCGCCATCCCCCAAATCCAACCTGCGCTTTTTCACGACGAACCGAAGGAAGTTGTTGTGATAATCGAACGACGTCAGCAGATCGGTCCAGGCTTGGTCCAGGCTTGCGCGCGTCGCATCGTCCAAGATGTGCTCGGTGAGAAATCGATCGTCGCGATGGTACTTGATAACGTAGTGAAATTCGTTTCGTTCCGGGTTGTTATAACTATTATCATACGGGGCCGGAATGGGATCGCGGTCGGCTGGAGCGGGCTCGCGATGCGAAACCTGCGGAAGCTTTCTGGCGAACTCGGCCACACCCGCCTTCCATGAAGCAGTCTCGGCACTTTGGGGATTCGCCAGCAGAGCTGAAACCGTGCCCGATGCCGCAGCTGTCACACCTTCTCCCACTTCGGATGAAATCACGCACCGCACGAGACAATCATCACCGTATTCAACAGCAAGTTCTGCCTCGACGGTTAGATCCCCTTGGGTCGCGCCCGCGGGCACGGGCAACGCAATTCGAATTTGGGCCGAGCCCGCGGTGATGAAATCGTTTGTCTCGATCAAGGCGCCGTTGAGACCCTGGCCAAACTTGGGCATTTCCGCAGCCATCGGTGAAATGACTTCCTTGAGCGGCCTTCCGGGCTGATTGCGTCTAAATCCAAATCCCTGGCGAAAGCGGACGCGTGGCTGCCGCCAAATGACGATCGGACCTTTCGTGCTCGCGCCGCTGGCCGCCTTAATGGATAGTTCAATCGCTGTGTTCGTTGCTCCCTTTGGCCAGCTCAGCATCGCTCGAAACGAGTTTTTCAGCGACGGTCGAAAGGAATCTTCGCTCAACACCGGAGCTTCTTCATCGTTGCCTGAGTTCGACGCCAGTGTGCTCTGCCAATCGCGGAGAAACTTGTAGAGCTCGTTGCAACGAACCCGAGCTTGCTCAGACCATTTGGGTTGATTCGCCACAGGCACAGGCAGGTTGCGCCAGGCAGACGCAATCTCCGAAGCCGGGAACGAAAGAGCGGGATCGTTAAGCACGCTCCAGATGTGCTCCAGGGCGCGAACGCTGAGGCCTTCCTCTTTGGCAAGCTCCGCCAAAGTCACTTCCGCCAAACCAAGTTCTCGCCGATGCCGAAAGCGCCATGTGGCATAGAACGCTTTGGGATAGAAATCCAAACCAAACGCCACGGCTCCTTCGCCAGCTCCAGTGCGAAATCCATGCTGCCGATAAATCTCCTTAATACGATTGATGGCGAAAAGCTCCTGCCCCGTTTTACCTGGATCACGATAAAACTGTAACGGCCCTGCCCCAATGACGGCATGCGCGGCCACCGTCTTCGCAGCCTCCAGATATCGTTCCAGCGCTGATTCCTGAATGAATTGAACGTCGCCCACATTTGAGAAACCTTCGCCTCCGACCGCGTCGCTCATCAGCGCATGTTCAAGTCCGAGATCGAGTCCGGTCAGGTCGCGGATCGTGTAAGCATATTCGGCGCTGGTCAACCGCCGGAGCGCGATTCGCCCGGGATCGCCGGCTTGTTCCTGGATGAATTTGTCGAGCGCATTGCGGACGGTTGTGATCAGTTGCTTCCGCTCGCTGTCACTTGGCTGCGGTTTTTCATCCGGAGGCATCTCGTTTTGTTCCAGCATTGAGATGACCTTTTCCCAAGTCTTAAATTGGGCGGTAAGCTTCGGATCGGAAGCCATGCGCTCGAGGTTGATTTGCGCCTTCGTCTTTTTGTCGCCATGACACTCGAAACAAAACTGTTTGAGCATTGGCGCAGCGAGTTGCACGAATTCTCGTTCTGCTGACGACAAGCCGGGAGACAACGCACCATCGACGGCCAGTCTAACGAGCGCGAGCGACACCGCGACACGGACGAGAAGTTTGGGAAACCATTGATTCATCATTAGTCGGTTTAACGAACAAAGAATAGCGCGACAGCGGATTGCCCGCCAATCATTTCACCCGGTCCCGGGGCTGCGGATGGCGGCCTTTCGAGGCCGCGGCCTCGCATGTTAAAGCTTTGGCGGGCGAAGCCGGAGAATATTTTCATCACCCAAGATGGCCGGGTGAAGATTCTGGATTTCGGGCTGGCGAAGCTGAGGAGCGCGGATGCCCACATCCGCGCGAAAGGCTCCGGGAGCGGCGGTCAAGCGGATGAGGGCATCCGCGCTCCTATTGCCGAAGAGGCGCCCACGTTGATTGAGTCCACCCAGCCCGGCATGCTGCTCGGCACGGCCGGCTGCATGAGTCCGGAGCAGGTGCGCGGGGAGGAAGCGGACCATCGTTCGGACATTTTTGCCTTCGGTTGCATCGTTTACGAGATGGTCGCGGGCCGGCGCGCATTTCGCAAAGAGACGAGCGCCGAAACAATGACGGCCATTTTGAAAGATGAGCCCTCCGAACTGAGTGCGGAAGCCAGCACGGTGCGCCAGGCGTGGAGCGAGTCATTCGCCGGTGTTTGGAAAAGCCGCCTGAGCGGCGGTTTCAATCGGCGAGCGATCTGGCTTTCGCGATTGAGTCAATTTCGGGTTCGAACCTTGGTTCCAGCTCGCGGCACCCGGAAAAGGAGTTTGTGCGACGCAGTGTTGTTGCGCGAACGCTCGCCGCAACAGCCGCCATGGCGCTGCTAATCGGCGTTTTCCTGGCGGGGCGATGGAATTCTCCAACGTCTGGGCCAGCGGTGACCTGGCACGGCGAACGTCTTGGCGGGCCGAACAACGCGTTTTTCGGAGCGATCTCTCCGGACGGGAGAGAAGCAGCGGTTGCGGCTTTTGACAACGGATTGACGCAACTGGGCGTGATGATGCTCGAATCGGGCAACTGGAACCGGCTCACGACAAATCGTGATCGCGGTTTAGTGGGCAACACGTCGAGTTGGTCGCGGAACGGTGCCGACATTTATTACTCCCGGCTTCTTGGCACACGTTCAGCCATATATCGCATCTCCAAATACGGAGCTGATGACCGTTTAATCCTGGGAAATGCAACGATTCCACAGGTTTTGCCGGACGAGGCTGTTCGCGAACGTCCGAATTCAATTCTGGCTCGTGTCGCCCGCGCCCAGGTGCGCGAAGACCATGCGATGGACACTTCGAATCCGCATTTTGCTGAGTTAGCAATTCAGGACGCCAATGTCGCTGGCGCGATGATGCCGAACAATCCCGTTGTATTAAACATCCGCCTGTTCGCGCTGCTAGCAGCCGCGGGTTTGCACGAAACGACCGGGCAACCGGCTAGGGTCGAGCCTCTCCTGCAGCTGGCGCGACAAGACGTCGAGGCATTGGGAAAGTTTGATCGAATTCCGGCAGCGATTTTTGCCCGCCTGCTCTATTTTCGTTATACGGGCCAGCACTCTGAATATTATCGTGAAGCGCAGCACGCGGCCGAGCACACCGAAAGAGTCCTTCAATACGCGCTAAGCCTGTATGAACAAAAGGATTTTTCTCGAGCCGCCGAGATGCTGGACCGCCGAGGGCAGAACCTCAGTCTGATGGAGAGTCTTTTGCGTGGTTTTATCTTGGTTGAACTTCCAGATGGGACAGCTCGAAGCAAAGCAGCTTATGAGGACGCCGAGCAACGATATCCTCGAGGCGACGCCGTCATCTATTCTAAGACCATATTGCTCCTGGCAGGTCTCAAAGACGAAGCCCGGCACGCTTACAACGCGGCCAAAAACCAGAAGGACCGATTGCCAAATGCGAATGCGGAATTCTGGAACGTACTTCTGAGGTTCTGTTGTGGCGAAATTTCCGCCAGTGATTTGCTGCGCGTAGCGGGTCTTTCCAGAAGAAACCAATGCATGGCCCACTACATGATCGGGCTGACGCGCCTGGCCGAGGGCGACAGAGCTGCGGCACGAGATCACTTTCAAAAATGCGTCGGCACACGCTGCTTTTACTTTTATGATTTCGAGTTTAGCGACGCTTTTCTTCGTCGCATGGAGCGCGATCCCAACTGGCCGCCGTGGATTCCGGTGAAGGAGGCGGGAAAATGATCGTATCACCGCGAGCGCGACGCCGTGCGCAGAAGCCGAGGGTCGCGCTGGCAATCGAACACCAGGATTATGGTCGCTGTCTCACCGTCCACGCGATACCATACTGCATACGGAAATCTGTGGATCAGCACCTTTCGGAAAATGCGGAATACAACGCGGGGAGTTTCGGCGGATTGGGAAATGAACTCCAGAGTCGAGAAGTAGGCCGATTCGAATCGACTGCCCAACCCGCTCATCCGACTCTCATACCAATCGCGCGCAGGTCGCACGCCAACAGCCACCGCGTGATGGAATCGCAGGATGTAGCTCAACGCGCTTGTCTCAAACGGCGTTTAAACTCCTCTAGCGACACGGTTGCTGCCGGATCGTTCTCGATCTCACGATTGCGCTGTTCTAACAGCCGCTTCTCCTCCTCGCTCGGCTCCAGGGCCGCGACGCCTTTCGCAAGAGATTCCCAAATGTCATCAAGCAACGCCATTTTGTCGCCCGGAGATAGCTCGTCGATTTCTGCTCGGCTTATCATGCAAAGGGACTCTCGGGTTTTGATCGGAGATTTTCAATGCTGAACCTGGCTGTTGGCATTTGTGCTTCGTCGTAAACTTTGTCGAGGACTTCATCGAATCGCCAATTCCCGACAAAGCTTGCGATTAAGTTTACGACGAAGGCTCGGCAACTGTGCTGCTGGGACAAGGCCTAGTTTGACCTGTGCTTCTATTCAATGCTTGGGCTCCTTAGCATCAACCAGCCGTTGCAGCGCGCGTTTGGCCGCAGCTGCAGCGAGGTCCAGAATAACGTTTGACGCACGGGGGCCAATGGCAACAATTGTTTGAGCCGCTGTTCGGCGCACGGTCTGATCGTCGTCACGCAGCGCAACCATAAGTTCCGGCAGCGCAATCTCAGCATCCGCCCCCAAATAGCCTAAGACTCCAGCCGCAATGGTCTTCAAGGCAGTGTCGCCTTCGCGCAATGCTTGTCGCATGACCGGCAGCGTTTCGCTCGGGACCAGATTCATTTCCCCTCCATCGATCGCTAAATACGTCCCAGCACGAATTCGCGTTTCTCCCACCTCGCTCGAAAAGATTTGCAGCAATTCTGGCCCGGGACATTTCCGCGTTGAGTCGATCTTCCAACAGGCGTAAAGCGCCTCGATGCGGACGAGAATCTTCTCACTACGCAGCAAGACTGCGAGAGCCGGAAGGGCGCTTCGAGCGGCCGGGCCATACTGGGCCATCATCCGACAAAACCGTTCCGCCAAATAAGAGTGCTTCGTCAGGTCGGTCCCGGGAGCCAGCCAAAAATTCGAAAGGGCGGAAATCGTTGCTTCGTCCGCCTCTCTCACCTTGCCGAGCTGGTATAAGCTTATCAGAATTCCGTGCGACGCACTTCGCACCCCCGGATCTTTATTCAAGAGGCTGTTCAGCAGGGCTTGTTTTGCGGCGATAGCTTCCGGACCCAAACCCGTGAGTATGTTCAATGCAAGCAGCCGCTCACGCCGGTTTCCGCAGGCCAACACCTCAGCCAGTCGCGGCGCAACGGCCTTCGGATGAGCTCGACAAAGTTGAAATAGTAGCGCCTGGGCTTCAGTCCGGTTGAAGCTCGCTGGAACAGGAACTGGAAGCGCCCTCTCGACCCTGGCAGGCAAACGACTTTGAATTTGCCAATAACCCCGTTTCAGCAACGAATCCTCCTTTCCAATAACTAGCATCAGCCATGGCGCAGCTTCTGGACCGATGATGGAACTGAGATTAGATCGAGTGTTGAGCGCCACGGGCGGCAGCGGAGTTGGTGTTCGGATCGCGCCCGGGCGGACGATAATGGTCCCGCCGGGCGGCGCTTTCCGTGTCGTCCAATCAGGGAAATGTTTCAGAATGGGTTTGCCGGCGTATACGGGCTGAGTCTCTCGCTTGAACAGCCAACCCATCACGCCAACTAAACAGAGGATTGCCACGATCACACCGAGTCGCGAACGCCTAGGAAACAACCAGCTCCTGATACGTTCAGTCATGTTATGCGCGACTTGTGCTATGCATTTGCATCCAGCCAATGGGCGGCGATGCCAGTACATAGCACTGGACTGCGCCGCAGTCGAGAAGCTCTAGCGGGCCGCCGCTCGCCGCGGGACAAAAATGTCCCGTGACTCGCAGCTGGAAAGATTGCGCCGCTCGACGCGCCAATATCTTGATGATTATATCAGCGAAGCATTATGAAGGAATCCGCCGACATCAGAATTGAGACCGCCACAGAGTCCGATGTGCCATTGATTGTTTCGTTGATCAAGGAGCTTGCGGCCTACGAACGTTTGTCTGACGAAGTCGTGATGACCGAGGAACTGCTTCGAACATCCTTGTTTGGCAAGTGTCCAAGCGCCGAAGTCATTATTGGGCACTACAAAGAGACGCCGGTTGGCTTTGCCGTCTTCTTTCACAACTTCTCGACCTTCCTCGGTCGCCGAGGTCTCTATTTGGAAGATCTGTTTGTCCGTCAGGAAGCGCGTGGAAAAGGTGTGGGCCGCGCGCTCCTGCTGTATCTCGCCCGCTTGGCCAAGGAGCGGCAATGCGGCCGATTTGAGTGGGCCGTGCTCGACTGGAATGAACCAGCCACCAACTTTTACAAAAGTCTTGGCGCAACTCCGATGAACGAATGGACGATCTTTCGCTTGACGGGTGACGCGCTAGACCGATTAGCAGCCCGCGAGACGATTAGTCCTTCCTAAAAGAAGTGACCCCATCGGGCTTGCTTTTGTATCCGCGTGCATCGGCGTCATCTGCGGTTCAACTGCTCTTCGCTGCCTCCTGTTCCAATCACTGAAGGAGGGTGGTCGCGGTTCCACCGACGGACTTCGACGCGCGGAGTTGCGTAACGTTCTGATCGTTTGCGAAGTGGCACTTTCACCGGTCCTGTTGACCGGCTCCCGCCTCCTGATCAATAGCTTCATTCGGTTGCACAATGTCGATACAGGTTACCGAGCCGAACACGTTCTCACTGTCCCCCTCTCGTTGACACACCCAAAGTACACCAACAGCAACGTCGCTCCATTCATCGATCAACTTCTCGACTGGCTCGCCGCATTGCCAGGAATTCAACACGCGGCTCTCACGTCATGGGCGCCCATCGCGGGAGGCTCGGATCGGTTTGAAGCCGCCTTTCAGATTGAGGGCAGCTTAGCTAAGAGCCTGTCCCAAGACGCAGTTGCTTCCGGTTGCCGGACGCGCCTGTATGGATTAGGGTCGCGGATTTACCCGCCTGCTGGTTTGTTTCGGATTTCGAATTTCGGATTTGGGGCTGCGGCTTCGCCGCTCTGTGATCTTTGCCCTTTAATGAGGCGCCCGCTTTAAACTAATTGGCCGGAGCCCACATGGCTTTTAAGAGCCGCGACGTTTCCTCGACCAGCGCACGTCCACCTTCCGGGCCAACCACTCCGTCGTCGATTCGTCCGCTGTATCCGCCTCCTTGAACGGCTCGTTCCGTAGGAAGATAAGCGGGACAATCGGCGGTGAGTTGCACGACGGACGTTTGAGTTGCAGGGCTTCTCGCTTTTATCCGCAGGCCGTAGTCTGTGTAGAGTTCGAATGGATTCGTCGCGAGGGCCAAATCATCCAGGCGCAAGGCGTGTATCTCGGCGTGATAAAATGGATCGGTCTTTTGCAATTCGTATCGCCCGATCATGGTTCGATTGACCCGCCAATTGATGTAGTCGGGACTCGGCAATAGTTCGGTTTTTCCTTTGCCTGCGTTGAAAATCGCGGATGACTCTGCGAAACGCTGTTCGGAGACTCTCCAAACAGGCAGTTGAAAATGTTCCACTCGATGATCGAACCAAATCTCGGAACGCCTGGACTCGCGTGCCACGCCGGCGGCATCATCCACAGCCTGGACGATGCGTCTGGCGATTTCTTGGCGATACTTGACGTTTCTCCGTTTGAGCATGCTCGCGGTGGACGATTTGCCCACTTGAACGTGCGGCGATTGATCACCGCTGGCTCCCGTCAACGGCAACACAAAGAGACCTGGAGAATACCGTTCTCTCAGCAACTTTCGCGTGTCATACCAGAAGTCGGCGGACAGGTACAATTCACCCTCGACGGCCTGCGATGGGCAGTAGAGCGTTATCGCCATTCCAGTGATCTGCCCGTCCCGCCAGAAAAAGAGCGCATCGACCGAATCATCTGATGCGCCTTCAAGATGCGAGAAGTTAGGATCTTTGGTGTCACCGTACATGCGCGTTGTGCCGTCGAAATAGACGGCTCGCCTGTTGCGGGCAACGGAGGCATGGCCAAGAGCCGAACTAAACTCTCCAGGTTGCCGTGACTTCCACGCGCGCGCAACGACCGCGGCGATTTGTCGTTCCAGGAAAGCCAGATATTCCCGGGGTCGCATGACGTTCTGTTGCGCGGCTGGAATGCGATAGGCCCAACTGCCCGCGAAGTCGTAAGGATGCAGATCGGTTTCGTCGGCGTCAGTGATTGCCGGCGCCGTATGCGTATGGGTCGCCGAAATCACGATCTTCATTTGGTCAAGGTCAGGAAGAGATCCGGCGATGAGTTTGCGGACGTTCTCGACAGTCTTCCTGCGAATGCCGACGAGATCACAGGAAACCCACACGGCCTGATTGATCGAGCCTTGCTGATCGCGCGTCTCGATGGCCAAAGCGGTTACCGTGATCGGATCATGGGCTTCGTTGCTGATTCGTGTGTGGTACTGGCCGGCCAGAGCAACGGGTTTGTCGGGGACGATGCTCTCGGTGGCCCAGCCGAAGGACAAGCGCCCCGCCCTGCCGGGGGAGTCGGCCGCGAGACCGCGATTCGAAACGGTGAGAACAAAAAACAGCGAGAGAACGGTTGAGCGCATACATCAATCTTTGACTTCGATAATCTGCAACATTCCGCCGATCGGCAATTCCTTGAAAACCGTTTGCGTTTGGCCACTGGGCCAGCGCACTTCAACCGATTCCACCTTGGTGGCATCACCGAGACCAAAATAAAGCGGCAGCAAACTTTGAGAGAGGTAGCCGGACTTGCCGTCGCTATATTGAGTCAACAGCTTGCCGCCGGCGCGAACGGTGACCGTGGCGCCAAGCCCGTCGCGATTTGATTTAGTCCCAATCAGCTTGATTTTGAGAAACTGAACGCGCTTTTTCTCAGTGAGGTTGCTGATCAGCATTTGCGGGCGGTCATTCAGATCATTCGTTACCAGATCCAAGTCACCGTCGTTGTCGAGGTCAAACGTTGCCGATGATCGAGAGCTCAGTGTGCCGGTAATAACAAGTTTGCCAGTTTTTCCTGCGCACAATTCATGCGTTTTGTCGCTCTCATCGCAATCGAGAGTGAACCAATTTTTTTCGATCCTTTGCCGACCGCGTGGCTCGACGCCAACGAGAAATTCGCTGTCAAGGAACTGTTCTCCACGCTCGTTTAAGAGCACAGAATTGATGGCGTAGCGAAATGGATACCCCATTCCCGCCGTCACGAACATATCTTCGTATCCATCTGCGTTGAGGTCACCGACGCTCATGCCCCACGGCCAGTAGGTCTCGACACGCAGACGCTCCGAGACTTCGACGAACTTTCCCTTGCCGAGGTTTTCGTAGAACGCGTTGCCAAAAATATTGTTCGCCGAGCCTTGCAGGTATTCCTCGGTCCATTGGATCGCGCAGTACGGCTCGCTCTTCGCCTTCTCAATATCGAGCCGGAAGTTCAGCGCCTGTTCCGTTTGCGGTTTGGTCATGTCCGAATGCATGTCGGTCACGAATAGATCCATCCGGCCGTCCTGGTTGTAATCGAAAAACTTCGCCTGCATCGAACCCCACGGTGTTTTTAGAAAGTGCGCGGCGGTCTTCTCGACAAATCCTTTGCCGCCCTGATTCTCGTGGTAACGATCGTCGCCCTGCATGTTGACGACGTAGAGATCGGGGAAACGGTCCTGGTTCAGATCGACGAAGGCCGCATCACCACTCCAACTCCCATCGCGAAGGTTCAACTCTTTGGAAACGTCCTTGAACTTCCGGCCGCCGAGGTTCCGATAAAGAATGCTGACTTCCATTCGCTCCGGAAATAGATGACCGGAGAACGCGTCTGGAAACGCAATGTAATAGCCGCCCCGCCCGCGCTCGTTGCTTGTGTAAACGCCGACGTTGGCCACAAATAGGTCCAGCAACCCGTCGTTGTCGAAATCGAAGAAAACAGCGCCCGACGAATGCCCCACGTAATCCACGCCGGCATCTTTCGAGATGTCGCGAAAGCGGCCTTGTCCCAGATTCTCGAAGAGATGATTGCCATGACGCACGGTCGTTACAAACAGATCGGGGTCGCCATCGTTTTCAATGTCCGCGAACGAAGCGGTGACCGCTATTTGATCCGGCAAACCAACTCCGGCCTTTGCAGTGATGTTTTCAAATCTTCCCTTGCCGAGATTCCGCCAAAGCTCGTTGGTCCCAAGTTGCGTCGTGAAATAAAGGTCGAGCAGTCCATCGCCATCCACATCTGCAACAGCCAACCCATTGCCGTGGTCATAATGCGCCGCCTTGTACGTTTTCCCGGCGTCATCGACAATTCGATGCTCAAACGTGATCCCGCTTTCGGCGGCGCGATCTGAGAATTGGAAACCGTAGAACACCTGCGCGTTTTTGGCTGCGGCAGCCTGCTGTTGTCGCCGACTCTCGAGCAGCGTCAACGTGATGGCTGCGTCCGGCTGTGTGTCAGCCGCGCGCGCCAACAGCATATTGCTTGCAGCGAGCAGGAGCGCGGCGTTTACGCTACCGTTTACGCCGCTTCCACGCGCGAAAAAACGAGCGTGCCTGAATAGTCGCAACATGATGGCAATCCCGAAACCGCAGCGCCGTAAACGCCGCGCTCCTTTGGTTGCGAGGTCTTGCAGCTCAACCGCGAGTTTGTGCAGTGTCTGTTGCATATGACGGAGTTTGCGGATTAGGGGCGTCCGGCCACATTGGGGGCCCTTCGCAAAATCGTCGGTGACTCCGCAGGCACGCTCACGCGCTCGATGACTCCGCCAGGCCATCGTATCTCCAGTGCTTCGATGTCCTTCACGCGCCCGACAATGATGTCGGTGGAGTCCTGCGACCAATAGCCGGCGCCCAGACGAATCTCGTGAGTCGGCCCCATCGAGCCGCCGCGAAATACTGGCCTTATGATTGCGCCGACAGCATGCGGGTTCTCCCGCGAACCTTCGAGATGCACCCGCAATCCCGGCTCTGCGCGGATGTTTCGATAAAGCTTGGTGGCATCGCGATTCTGTCCAACCGCAATATCGAGGCGCCCGTCATGGTTGAAATCAGCGAGCGCAACGCCGCGAGCCTCACCGCCAATCTCAAATCCACTCTCCGCTGGCGAAGAGGCGGCAAAATTCCCGCGGCCATCGCCGCGCAACCACAGTCCGCAACCCGCATCCAGCCGGCTTTCCGACGCGGCTACGCCAAAGAAATTCTGCGCCAGAAAAAGGTCCTGGTCTCCGTCGCCATCGAGTTCACCCGCAGCAATGCCAAAGACCGGAGAGAACTGCGCTTCAACAGGAAGCCGCCGCACATCGAAGTGCTCGCCGCGATTGAGCAAGACAACCGAGTCAAGCGAGGCAACGCTCATTCCATTCATTGACAGCAAGCCTGCATCCAGAATTTCAGGAATAGCGGCGGCGCTGAACGTGGCAAAGTTTGGGAAGCGTTCGCGCAGCCTGGGAAACACAGCGCCCAACGCACCCCAATCGCGCGCTGGAACGAGCTTCCTCGAAGCGGAATCGTAATAAGCTTCGACCAGGGCTAGCCCCGCGGCGCCGCGCGTCGCTCCGAAATACAGATGCAGCGGTTTGCTCAGGAATCGCTGACGAGACGTATTTCGCCCCCAATTTCCTGCGACGAGATCGAGCCGCCCATCGCCGTCGAAATCTCCTCCCGCGACGCTGTTCCACCAGCCAGTGAACTCGGCGAGTGTTGGCTGTTCAATGCTAGATGATCCAGGGCTTTGGCCGCTCAGCGGCACATCCCATGCAACAAGTTTGCCGCGTTCATTTCGAAAAATCCGCAAAGGTCCCCACTCGCATGCGAGAACAAGTTCAGGCCAGCCATCACCGGTGAGATCGGCAAACAAAGCGCCGCTGACCAGTCCGATATTTGCCAGTGGCCGGCTGGCATCGACATCAAAACGCAAGTGGCCGCTTTCATTGCGCAACATGGCCGACGACGCAGGTTCAGGATAGCGGCCCGCGATGACGCGGCTTCCGACGAACAAGTCCAAATCGCCATCTTGGTCAATGTCCGCCAGGGCGAGTGGTCCGGTGCTGCTTGCCGAACGCAACAAGTCTTCATTCGCTGTTCCCGTCACAACCGAAAACTCGCGGACCGAAGGGCCGTTCGTCGCCCCCGCCTCATAATTCGCGAGGCCGAGCAGCAACACCAGATTGGTGGCATTACGGCGCCAGCCCAGCACTGTAGTGAGGTCTTGCTCGGCCGGAACCTCAAACGCCTTCGCGCGCTGGCGAACGAACCGGCCTTGGCCATCATTGCGGAACACGCCGAGGCGTCCACCGCGTCCGGCGCCGATAAACAAATCGTCCCATCCATCACCGTTAAAATCGCACCAAGTTACTCCTGGTCCGAGATCACTGAATTTGCGGGGCAACAAAGGCTGGCGGGCGAAATCGTCAAATGGTTCGTCCACATGCTGGTGCCCAAGCAAATGACTAACGTCCTCGAAGAAAGGTGTTGTCTCGGAATCCAAGTCGCGCGGCTTGGCAATCAACGCAACGGATTCGTCCAGTTCAAAGACGTGATTGGCTGGCGCATTCGTGATCATGCTTCGCCTTCCATTCCGCCACGTAACTTCGATGGTGAGACGATTCGTCGCGTTTCCAGCAGCGAAGGATCGCACGAAATCATCGCTCGAAAGGTAACGTCCGCCACAGATGAATTCCTGGCTCTGTGCTGGCAAGGCCGGCGTTAGGACGCGAACTTTTGCGCCAACACCGCGTGTGTTGGGTGGAAGACCGCGCAAGCACACCGCGACTCGCGGGGCAGATGAGTCATTGCGATACACAAGCGGCGGATCGTTGAGGCAATGAATGATCGCGTCGAGGTCTCC
Source organism: Verrucomicrobiota bacterium (assembly GCA_016871515.1). GTDB lineage: Bacteria > Verrucomicrobiota > Verrucomicrobiia > Limisphaerales > SIBE01 > SIBE01. The sequence continues at coordinate 74,185 of VHDE01000005.1, forward strand.
GTCATTATCGAGATCGGCCAGCGCCATGCCATGGGAGGTTTGACGCGAGTCGAAACCCCACACGCTGCGCGTGTCTTCGAAGGTTAAGTCGCCGCGATTGCGAAACGCTGCGTTAGGAGTGTCCAGGCGCGGAAAGCGTTTGCGCAAGCGAAGCTGATCGATGGCCGAAAGGTTTTTCTTTAGCTCATCGATTTCACGAGCAATGTCGGCGTGCTGCAGATCGCGCCAGTGGCCGGTTGTGACGAGCAGGTCTTCGTAACCGTCGAGGTCGACATCGAGAAAGGCCGGACACCAGGACCAATCGGAGGCATCGAGCCCGGCCAGCCGGGCGACTTCGGCATAGGCGCCGTTGCCGCGGTTGCGGAAGAGAGTATTGCGCGGAGATTGGGGCCGGTCATCGGATGTATTGCGAACTTGCGCGAAGGCCACCGCATCCATGACCTGAACTTGCCGCCGGGCGTGCTCGCGGCTGAGCATGTCGGCAACAAAAAAGTCGTCGTGGCCATCGCGATCAACGTCGGCGAAATCCACTCCCATCGAGAAAAGGCTGGTTTGCCTGATCGCAGGTCGCGCCAATGCGCGGAATCGGCCGCGTCCGTCATTGATCCAGATGCGGTCCGGCGACTGAAAATCGTTGCAGACGTACAAATCCGGCGCGCCATCGCCATTGATGTCGCGAAACATTGCCGACAATCCCCAGTCGTAAGGCGTACGGGCGGGCATGCCGCGCTCGTCGAGGAAAGCGCCGTTCGTCCAACTCACCGGCACGAAACGGCCATTGCCGGCATTGCGATAGAGGACGTCTGCTTCACCGTTTTCAAGAACGCCGCCCGCTCGATCGAAAGTGAATCGATTCGCCAGGCCGGGAGTAGTGGCGGGCTGTCCGTTAAACGAGAGAAGCTGGTAGACTCCATTCGTGACGCGGAGGTTGAAACGCGGGTCTGGCATGTCACGCATCGTGTCATTGCGGTAATTAACGACGTAAAGATCGAGCAAGCCATCGCGATCGATATCAGCCAAAGCCATCGACATACTGCCACTGCCGCCGCGCAAACCCGACGTCTCTGTGGCCTCGCGAAACTTTCCCTGGCCATCGTTAAGAAAAAGGCGCGTGCCTCGTGCTATGCCATTGACGAGCAGATCGAGATTGCCATCGCCATCGATGTCGGCAAATGTGGCGCCGGTCGAGGCTTGGCCGGCGCACGAAACACCGGCGGTCGCTGTGATGTCGGCAAAGCGCCAGCGGCCGAGATTGCGATAGAGCGCGTTGCGCGAATCCAAGCCGCAAAAATAGAGATCACAAAGCCCATCGCCGTCGATGTCACCGGCGGCCACTCCGGAGCCGTTTAGGAAAATCTGATTCGTAAGAGACTTCTCTTCGCTGAGCAGATTGGTGAAGTTAATCCCGGAAATCGCCGGGCTGATCTCTGTAAAGCCCGCCTTTCCCGCCGAAGGGACCACCAATGGCGCGCGACGATGTCCTTCGAGTTGTTGCCAGCTCAGCGCGGCTGCCACCAACTCTAACGAGCCTGCGAGAGCGAGCCAGCAACCTATTAGGGAACGATGGAACACAGCGCTGAAATAGTAGCTGTTGCAGCAGTCGGTGTATAGAGGCGGTTCTGCTGACGTGACAGGTCCGACACAACTGCCGAGGCATTCTTTCTCGCGTCAGCGTCTTGGACTGCGGCAGTCCTCTGCCGCTTTGGGAGTCCCCTGACCCGTCGAAAGCGCCAGAGGACTGGCGCAATCCAAAACCTGGCGGCCTTTGGGCGGCCGCTTGAAGACAAAGAAGGCTTACTGCCGAAGACGATAAAATCTTTTGGCGCCTTGCACAGGAGCGGTGAGCGACTTGCCGGTGGGCACCGGCGTCACGTTCTGCCAGTTGGATGGCGAGATGGAATCGCTAAATTGCAAAGCTCCCTCTCCAGTCCAGGAAATGACGATGTTGGCGCCTTGCACAGCAGCCGTAAGACGGCCTGGTGGCGCAGCTCCCACACCGCCGCTAATCTTGGCGTTGTCGAAGTAACCGCGCACAACATCGCCGCCTGCCCGAACGTATGCGCCCAAGCCAAAGGTCAGTCCTTGCGAATACGCAAAGGGAACCTCCGCGCCGAACACATCATCCAGGAAAAGCTTCACGGTCGCGCCATTCGCCACAATCTTCATGCGATGGTTCTTTAGGTCGTTGAAACGCGCCGCATCGAAGACCGCAATATTGACTCCAGCATCCGTTGGGTTGTCATCGGCTTGGCCGGTTACTTTGTTGTAACGCCAGCCAAAATTGTTGCCGTCGTGCGCTGCGTGTTCGTTAAAAAACACGAAGTTTCCAGCGGGTTCTTTGATCCAAATGCCCGCGCGTTGCCTCGCGCCGGTGCCAGTGACAAGCACGAAATCCAGCAGCGTTCGATCAATCTCGAATGTCACCGGTGCAGTTGCCGCCGCCGTGTATTTGTTCGCGGTGAAAAGCGCGAAGCCGGGCCACGCGGCGCTTTCGACGGTGACGTCGATCTTCACCTGTCCATTCGCCACGGTCAGCGCAGATTCGGGAGTGGCCGTGCCAGTGTCGAACGCAGTCGAGTCCAGAACCCATTTGGCAGGATCAAAGGCATTTCCCGAAAACTCGTCCGTCAGGAGAACCTGCGGCGTGGCGACCACCTCCACCGACAATGAGCCAGCGACGCAGTTCGCAGGCGTGCTGGCGATTTCGAAAGTTGTCGATCCCAAACCAACCGGAGTGACAGTAATGTTCTGTGCATTCGGAGCGCCAGCCGCGAAATTCAAATTTAACACGCCATTAACAGCGCCCGCCGGAACGGCAACCGCCGGATTGCGGCTGGTGATTGTCACCGTCGCGGCCGCGGCGTCGTTGACCAATTGCGGAATCGTGACGGCGACCTGTTTGCCGGCGTCGGATTGTGTCATCGACACGCTTTGCTCTGAGAAGCTCGAACACGGGAGCACATATTGGATTTTGACGTTGTCAAATTTGCCGAGCACTGTATCGCCAGTCGCGCGAGCGTACGCGCCGAACTCCACGAAAACACCCGACGCGACCTCGAACGGGAACTTCCCGCCCGAGAGACCATCGAGAAAGACTTCGACGCTGCTGCCATCGGCCACGAGCTTCATCTTGTGCAGTCCCGCGTCTTGGTCGAGCGCGTCGAACACCGCAATGTTGTTGCCACCACCGGTGGCGCTGCCGGGATTCACGTTTACTTGCCAGCCATTCTCACCGAGGTTGTGAGCGAAGAGCACATAGCGAGAGCGGTCGCCTGTCGTGAGGTACACACCGGTTCGGCCGGCGGAACCAGCTTGCTCGATCGACGTTCGATCGACTTCCACCATGAGATTCAAATCTTTGAGAGCGACGTAACTCTTGGCTGTCTTCAACGAGGAACCAGACCAGAAGTCAGATTCTCCGGCGCCACTGATGTTCAGCGCACCGCCAGTTTGGGTCACGGTGTAGGTTCCTGTGCCAACCTCGAAGGGACGATTCGAACTTTGCCACTTGGCATTGTCAATGGTTCCGGCTGCAAAGTTTTCTTCCAAAACCACGCCAGGACCGGAAATGACCACGACCGTCAAGCTGTTCGCGGCGGGCAAGTCTCCTTCAGCCGAAAGCCGAGCATTACCCAAGGCCACGCCGCGGACCCGAAAAGTTGCCGTATTGGCGCCGCCGGCAGGGAACGTGATGTTCAACGCCCCACCAGTTCCTCCTTCCGGCGCCGCAATGGCTGGATCGCTGCTGACCACCCTTACCTGAACGGGGCCCTGGGAGTTCCGGCCTTGTGGAATTCGCACCGTGATTGGGGGACTGAGTTGGCCGACGCGTGCGCTGGCCGCTGTCGGGGCAAACGTCGTGCCGCCTGTGGTGATAACGCTGAGATTGTCCCAAGTCGTATCCGCAGTGTCATTGTTGGCGCGCGCATACGAACCGAACTCAAAAATGACGGGGGAGAACGGAAACTTCACCTCGGCGCCCTGAATCCCATCCAGCAGTAACTTCACCGTTTTGCCATCAGCAATCATGCTCATCTTGTGCAAACCGCCATCATCGAACGTTCCACCATTGAACGCGGCAATATCGGTGCCGCTGCCGGTGGGCACGTCGCCCGTTTCGCCAATCTTGCGATTGTATCGCCAGCCACCCTCGGCCCGAACGTCAGCGAAAAGGACGTAACTGGTTTTCGCCTCGTTAAGAATCCACAAGGCGCTTCGTGAAGCCGTGCCGACGCCTGCTTCAGCCACGCGATCTATACTGAGCGTTATCGTCTCCGACTCGGATGGCGCAAAGGTCGGCACAAGACGGAGCGTGCCGCCCGACCACCATTGTTTACTCGTCGTGCCAACGAATTTCATCACTCCACCACCTGCCACAGCATGGATGTCGCCCGTGCCCCCCTCAAAGAACGGCGCATCAGCTTGATATTTTGCCGGATCAATTGCGTTGGACGAAAAGTCATCCGAGAACACCTGGATCGTATCCGGGACTACGGTCTCGACTTTGATGTTATCCCACGTGGTATCAGCCGTGTCGTTGTTGGCCCGGGCGTAACTGCCAAACTCAAAGATCACCTTAGAAAACGGGAACTTGACTTCGGCCCCCACCTGCCCGTCCAGCAATAGCTTCACCGTCTTGCCGTTGGCAATCATCTGCATCCGGTGCAAGCCGCCATTGTCAAAAGTCCCGCCGTTGAAAGCTGCGATGTCAGTTCCGCTGCCGGTCGGCACGTCGCCAGGCTCGCCAATCTTGCGATTGAAACGCCAGCCGCCTTCCCCGCGAACGTCGGCGAACAGCACGTATTTATCTTTGGTTTCATTGAGGATCCACAAAGCGCTGCGCGAGGCCGTTCCGACGCCGGCTTCGGCGACTCGATCCACGCTGATCGCGACGGGAGTGGCTTCCGTCGCCGTGAAGGCTGGCACGATGCGCAACGTTCCGCCGGACCACCATTGCTGGCTGGTTGTTCCGACGAACTTCATGACGCCGCCGCCTGCCTCGGCGTGGATGTCCCCTTTGCCGCCTTCGAAGAAGGGAGCATCCGCCTGATACTTGGCGGCATCAATGTTGTTCGCTGTAAAATCGTCCTGGAAAACGACGGCCGTCTTGAGATTGGTTTCGATTTTTAGATTATCCCACGTGGTGTCTGCGGTGTCGTTGTTGGCGCGCGCGTAACTGCCAAACTGGAAGATCACTTTCGAGAACGGAAACTTCACCTCCACTCCGACTTGCCCGTCGAGCATCAGTTTTACGGTCTGGCCGTTCGCCACCATTTGCATCCGGTGCAAACCGCCATCGTCAAATGTCCCGCCATTGAAGGCGCCGATGTCCGTGCCGCTGCCGGTGGGCACGTCACCCGTCTCGCCGATTTTTCGGTTGAAGCGCCAACCGCCCTCGCCGCGCACATCGGCGAACAAGACGTATTTATCTTTCGCCTCGTTAAGAATCCACAGCGCGCTGCGCGAAGCAGTCCCGACACCGGCTTCAGAAACGCGATCGAGGGAGATCGTCACGGGCGTCGCTTCGGTAGCATTGAAAGTCGGAGCGATTCGCAGAGTGCCGCCCGACCACCATTGCTGGCTCGTGGTGCCAACGAACTTGATGACCCCACCGCCGACTTCAGCGTGGATATCACCTTTGCCGCCTTCGAAGAACGGCGCGTCCGGCTGGTATTTGGCGGGATCGATGGTGTTGGCAGAGAAGTCGTCCTGAAAGACAACGGTCGAGATTTGGGCTGAAACCAACGGCGCCCATAAGGTGAGCAGAAGCAACGCGAAGGGAAGTTTCAGGGGCAGCTTCGGACCGGTTGTTGATTGATTATGCATTACTGGTTGGTTCATAGCTCTACGTGTTTTACCTTTGTCTGCTCCGACACGGACACTGTCTCCGTCTCCATGGTTTGACTGGCGATAGCACGGCTTAATTTCCAAGCGCCTTGACCATGGGTCTGTGATCAAAACGCAAGAATAAATGAAGGCAGCATTCATGGCTGCTCTTACTTGCAAAACAGACCTACGGGATGTGTGGATAAAAAACGAAAGAGATGCCTCCGTCAAGATTATTGATGATTCTTTATGCAGCAATTCTCACTATGCTCACTAAAGGAGCGCGGACCGCCGAGTCCGCGCGTTTTGTGTTTATCTCGATGGTTCCTCTCGCGGACTCGTCGGTCCGCGCTCCTTTAGAGTAAGAATTGCTGCATGACACCCTATTCATTCCGACCATTCCGAGGCCATGCGGCTTTTTTCTTGAGCCAAGCACTTGGGGTCGATAGGTTCGCGCGACGAACAGCGTTAAATGTCCTCGTTGCCCCAGATTCTATGACCAGTCGATATATTTCAATATTGGCGATTTCTGTTTTGCTTGCAGGGCACACCAAAGCTCAGGACATCCCTGTCGCAAAGGGCTATCGCCGACCGTCGCCAGCGGAAAAGGAGTGGCGGGACAAGAATCTCCCAGCGGCCAAGAGCGTGCGCCCGAATTCACTGGCAGTCCAACGCATTAACGCGCATCGGAAGACTCAAGGCTTGCCCGCTCTCGACTTGCCGACCTCAGTCCTGGGCGATGAGTTCGTGCAGGAAGGAGCAATTAGCTTGGCTTCGGCTAATCCAGGCGCGTTTACGGGAAGATTACCGCCAGCGGTGGATAACAGCCTGCTGCCGTCGTTTCCGCCGGTTCGCACCCAGGGCAATATGGGATCGTGCGTCTCCTTTGCCACGACTTATTATGTGGCGACGCACATGTTGGGTCTGGCTCGCGGATGGAACAATAGGAACGATGACAATACTCTCAAGCTCTCGCCGAAATGGACTTATTCGCTGGCCAACGACGGAGAAGACAACGGGTCTACTTTTGAGGAAACCATCGCGATCTTGCTCAAACACGGAGCTGCCACCTGGTCGGATTTCCCTTACGTAGGAGACACCGGCGTTCCGAAGAACTACCGGGAGTGGAGCCGAGACGCGGCTGTTTGGCGCAAGGCAGTCAACCATCGCATAGCAGAGAGCGGAACGATTCGCGAGATTCACACGGCGGCAGGTCTCTCGAAGCTGAAAGCGACCTTGGCGAATGGATACGCCGTGCTTTTCGCGTCCGACATCGACGGATGGACCTACCTGGCTGCAAAGGACGATTCCGCTACCGCTGAGGACGACAAATTCGCCGGGCGGAGGGTTTGCGTCGCGGTAAAGCCCGTGGCGGAGGGTGGGCACGCTATGACTGTTGTGGGTTACAACGACAATCTCTGGGTGGATTTGAATAAGAATGGCGCCGTCGATTCAGGCGAAAAAGGCGCTTTGCGAATCTGCAATTCCTGGGGCACAAGGTGGAAGCCGGGCGGCGCTGATCCAGCCGATGACGGATTCACCTGGATCGCCTATGACGCGATACGCCCATTGTCCGCCGTGTCTGGAGTGGATAACACGGGACGCGCTCCGGGCAAGCTGGATGCGACCCGGACGCCGTTCTTCGACAACGAGGTGTACTACCTGGTGGCACGACCGAGTTACACGCCGAAGTTGCTCGCGCAATTCACGCTCACACATTCTGCGCGAGAGCAGCTGAAAGTCTCGCTCGGCGCATCCGCTGCCAACGCCACCGCTCCGACGAAAACATGGGATCCCGAAGCGTTGAAAAATCAGGGTGGAAGTTTTGCGCTTGACGGCAATGAAACCCCAATTGAGTCGACGTTTGTGTTTGATTTGTCCGACATCGCGACCACGGGCGCTTTCCGTTATTACCTTTCGATCTCCGATAACAAAGCGGGCAGCGAAGCGAGGCTAACCGACTTCCGCCTCGTGGACATGGCTGGACAAACGCTCGGCGTGGCCACTTCCGGTGTGCCTGGCGCCGCCGATAATTCAACCGTGCGCGTCAATCTGAACTACACGCTGAACGCACTGACTGTCACGAGCGTCGCGTCGGTCAACGGCATGGTCGGGACGCCATTAAATTACAATGTCACTGCGACAGGGAATCCTGCCAGCTTCGCGGCGAGCGGGCTGCCGCCCGGCCTTTCCATTAATCCGTCGACCGGACAAATCTCTGGAGCCCCGACTGCGGCCGGCGCCTTTGTAGCAAGTCTGGGTGTCAGCGGCGCCACGGGAACTGGGGGTGGAGCGGTCACGTTTACGATTGCGCGCGCGCTGCTTGACGCGCCGGTAATCACCGGCGCCACGACAGCTGCCGGGACCGTCGGCCAGGCCTTCACGTACTCGATCACCGCGTCTGGCAATCCTAACGGTTATAACGCCGTTGGCCTTCCCTCGGGGTTGTCCATCGACTCCAGTAAAGGCGTTATTTCCGGCGTCCCGACGACGGCGGGATCGTTTGTCGTCCAATTGAGCGCCAGCAATGCAGGAGGCCCAGGAACGCGCGCTTTGACCATCACGATCAGCCCGCCTCCGCTGACAGCGCCATCTATTACGAGTGCAACTTCTGTCAGTGCCCGATCCGGCAGTCCCTTCACCTATCGCATCATCGCCAACAATAACCCTGCGAACTACGGGGCCGCTGGGTTGCCGCCCGAACTGACGCTCGATGCGAAGACGGGACTTATCACGGGAACGCCCGCAGTCGCCCGGCAGTACACAATTACGCTCAGTGCCAGCAATGCTTTCGGAACAGGATTCACCGAACTTAGTTTGATGGTTGTGGGCGAAAGCAGCTTTGGACCGCCCAACAATAGTTTCGCCAATCGCAGCCCCCTCGTGGGCGCAACCTCGACACTCAACGGCAACAACGGCAATGCGACGGCAGAAACGGGCGAACCTCATCACGCCGGTTTTCCGGCGACTGGTTCGCTTTGGTGGACCTGGACTGCCCCATTCTCGGGCAACGTTACGATCAGCACAGTCGGCAGCAAGTTGGACACGGTCCTTGCGGTTTATTCAGGCGCAGATCTTCAAGCCCTAACACCAGTGGCCAGTGATGATCAAAGCGGCGGCAACGGCGCCAGTTTGGTTCGCTTTGATGCCAACGCGCGAACGGCTTACCAGATTGCTGTGGACGGGCGCAACGGAGCGACCGGCGATATTACCCTGAACCTGCAACTCGCGGGCACAGGGGCGGCGCCCTCAAATGACATCTTCACGAACCGCGTTGTCCTCACTGGCACGAACATCACAGTCATCAGCCATAATCTGGAAGCAACGGCCCAGACCGGTGAACCAAGGCATGCAGGCAATCCTCCGGCCAAGTCTGTCTGGTGGTCCTGGACCGCGCCTTCAGCCGGACGAGTTTCGATTAGCACTCAGGGAAGCGATTTCGACACGGTCCTGGCGGTTTATTCGGGCGCAGCCCTGACCTCTCTTGTTGAAGTCGCCAGCGACGACCAAAGCGGTATTAACAACACGAGCAAACTGGCCTTCAACAGTGCCGCGGGTGTCACTTACCACATCGCCGTCGATGGCTTCAGCGAAGCAACGGGCAATATTAGGCTGAGCCTTGCTGTCGGGGCTGCCATCAGCTTGCCGGCCAATGATAATTTTGCTCAAAGCGCTGCGTTGACCGGGCGCAGCGTCACGATCAACGGATCGAACGAAAACGCCACGGCTGAAGCAAGCGAACCGGCCCATACCGGGCTGCGAGCTCAATCTTCCGTTTGGTGGAAATGGACGGCCCCGGATACGGGAGGAGTGACCGTGGATACAGCGGGGAGCGATTTCGACACCTTGCTTGGAGTTTATACGGGCCGGAGCCTTAGCGAACTGGTGGCTGTCGCGAGCAACGACGACGACGGCGCTCTTTTCACAAGTCGAACGAGCTTTTCTGCCACCAGAAACGTCGTCTATTACATCGCCGTCGATGGTTTTGAAAGCGCTGTCAAAAGGGGCGTGGGCAAGATCGTGCTGCACATCGACCTTCCAGCGGGCGGCCCAAGCAACGATCATTTTACTAACCGCATTAAACTAACCGGCGCGAATCCGTCGAGCGCCGGTTCCAACGCCAACGCCACCGCGGAGGCAGGTGAACCAAAACACAATAAGCAAACCGCGACGAAGTCGGTCTGGTGGAGTTGGACCGCGCCCGCGACAGGCCAGATGGAATTTACGACCTCAGGTTCCAACTTCGATACGCTGTTGGCCGTCTATACAGGAAGCACACTAGCCCAATTGGCAACTTTGGTCAGCAACGATGAAGATCGTTCTGAATTTACCAGCCGCGTCGCATTCTGGGCCGTCTTCGGCACAACCTACCAAATCGCGGTTGATGGCTATTCCGGCGCGCTGGGCGACGTCCGCCTCAACGGACGCCTGACTGAGTCTGGAGAGATCCTTTACGCGACGGATTTCGAGACATTCGACGATGGGCCCGGCGAAGTGGTTGGAACCGACGGCTGGCGAGGCGTGCGCCTGAGCAGCGAGGTTCAAGGCATCATTGATGCTCTGGGCGGATCGGGCCACGCCGCCTACATCGGACTTTTATCCCCCACCAACCGTTCCGGTGTCATCTTTCGGCCATTAAACTTTGATCCGATTGCGCAAGGACGGCCGATTGTGAGCTTTTCCGTGGACTTGGGAATCTTCGACTCGACTAACGACCGGTACGATCTCTTTGCCGTCAGTCTTTACAACCAAGCCGGACAGTACCTGGCTGGTATTTGGTTCAATAATTCCGATTTGACGATCTTTGGCGCCAATGGAACAACGGCCCGGTTCACAACACCGTTGACGTTTGAAACCGAAGTCATGGTTCGATTGGACGCGACCATCAATTTCTTAGCCAATACGTGGTCGGCATCCAGGGGAGGTGTTCCGCTCTTTGAAAACAAGCCTTTTAACGTCGATGCCCGCGCCTTGGATCTGGCGTATATCACTTTTGACTGGTACGTCAGCGATGCCGCTCTTGCCAATGCAGGCGATAATTTCATGCTCATCGACAACTTCTCGGTCGCAGCGAGCGCCGCCTTCAAAGCGCCGGCCATCGTGCTTCCGCCAGAAAGCCAAACCGCTCAGAGCGGGGATATCGTCTTGTTTACCGTTTCGGCGACTGGGGGACTTCCGCTGGAATACCAGTGGTTTCGTGACGGAAACGCTTTGGCGGGACAAACGAACAGCTTTCTCTTTCTGTCGGATGTCCAGGTGCAGGATGCTGGCAGCTATTCAGTAGGGGTGCGCAACTCCGCGGGAACCGTCACGAGCGCCCCGGCCGTGTTAACCATTTTGCCGCCACCAACCACCGAGCCGATCCGAATCGGAATCAAACTCGCGCCGCAACTCCAAATCGAATGGATGTCCACAGCCGGCGCAACCTACCGCATTCAATTCGCCACGAATCTGGTCAATCCTACCTGGACGTTTCTGGGGCTTCCAATCTCAGGCACTGGAGCAATGATCAGTGTTTCAGACAATCTCCCCTTGGCCGGCAGCACGCAGCGATTTTACCGGCTTGTGGAAGGTCCGCCATAAACGCCTCAAGCCCGCAATCTGGCAAGAGCGTGTTTTAGCGAGCATAGGGGGAGCATAGGGGTCAACTCCTAACAATTCATTATTCAATTGGTCTCCGGTCCTTGTCATCGCGAACAATCTCGCGCCGTTCATTTCCAATCGCCGATTTACTCGATCCGCACAGGTTTCGCGATCCGCCTACGCACAGGCGCTACTGACGGCAACCAGTCAAATGAATAATGAGTAGATACGAGCCCAATTGCACTCGGTTCAGGTTCACTGGCCTGAACTTCGGTCCCGCGTACGACGTCTTCACCGATAAGGACGGCGACCGGTTGCTCATGCTTAAATCGATTTACGACGAACCCGAACCCGAAGGCGCAACGCAAGTCACGGTCCTCGTCCATTTCGACCAATACATCCGCCAGAAAGCAAGCGCGGCTTTGCGCGAGGGCGGCGCGAAGTGAATCATCTGGAGAGCGTCCTGAATCGACCGGCGCATGCGTCGCCGCGACAGCGTCTTGGAGGTCTTGGACTGCAGTGACGGAGTCTAGTCTGCGCTACGCTTAAAACTGTCTGGCAGCCTGACGCCAGGCAACGTGCAAAAATCCCTTTTGACCGGCCTTGGGGGCGAACGTATTTTGACGGCGTGGAAAACGCCCCTGCTGCCGCCAGTTTTGGAGAACGGCAGTCTCGTTCTCGCACGCGCTTTATTCGGAATTACCTGAACTGGATTGGGCGGAGAGTGCTCCGCCTGACCTACACCGTTCATGGGCTTGGCGCATTCGGTTTGATCACGCTCGGAGTCATCATGACGAAGTTTTATGTTGCTTCGCGCGTGATTCATCCGCTGATCCGCGCGCAAATTCATCGGGCGGGGGTGCGGTTGCTTCCGATTGTTGGTTTCGTTGCCTTTGCGCTTGGGTTGGTCGTCATCGGTCAAACGGTTTCATTGCTAAGCCGGGTGGGCGCCACCAATTACGCGGGCATTATTATGGTGACAGTTGTCGTCCGCGAACTGGGCCCATTGATTACGGCGCTTCTTGTTCTCGCCCGAATTGGCACAGCAATCGTAATCGAACTGGGCACCGCCCGAGCCCTGGGGGAAGTAGAAGCGCTCGAAGCTCTAGGAATTGATCCAATTCATTATCTGGTCGTTCCTCGGGTGGCTGGCTTGGCCATCTCGATTCTGTCACTGACCATCTATCTGATCTTGATCGCGCTATTCAGCGGTTACCTTTTTGCCTTCCTGCAGGATGTTCCCTTGCGGCCGGGGGATTATTTCAGTCAATTGGCGGCGTCGCTGAGATGGGAGGATTTTGTTCTGCTCGCTTTGAAAGGCGTTAGCTTCGGGGTGATTATCGCGACGGTGACGTGTTACCATGGGCTGGCGCGCCCGTTGCAAATTGAGGAGGTCGCGCATGCGACAACGCGAGCCGTGGTCGAGAGTGTCGTTGTTTGCACGTTGTTGGATGCCGTGTTTATCATCGTCTATCTAATCATGTGAAGGAAGGCGCTGCTCCACTCACCGACGCGGCAACGGCCATTGAAATGGTCAACGTGACAGTCGCGACCGCGTCTGACCCCAACTCCGCGCTGATCGAAGACGTGAATTGGACCGTCTCGCAGGGCGACTACTGGATCATCGGGGGATTGCCAGATTCGGGGAAGAGCGATTTGCTTTCCACGGCCGCAGGATTAACGCGGCCTGCCAGAGGCATTCATCGCGTTTTGGGCCGCGAGATAGACCAACTTTCAGAGGATGAAAAAATTCAGATGCGCTTGCGTGTCGGCGTTGTTTTTGCCGATGAGGGAAGGCTGTTCGGTCATTTAACCATCGCGGAGAATCTGGCCCTTCCCATTTGTTACCATCGGAATTGCCGTTTGGCTGAAGTCCAAGAACGCGTCGAGCAAATCCTCGACATGACCGGCCTTTCTTCCTTGGCTTATAGCACGCCAAGAGCAGTCAATCGCAGTCTGCGTCCGCGAATTGCACTGGCGCGCGCGCTGGTGCTGGAACCGGAACTGTTGTTATTGGACAACCCGCTTCGCGGCGTGGACCCGCGTCAATCGCGCTGGTGGATCGAGTTTCTCAGCGCACTTCGTTCCGGGCACGAAATAATGAATGGCCGCAAGACAACGCTCGTCGTCACTGCGGATGATTTTCGGCCGTGGGCCGAGCAAGGCGAACAGTTCGCCCTAATCAAAGACAAACATTGGATGCTCTTGGGAGAGCGCTCCGGTTTAAGAACGCACGCCGAACCTTTGTTGCACGAGTTGCTCTCGGCGGGATAAATGGCTGATTGATTTATGGCAGTCCAAGACTTGACCCCGCAACTCCGCACGCGTTTGAGCCGAGTCGAACGCGCGGTAGGCTGGTTTGTCATCCTGGCGACTCTGCTGCTGTTGGCCAGCTTCGCGTACTATGTGTATCATATCGCCCAACGCAAAGGATGGTTCCTGACCAAGATTCCCTACCATACGTATGTGGCTGATTCGACCGGATTGCGCGTGGGCGACCCGGTGCGCCTGATGGGATTTGAGGTCGGAGAAATTACCAAGATCGAAGGGATGCCCGCGGGCAAGGACTGGTTCACGCAGATGAACTACAATGTTTTCGTGCGATTTGAAGTGCGCGAGCCTTACTTTGGTTACATCTGGTCTGACTCGAAGGTTCGGATTGGCACTGGAGACTTTTTGGGGAAGCGCGTCCTCGAAGTGAGCAAGGGGGCCACGGGCGAAGTGAGCGTTCAGCCTATTAAGCCAGGATTGCCCATCCGTGTTCTCAACAAAGACCCGAACAAACCGAACGATTGGGTCCTGCTGACCGAGCAGGCAGACGGTTGGTGGATTCCAGCGCAGGAATCGCCCGCTCTCACCATTCGCATGGAACAAATTGCCAATCGCGTCGAAGAAGCGCTGCCGGCCATTTTCAATATGACGAACCAGTTGGGCGGAATAATATCGAATACGGCCAGCCTCACGGCCAACTTAAATTCCACGGTCGTTCAAACAAAACCGCTCTTCACCAATCTCGCTATCATCACTGCGCTCTTAACGAACGAAAATGGCGCGCTGGGCAACTGGCTCATCCCGACGAATCTGAACGCGCGGTTGCAAGAGACGTTGGACTCGGCGAATAGCACGTTAAGCAGCGCCGAAACAAATGTCACCATGCTGGCCACAAACTTAAACCAGACCTTGCTGCACCTCGCCAACATCACGAGCAATTTGAACGCGCAAGTCCAAACCAACGACCAGATGCTGGCCCAGATTTCACGCGCCGTCGTGCAAGCGGATCAACTAATGCAAGGACTGAAGCGCCATTGGCTCTTGCGTTCTGCCTTTAAGGAGAAGCCAACGAATCAATCACGTTCGCGCCCGCGCGCCGCACCGCCCAAAGTCGGCAAACCACAGTGACGCGTTGTGCTGGGAGGCTCTCCGTCCAGCGTCCAGCCAGCCCCGCGCTTCACCTGGTCTTGCTGAATCGATGCAGTTTGCTGGATTCTCTTAAAGAGGCAAAACGCCGTCCAAAATCGCTCATAAGGCCTCTTTTCGGGGCCGTTTTCTGCTCAACTACTTTGCTTGTCGCGGCTTACTCCGGTGACACGGGAATTCTCGACGGTATTTCTCTGGACTGGCGGCGGTCACGACAAAATCATCCGCGTAACGGATGAAATTGACCTTGTCACTCGTTGGACAGCCACAAGTTTGGCTGCGCGCGAGTGTGTGAGTAACCACTGCAAAGCGCGGGCTTTGCCGTAGCGTTTTTCTCTGATGGCCTTTGCAATACGCATCTGCAGCCTTCGGACCGAGTCGCCTAATCGAGCGAATCCCACTCCGAGCTTTTGGGGGTCGAGGACGCACCAATCGACCCGTGAAGATCAATCGTCATTTGCTTTTCCTCTTTTTGTGGAAGGTTCTGCCAATTCTCTTGCAAAGAGAGACCAGATCGACGTGGGCTTATCCACTCCATTACAGAATGGCCTTGGCTTGTTCGATCCTAAATTGTTTGAGAGGCTTCAGACCCTTGGCAGTAGCTCGTTGCCGAGCCGCCCTCCAAACGCCTGCTCCCATAGAATACCTGCGGCGAAACGCAGGGCTTAGTCAGGAACAATCCACGCTAAGCAGTGGCAAACGTGACCTCATGTCACAACGAACGTCCCGGCTCAGGCACGCCGGGCCAATGATGTCCAATTGTTAACCGAGACGTGGTCCCGGCGTTGCCTGGAGCCGGCTGGTTGAACGAAGCCGCTGCGCGGCGGGAGAAGTGAATGTGGTTGGGCTTCGCTGGGTGCATGCTTCTTTACTTGGGCGGATGGTTCCGGGCAGTTTGTTGAACGCAGGACCGGCATTGGGGCCGGTCCTGCATTGTCAAAACATTAACTCCGCGCGAACAGCGCTATGCATATAAAGAAACATCCCCTCACGCCATTCTAAAAATCTTGGGGGCCTTTGGGGTCGTGTCTATTCATTATTCATTTGATGAGCCAATAAAATATGAATAGGTACGACCCCGCCAAGAGGCCGCCTGGGAATTCAGCGATTGGGGAGAAACAAGCCTTGCGATGACGGAGGAACGCCGAACTCGATGAGCGGCGCAGGTTGCTGCTCGGCGTGGCCGTCCTTTTTCTTTGGGCTGCTGTGAAGGAAGCTGTTACTTCGCCGTTCCAACTCAGCCTTCAGGCCGCGACATTGAATTGCATCACGCGAGGATGCCCTGGATCACCTGCGCTCTTTCTACGCCGGTGAGGCGCGCATCGAGACCCTGAAACTTGTGCGTGAAACGTTCATGGTCGATGCCGAGCAGATAAAGCATCGTCGCGTGCAAGTCATGGACGGAGACCACGTTTTCGACCGCTGCGTAACCCAATTCATCCGTCGCGCCGAAAGTGATCCCGGGCCGAACACCGCCGCCCGCGAGCCAAATGGAGAAACCTTTGTTGTGATGGTCCCGCCCCGGCGCGCCCTTGTTTGTCTGAGCCATGGGCGTGCGTCCGAATTCACCCGCCCAAACCACTAACGTCTCATCGAGCATGCCGCGCTGCCGCAGATCGGCCACGAGCGCAGCGCAGGCGCGATCCGTTTCGCGGGCTTTTTCCGGAAAGAACTCACGGAGGCCATTGTGATGATCCCAATCGCGATGGTACAACTGAATGAAACGCACGCCGCGCTCGGCCAGGCGCCGCGCGAGCAGGCAGTTCGAAGCGAATGAGCCGTCCCCGGGTGCGCAACCGTAGGCTTGGCGAATGTGTTCCGGTTCGGCGCGAATGTCCATCAGACCAGGCACGCTCGCTTGCATTTGAAAAGCCATCTCGTATTGAGCAATCCGCGTGGCGATCTCGGGGTCATCCACGATGGTGTCGTGACAAATATTCAGAGAGTTAATCGCTTGCACCACGTCGCGTTGTTGCTCGCGCGAGATTCCGGCGGGATTGGCCAGGTAAAGAACCGGCTCGCCTTTGCCGCGAAGCTGCACCCCTTGAAAACGGCTTGGCAAAAAGCCGGACGACCATTGCCGCACCGCGATTGGTTGGGGCGAGCGCCCTCCCCCATGTGAAACTAACACGACAAAACCGGGCAAATCCGCAGTCTCGCTGCCCAATCCATAGGTGATCCACGCTCCCATGGATGGATAGCCGACGATTTGCGAACCCGTGTTCATAAACGTGTGAGCCGGGTCGTGATTAATCGCGTCAGTGGTCATCGAACGGATGATGCATATTTCATCCGCGATGCGTCCGGCGTGCGGGAATAATTCTGTCATCTCAGCCCCGCAACGGCCATAGCGGCGGAATTTGGTTTGTGGCCCCCAGCAAACCAGTTTTTGGCCTTGCAACTGCGCAAGCTGTTGGCCCGCTGTCATGCTCTCCGGCATCGGTTGGCCATCCATTTCAGCAAGTTTCGGTTTGAAGTCGAATGTCTCCAAATGCGACGGTCCGCCCGCCATCGCAAGCCAAATCACACGCTTCACTTTGGCTGAATGATGCGGGGGATCGATCACTCCAAACTTGTCCGTGTGACCGACTCCAGACGTCTGCGCGGCGCGAAGCCATTTCTCAGTCAATAACGACGCGAGCGCCAGGGAGCCAAGGGTGCGCCCGGCGCGGCCCAGGAAGACGCGGCGTGTTTGCCGTTGGGCCACGAGTTGTCGGAGTTCGGCAGTCATTTCCGATTCGACCAAGCAAACAAGGACCCGATTCCAAAGATGATCAACACCAGGAAAAATAGCAGCATAAACTCTCAGTGATTGCGCTTCGTCGCGCGCTCTGACACAAGTCGAATACCTGAGAGGAAATGGTTTGTCGATCCTTTTGGAGAAGCCCGTGGGCTGATGAGCTGATGAGGGCTGATGATTGACGGGACAATAGCTTCACGCGTAACTTGATGGGCGATGACTCGAATGCCTGCCGCGACTCATACCGTCCTTTACGACGACGCGTGTCCCCTTTGCACCTTCCAAATGAAGTTGTTGACGTGGCTGGACTGGCTCAACGTTGTCAGCCTGATGCCGTTGTCGCATAAACGCGCAGCGTCTGTGGCGCCCAGCCTTACTCGCCAGGATTTGCTCGAGGCCATTCATTGTGTCACGCCGTCCGGGAGGATTTATCGCGGCGCGCGATGCATCCGTTTTGTTGGAATGCGAATGCCGTTGCTGGTTCCGGTCGCTCTGATTCTGTGGGTTCCGGGTGTGATTTGGGTCGCGGAAAAGGTTTACAATTGGGTGAGCCGTAATCGTTACTTATTGAGCCGATGGTTTGGATGCAAGGAAGCGTGTTCTGTCATGCCGGCTCGGAAGCGCGAGAAGGATTTGGTGTGAACGCCATCGTTGCCCGCCTCCCCCAAACCTGTGTCGCAGGACGGGCGTCTCGCCTGTCCGCTACAGCGCGGTTCACGGTTTCGCTTGTCCCAACCTTGAGGTGCGCCAGGACAGGCGGGACGCCTATCCTACAAGAGGATTAACCAGGGCGATTTGCCTGTTCCTCAGCCTGTGCGATCTCGTCTCCAAACCGCGCTGTGCATCGCTCGGAGCGAGTTGCTTAAGGCCCGCACCGCAAAGAGTCATTGGACCGGAGAATTGTCCAGCAGCGCGCTCTCCACGGCAACCGCTGTCTGCGCGTTGGCGATTGTCGAGCATGCATCCACCGCCCGACATCCCGCGTCCCAGACGCTGATCCCAAAAGGGCTCGATTGGCTGGCCGGGAACGCCAACGCCGATGGAGGCTGGGGAGACACCACGATCAGTCTGAGCAATATCAGCACAACGACGTTATGCTGGGCTGCGTTTGGCGCCGTGTCGGGAGCAGACGAAAAGTATTCCGTCGTGCTGTCCAATGCCGAACGCTGGCTGATTCAACGCGCTGGAGGAATCGAGCCGGACCGCCTCGCGCCGGCCATAATCAAACGGTACGGCAAGGATCGCACCTTCTCTGTGCCGATCCTCACCATGTGTGCGCTCGCCGGGCGGCTGGGAGCCGGGCCCGACGCTTGGCGCTGGGTGTTGCCATTGCCGTTCGAGCTGGCGGCATGCCCGCATCAATGGTTCGCAGCTCTTCGCTTGCCCGTCGTTAGTTACGCTTTGCCCGCTTTGATCGCTATTGGACAAGCTCGGCACTGGCACCGGCCCTCGTTGAATCCTTTCGCGCGAGTTTGCCGCAACTGGACACGTGTCCGCACTTTGAAGACCTTGCGCCGCATTCAACCATCCAGCGGCGGGTTCTTGGAGGCGACGCCGCTCACGAGTTTTGTCGTTATGAGCTTGGCAGGCAGCGGACAAGTCGATCATCCCACCACGATTCACGGGTCGGAGTTCCTGCGAGCATCCGCGCGGCCAGATGGCAGTTGGCCGATCGATGCCAATTTGTCGACATGGGTGACGACTTTGTCGGTTAATGCCCTCCTCAGTCGAGCGCGCGCGGATTCGGGATCAGACGCAAACGCAATGAGCTTGGGATCTGACGAACGCAACTCGATTCGGGAATGGTTGCTCCATCAACAATATCGCAACGAACATCCCTACACGCACGCGGCCCCGGGCGGCTGGGCCTGGACTGATTTGCCTGGCGGAGTTCCGGACGCGGACGACACAGCGGGAGCGTTGCTGGCCTTGAGAAATCTTGGAGATCGCGACGAAGAGGCTCCCGCTGCGGTTCTCGCTGGCATTCATTGGTTATTGAACCTGCAGAACCGCGACGGAGGAATTCCGACGTTTTGCCGCGGCTGGGGCGCGCTCCCGTTTGACCGCAGCAGTCCAGATTTAACCGCACATGCGCTACGCGCTCTGACGGCCTGGATTGACGTGGTGCCCGACAATCTAAAAGTGGGCCTCACTGCGGCTCTCGAGCGCATGCTAGGTTATCTGGCACAGAGCCAACGCGCCGATGGCTCGTGGGCGCCATTATGGTTCGGAAATGAATTCATGACCGGCGATGAAAATCCGACTTACGGAACAGCTCGGGTCCTCGTTGCTCTGGAAGAATTGAAGTCCAGCCGATCAGAGCACGTTCGTGAGCTGCGTGAGCGGGCAACCGCGTGGCTCGTTTCGGCGCAAAAGCCAGATGGAGGTTGGGGCGGCTCGGCCAACGGCCCGTCGACTATTGAGGAATCGGCGCTGGCGATTGAAGCTTTGGCCGGCAGTTTGTCGGTCGCTCGGCAAGCGCTGTCGAAAGGTGTGACGTTAGCTTTGGAACGTGGAGCGCGCTGGCTAATCGAACGCGTCGAAGCCGGTGAGTGGAGAACGCCCGCGCCGATCGGGTTCTATTTCGCGAAGCTCTGGTATTACGAACGCCTTTACCCACAGATCTTCACCGTCGGCGCCTTGCAACGACTCGCTGAATCGAACCCGTAGTGCGGCGCGTCCCGCCTGTCCAGGTGTGCCTCAATGTTTAGATTTAGACAGGCGAGACGCACTGTCCTGCCAGGAGGTTCATGGTCAGAATTGCCGCAGGCCGGTCAGTCCGGTCGCGCTGAGATTTCTAACATCCGCTCGATGGGCGCACGAGCCTTACGGAGAATCTCGTCGCTCAATTCAACACGCGGCGAACGATTAGTCATGCAATCGCAGAGTTTTTCGAGCGTGTTCATTTTCATGAAACGGCATTCATTGCAGCGGCAGTTGTCGGTAGGCGCCGGAATGAATTGCTTGTCCGGGCATTCTTTGCGGAGCCTGTGCAACATGCCCGCTTCCGTGGCGATGATAATCGCTTTCGCCGGAGTGCGCCGGCAGTAGCCGACCATCTTTTCGGTGGAACACACTTCATCCGCCAGCATCCGGACTGCCTTCGTGCATTCGGGATGAGCAACCAGCGGGGCGCCGGGAAATTCGTCCCGGATGCGCATGATGCTGGCATGCGTCCATTCTACATGAACGTAACAGTTGCCTCGCCAAAGCGTCATGGGCCGCCCGGTTTTTTCGATGACCCACGCGCCGAGGTTTTCGTCCGGCACGAACAAGAGATCGCGGTCTGGCGGCGCAGCTTTGACAATCTTCACCGCGTTGCCGCTGGTGCAAATGACATCGCTGAGCGCCTTCACTTCCGCGCTGCAATTGATGTAGGCAATCGTGTAGAAGTTCGGATTCGCCGCTTGAAACGCCTTCAACTTCGGCGCCGGACAGCTTTCCGCCAACGAGCAACCGGCATCTTTGTCCGGCAGGATCACTGCTTTGTGCGGGTTCAGAATCTTCGCCGTCTCAGCCATGAAATGCACGCCGCAGAAGACAATTACGTCGGCGTTGGTTTTCGCGGCCTCCTGCGACAGACCAAGCGAATCGCCCACGAAGTCGGCCACATCCTGAATCTCGGGCACTTGATAGTTATGAGCGAGAATGATCGCATTCAGCTCTTTCTTCAGGGCCAAGATATCGCGCGAAAGAGCATCCAGTTTTGCTGGCGGCATTTGTGGACGCGTTTCAAAACGATCAACGCCGCGAGGCTGAATCTCGGTCAAATCGATCATGGAGACAAATTACGGGCGGGGGCGTCGAACGTCAATGGCGTGTGAAGAGTAAGACGTGATGCGTACGACGTGATGCGTGATCTGAAATCCGTCATAGCCGGTCCCGAGTTCACCAAAAGCCTCCTGATCGCCGCCGTCACGCATCACGCATCACGTTTCACGGATTACGTTTCATTTCCTTAGCCGAGCCAAAAACCCCGCATCCGTTCCCGACAAATCAGCCCGGCGTTGTGCGGCGAGAAGTTCGCCGTAAACCCGGACATCTCGAATGAACATATCGAGCCGTTTCTTCAGAGCATCGCTAACGACACGTCCTTCGCGCACATCCTCCCGATCCACAAACGAAACGCCGTAAGGCAGCGACCACGCGTAGCATTGCCGGGCCACGGTCCGGAGCTGGTCGGTGACAGTCAATCCCTTCTCATGAGAAGCCACGATCGTGGCAAATAATTTCCCAGCGAACTCATGCCAGAAGTGATCCAGGAAATTCTTCAACGCGCTGCTAATGCTGCCGTGATAATCCGGCGTCCCGAGCACATAAACATCGGCGTGTTCCACTCGTTCCTTTAATGGCGAGTAGCTTTCCAATTGATGGGCCGAATCCGGGTTGTACAAAGCCAGCGGTTGGTGAAGGAAATCGAGCACATCAACGGCGCATCTCTGTGATGCGAGCTCGGCCGCCACATGGTTGATCACGACTCGCGTTGCCGAGTTCTTGTTCAGGCTTCCGACGACGGCAAGAACCTTCAGAGATTTGTCGGGCATGCGATTCACCCTAGCCAGCCCTGCCGTTCGGCGCAACGGAGGACTTCCCAGGCAGCGATTGTGCGTCATGTGCGTCAAAATCCTGTGTCAAAATCCTGTTGACCTCAAAATAGTCGATTGTTACTTTCCCGCCCGATGCAACCAGTTGCTAAGGCCGGTCAGGTCCTCGCTGTAGTCGTTGTTGACTAACGCGGCCTGAAGCTTTGGCTTAACGCTCGCAGGTCGCCCGCACTTCCGACAGGGATGCGGGATTTTTATTTGTCCGGTGAGCCGTTTTTTGAGGGCCATGCGGCGAACTCTATTATGCGACACACAATTTCCGTGTTGGTGGAAAACAAGTTTGGCGTGCTCACGCGGGTGGCTGGGCTGTTCAGTGGTCGAGGTTACAACATCGACACGCTGAATGTTGGGCCCACGCAGGATCCGGACACCTCGCGCATGACCATCGTGACGCGCGGCGACGACGCCACAATCGAGCAGATCGTGAAACAACTGCAGAAGTTAATCGATGTGCTCCAAGTCCAGGATTTCCGCGAACAAGAGTACATCGATCGCGAGCTGGTGCTCGTCAAGGTCGCGGTCGATTCCAAGTCGCGGCCTGAAGTGATGCAGATCACAGACATTTTCCGGTCCAAGATCGTCGATGTCCAGCCGGCTAGTCTCACGATCGAAATCACCGGGAACGAAAGCAAAGTCGAAAAGTTTATCGAACTGATGAAGACCTTCGGGATTCTGGAATTGACCCGAACCGGCAAAGTGGCCTTGCCACGGAAGTAATTTCGGCGCGTATGCAGACGTTAACTTTCAACTCTAAACCCCAACTAACCAACCAATGCCTGCCAAAGTATATACCGATAAAGACGCGGACCTAAACATTCTCCAAAACAAAACCCTCGCCATTTTGGGATTTGGCTCTCAAGGCCATGCTCATGCGCTGAACCTCAAAGACAGCGGATTGAACGTCATCATCGGCCTGTACGAGGGAAGCAAATCGATTCCAGTCGCCCAAGAGAAAGGTTTCGAAGTCGTCAGCACCGCCGAAGCTGTGCGGCGCGCAGACGTCATCATGGTGGCGCTGCCCGATACCAAACAGCCCGGCGCGTATGAAAAGGACATTGCGCCGAATCTCTCCAAAGGCAAGGCGCTCCTCTTTTCGCACGGATTCTCCATTCATTTCAAAACGATCGTTCCGCCGAAGGATGTCGACGTGATTTTGGTCGCGCCGAAAGGTCCGGGCCACATCGTGCGCCGCCAGTATACAGAAGGCAAAGGTGTGCCGGCGTTGATTGGTGTGTACCAAAACCCGAGCCGGCAAGCGAAGAAAGTGGCCTTGGCTTGGGCCAAAGGAATTGGCGGCGCGCGCGCGGGGGTCATCGAAACGACGTTCAAAGAAGAGACGGAAACGGATTTGTTCGGTGAACAAACGGTGCTTTGCGGTGGAGTGACGGCTTTGATCCTGGCTGGATATGAAACTTTGGTCGAAGCGGGTTACCAGCCTGAGATGGCTTACTTCGAATGTTTGCATGAGTTGAAGTTGATTGTGGACTTGATCAATGAGGCGGGTATTAGCGGCATGCGCTTCTCTGTTTCTGAAACCGCGAAGTGGGGCGACGTTACGATTGGCCCGAAGATTATCGACGCTGCAGTGAAGAAGAGAATGAAAGCGGCCCTGAAAGACGTGCAGTCGGGCAAATTCGCCAAAGGCTGGGTGGAGGAGTACCAGGGCGGCTATAAGAAATATCATGCGCTTTTAAAGAAGGGTGAACAGCATTCGATCGAGAAAGTGGGCGCTCGGTTGCGGTCGTTAATGCCTTGGATGAAGAAGCGATCGGTCAAAGGCGTCCAGGCAGCGTACTAAGCGACATATTGGCGAAGGCGTTTGCGCGAGTGGTGCGCCCGCCTTCGCCGTAACGCAGAATCGTATTCTGCGGATCGTTGGAAAGTCCAAGCGTCTCCCAAAGTGCGGACGGCATCGGGATTGCAAATCGGCGATACGGCAGACTGAAGTCTGCGTTACGCCGGGTGCGGGCGCGATCCGCTTCGCATGGATCAATTCCAGTTTCCAATTACCCAATTGTCGGCGAGATTGCACGGCGCCGAAAGGTTGGCGCTGAACTGACTTGGGGGAATCAGCTGAATACCAAAGATCTCATCCGCCTCGGTGTGCCGCTCGGAGAAGCGCAACGCCGAGGCGTCGATTTCATCAGCCGCTACATTCTGAAAGGCGGTGACAAAACACGGCTCGACGAAGAAGTGAAGGCAATCGTCGCGAACCCGGCCTCGTTCAGCGATGACCCGTTGCGTGGAGAGTTTGCCACAGCTTTGCTCAACGCGCCGCCTCCGCCGCGGGCCGCACCCGTCAAGTATCGGCAGTGGGGCGATGGCCTCGAACAGGAAGCGGTGCTGCAAATGGAACGCGCTTGTTTGCTTCCTGTCGCCGTGGCAGGCGCGCTCATGCCCGACGCACACGTTGGCTACGGTTTGCCCATCGGCGGCGTGCTGGCTGCCGAAAATGCGGTCATTCCCTACGCGGTTGGCGTGGATATCGCCTGTCGCATGAAGATGACCGTCCTTGATCTCACCTTGCGCGATTTGGAACATCATCAAGAGCGGCTCACGCGCGCCATCGAATCCGAAACCCGTTTCGGTGTCGGCGCAACTTTCAAGCATCGGCGCGAACACGAAGTGTTGGACGCGGATTGGTCGATCAGCCCCGTCACAAAACAAAACAAAGATCGCGCGTGGTCGCAATTAGGCACCAGCGGCAGCGGCAATCATTTCGTCGAATTCGGCCAGTTTACTGCGCACGGGAAGATCGGGCATCTCGAACCGGGAAGATATGTCGCGCTGCTCAGTCACAGCGGAAGCCGCGGAACAGGGGCCGCCGTGTGCGACCATTATTCAAAGCTGGCCTTCGCGCAATTCAAAGATTTGCCCAGTGAATTGAAGCGGCTGGCGTGGCTTTCCTTGGATTCGCAAGAAGGCCAGGAATATTGGGCCGCGATGGAATTGATGGGGCGCTACGCGGCGGCCAATCACGCGCTCATTCACAAGCACATCGCCTCAAATCTGGGCGCCGAGGTCTTGTTTGATCTCGAGAACCACCACAATTTTGCCTGGAAAGAACGTCACGTGATCGATGGCGCCGAACGCGAGGTTGTCGTCCATCGCAAAGGCGCCACGCCGGCCGGTGAAGGTGTGCTCGGGATTATCCCAGGCTCGATGGCGTCGCCCGGTTTCGTAGTGAGCGGCAAAGGCAATGCCGAATCGTTGCACTCGGCGTCGCATGGCGCAGGCCGCGTGATGAGCCGCAAGGCCGCGAGTGAGAAATTCAATTGGAAAGATGTGAACCGGTTCTTGAAACAGCAAGGTGTGACACTCATCTCGGCCGGCCTCGATGAAGTGCCGATGGTGTATAAAAACATTCGCGAAGTCATGGCAGCGCAAAACGATCTGGTCACTGTCATGGGCCAGTTCGATCCGAAGCTGGTGAAGATGGCGCCGCATGGAGAGCGTCCAGAGGATTGAGTGAGTTTGGACAGAGTGAAACTCAGCGCTACGGGGAAGCCTTCGCTGCTTCGCTGCATTATTCGACGCTTGGACAGATTCGCCACTATGCGTATGCTTTGCGCATGCATGTTGTGAAGGTCCCTTTGGAGGACCGCAGTTACCCTGTTCTGATTGGAACCGATGCACTCGCCCGGCTTGGCACACTCTGCTCGCGGCATAAGCTGAACCGCCGTTGCGCGATCATTTCCGACTCAAATGTCGCGCGCCTGTACGGAAAGCGGACAAAACAGCTGCTCAGTTCAGCCGGGTTCGATCCGATAATGGTTACGGTCCGGGCTGGCGAGAAATCCAAGAGCTTGGATTCCGTTCGCGGATGTTACGACGAATTGGCGGCTCATCGGTTGGAGAGAAAATCGTTCATCGTCGCACTCGGCGGTGGTGTGGTGGGTGATTTGGCAGGGTTCGTCGCCGCGACCTATTTGCGTGGCATCCCGTTCGTTCAAGTTCCAACTTCTCTGATGGCGCAGGTGGACAGCTCGGTAGGCGGCAAAGTTGGCGTCAATCTTAAAGCGGGCAAGAATTTGGCCGGATCATTTTATCAGCCGCGGTTTGTTCTCTGCGACTTGGAAACGCTCGAGACATTGCCCGAGAGAGAATTCCGCTCTGGTTTGGCCGAGGTGATTAAGTATGGGATTATTTACGACGCGGCCTTGTTCAAGCGCTTGGAGCGCGATCTGGAGAAACTGATCCAACGCGATCCGCAAACGCTCTCGCCTGTGATTGCGCGGTGTTGTGCGATCAAGGCAGAAATTGTGGGCCAGGATGAAACCGAAGGCGGGTTGCGAGCCATTCTTAACTTTGGGCATACGATCGGGCATGCGATCGAAGCGATCACTGGATACGGCAAATTTCTGCACGGCGAAGCGATTTCGATCGGGCAGGTGGCAGCCGCCCGTTTATCGGAACGGTTGCGAGGCTTGCCGAAGCATGATGTCGGGCGAATCGAATGCTTGTTCGCTCGCGCGGGATTGCCCATTCACCTCCGCTTGAATGAAGCGCAGCGACAACGGCTGCTTGATGCGATGATGCTCGACAAAAAAGTCAGCGGCGGTGACATCAAGTTTGTCCTCGCCGGACGCATCGGGCAGGCAAGTCACGGCCACAAAGTTCCAACGGCGCTTCTTCGCCGAGAGTTGGCGCATCTCGCGGAGCGCACATCCGTTTGATATGGGCGCCGTCAGCGAGGCCATTGTCCGTGAGTACTTCGAACTGCACGGGTTTCTCGTGCGTCAGCAGCGCAAGTATATTGCCCAGACCCGCCGGGAGGATGAAGAGGTCGACTTCTTCGTGCTGAATCCGCGAGCGCGGCCGGACAATTCTGCGCTGCCTTTTGTGTTGACGCCGCTGGAGTTGCCGCGGATTACGCGGGCGGTCGTGGTCGTCAAGGGCTGGCACACTGAAACCTTTAGCCCGGCTGTTATGACGCACGCGCCGGAAATTTTCCGGTTTGTCGAGCCGAAGGTATTTCAACATGCGGCCAAGACATTTGGCGGGGATGGTTCGCTGACCAAAATCTTGGTCGCGCCAGCTTTGCCCCAGGACGAACAAGCGCGCGAACGCAGCATCACCTTCCTGCGCGAGAAAGGAATTGATGCTGTCATTCCGTTCCGCACCATGCTCGCCGAGCTGGTCAATCAAATTGAGACGAACCGCAATTACCAAAAATCCGACCTGCTCCAGATCATTCGCATTCTGAAGAACTACGACTTCTTCAAGAGTCCGCAGCTCGAACTGTTCAAAACGCCGCGCAAACCGCGGCGAAGAACCGACAAACCTCAAGAACAACAAGCCAGCAGTTAGGGCTTGAACCTCCCGGCATGTAGTCCCGCCTTGAGGCGGCCGCATTTGCTGGCGCCAAGGCCATTGCGGAATGCGATCGCACCGGCGGAAGCCTAATGCCTTTCGGTAATTCAATTCAGAAGGCACTTGTCCCTCCGGGACAACCACACGGCCTTGAATTACCGAAAGGCATTGAGGCTGAAGCGGGACTACATGCCACAATAGTTGGTTCTTGGTCCCCATGCGCGATTTGGGATTCGGATGCTGATTTGCATTGGCGTAAGCCTCTAGCTGAACTACGTTTCGGCTGGTTTGAATTAGAGCTATGATTCTGGTGATCGATAATTACGACTCTTTCACTTACAACCTCGTTCAGTACCTTGGGGAACTGAAAGCGAACTTGCAGGTGCACCGCAACGATCAAATTACGATTGATCAAATCCGCGCGCTGAACCCCGAACGGATTCTTGTCTCGCCCGGCCCTTGTTCACCGCGGGAGTCTGGCCTTTCGAACGACATCATCAGAACGTTCGGGCCGAAAATACCGCTGTTCGGCGTTTGCCTGGGGCATCAGTGCATCGGACACACCTTTGGAGGGGATGTGGTGGTCAATTATCGAATGATGCATGGCAAAACATCGCTGATCAAACACAACGGACGCGACCTCTTCCAAGACATGCCGAATCCTTTTTCAGCGACGCGCTACCATTCTCTCGTGATCAAGCGCGATACTCTCCCCGCCTGCTTGGAAATCACTGCTGAAACGGACGAAGGCGAGATCATGGGCGTTAAGCACAAGGATTATCGCATTTGGGGCGTCCAATTTCATCCCGAGAGCATCCTCACTCAAAACGGACGAACGATTGTCAAAAACTTTTTGAAACTCTAGCGCGGACGCATTGGTTTCCTCATTTCCAGTTGCTGCGGACAAGAATGTCCGCGCTCCGAACTTCGCCCTTTTAACTTTGTGGATTTGGCTTAGGTTGGGTCGCATGAACTTAGCTGAAGAGATGTCGCGATTGGCTCGACAAGCCAAGGCCGCGTCTCGGTCATTGGCCAAGCTCAGCACAGCCGAGAAGAACGCCTGCTTGCTGGCGATGGCAAACGCGCTCGAAGAACACGGTCCGGCCATTCAACGCGCGAATGAACTTGATATGGCCGCAGGCACGCAGGCTGGCCTCACTGGGGCGATGCTCGACCGCCTCAAGCTCGACGAGAAACGAATCGCCAGCATCGCCAAAGGGTTGCGCGACGTCGCGGCATTGCCTGATCCGGTCGGTCGAATTCTCGACGAACGCCTCCGTCCCAACGGTCTCAAACTTCAAAAGATGACGACTCCCATTGGCGTCGTTGTTATCATTTATGAGTCTCGCCCGAACGTGACGGCGGACGCCGCCGGCCTTTGCTTCAAATCCGGAAACGCAACGATCTTGCGAGGAGGAAAAGAAGCGCTGAATTCGAACCGCGCTATTGCAGAAGTCCTGGTTTCGGCTGGACGAGGGCAGCTGGCCGCGTTTTCCGAGCATGCGATTCAGGTCGTGCCAACGATTGACCGGGAAGCTATCCAGGAGCTCCTTTCATTGACGCAGTACGTCGATGTTTGCATGCCACGCGGCGGCGAAAGCCTCATTCGAGCCGTTGCGGAATGTTCGAAGGTGCCGGTAATCAAACATTTTAAAGGTGTTTGCCATGTCTTTGTGGATGCCGATGCCGACTTGAAGATGGCCGAGGAGATTGTGATGAACGCCAAAGTCCAACGACCCGCGGTCTGCAATGCCATGGAAACATTGCTGATCGATCGAGCGCTTGCGCCTGCGTTCCTGCCTGTGATCGCAAATAGGCTCAGCGAAAAAAATGTTGAACTGCGCGTTGACCAGGAGGCACGCGAGCTTTTGAACGGTCAAGATTCGATATCCAACACCCAAACTCGAATCAAGCTTGCTTCGGAACAGGATTGGTTCAACGAGTACAACGATTACATTTTGAATGTCCGGCTTGTCGAGGGCGTTCAACAAGCGATCGATCACATCAATTATTACGGATCGGCTCACTCCGACAGTATCGTCACTCGGAACGAGGCCCGGGCGAAACAGTTCCTCGCTGAAGTCGATTCCGCGGCGGTTTATTGGAATGCGTCGACCCGTTTTACGGACGGGGGCGAGTTTGGCATGGGCGCTGAAATTGGGATCAGCACGGACAAGGTGGGCGCCCGCGGACCAATGGGTCTTGACGAACTGACTACCTACAAATGGATTGGGATTGGAAATGGACAAGTGAGGAGCTAACGTATTTCGTATTCGAAGCCCATGAACAAGACGCGCGGACTTTGCCTGGTTCCTCCTAATTTAATCCAGCGCATGGCCGGCTTGATTGCAGAGCATTTTCATCCAGAAAAGCTTTCCATTTGAATGGCGCCTCAAACCTCTCCCGGTCCCGCTCGCGGGCAGGCTCGTTACATTCGCGACCAGATGCCCGCCGGCGGCCTGTTCGCGGGGCAAGAGTGGCGGATTTCGCCTGTTCCTTTTCAGCTTGAGCCTGTTTTAGTCGAACAATTGGAACGACTCGGCCGCGTTCTGCTGCAATTCAACCGAGCCGTTAATTTGCTCTATCGCTTGAGCGTGGCCGGCAAACAACCGGCTTGGGTGGCTGGGTGGCTTGATCAGGGAAAGCCTGCCGAGTTGATTGAACTGCAGCGTTCGCCTGCATTTAAGAATGATCTCCCTCGAGTGATTCGCCCCGACCTGTTGCTGACCGAATCCGGAATTGCCATCACAGAATTGGATAGCGTTCCCGGCGGAATCGGTTTGACCGCCTGGCTGAACCAAACCTATTCGCGCGTTCCAGATCACATCTCACGCATCACGCATCACGCACCGCAAACAACAGACAATGTCTCTTCGTCGCAGCCCCCACACGTCATCGGCGGGGCGGAAGGGATGTTGCGCGGCTTCGCAGGAATCTTCGGCGACGCGCCCGCCGCGCATGTCATCGTCTCTGAAGAATCGTCAACCTATCGGCCCGAAATGGAGTGGCTCTGCGACGCGCTCGGCAGTTCAAGGTTCAAAGTTCAGAGTTCAAAGTTCACGAAGTTTGCGACTGGCGATGCCGTTTATCGTTTCTTCGAGCTCTTCGACCTGGCCAATGTCGAAAATGCGCAGCTGGCTTTCACGATGGCGAAGGAAAAGAAGATTCATGTTACGCCGCCGCCGAAAACGTTCCTCGAAGAGAAAATGCTCTTCGCGCTCCTTTGGAACCGCAACTTGCGGGGCTTCTGGCGGCAGGAACTCGGCGAACGCTTTATCGAGACCTTGCTGCAATGCGTGCCTTACACCTGGATCGTTGATCCAACACCATTGCCTCCGCACGCGGCCATTCCCGAATTGGACCTGACCGACTGGCATCAGTTGAAATCGCTTTCGCACCGCGAGCGCGCGCTAATTCTCAAAGTCTCGGGATTCTCAGACAAAGCTTGGGGAGCGCGAGGCGTTTACCTGGG
This sequence comes from Verrucomicrobiota bacterium, assembly GCA_016871515.1. GTDB lineage: Bacteria > Verrucomicrobiota > Verrucomicrobiia > Limisphaerales > SIBE01 > SIBE01. Next base: position 105,140 of record VHDE01000005.1, read on the forward strand.
AAGCGACCTTTCTGTTGCGGAATGGAGCGAGGCTGTCGACCTGGCTCTGCAATGTTTTGCGCGTTCACCCTTCGTTTTGCAACGGTATCACAAACCAAGAACTGTGGATGCAAGCTGGCATGACTTTGCGCGCGACGAACTCCTCCCTATGAAGGGCCGTGTTCGACTCTGCCCGTACTATTTCGTTCATGGTGAAGCCGACGAAGCTCGGGCTCAGCTCGGCGGCGTCCTTGCCACAATTTGTCCGGCTGACAAAAAAATCATTCACGGGATGAAGGACGCGATCTTGGCGCCGGCGTGCCTGTAAATCGTGCATTGGCGCCATCGACCTCGTAGGACAGTGCGTCTCGCCTGTCCTGCTCTTGGTGTCCTGCAACGCCGCAATGCCCGTTCTCTGGAACTGCGGCGAAACGACGTCTTGGGCCGGCGTTACTATTTGGCATGACCTTGCTTGAATACATCCTTTTGGCGGCTAGTTCGTTGTTCATCATCATCGACCCGATCGCATTAATTCCCGCCTTTTTGGCGATGACGCCGCACGATACTCCGGCACAGCGCATTCGCATGGCGCGTTTGGCCTGTTGGGTCGCGGCTGGCGTGCTGGTTTTCTTTACGTTGATTGGAGAAGGCCTCTTTCGATTGTTCGGAATTACGATGTCCGCGTTCAAAATCGCCGGCAGCATCATCTTGCTCTTGGTGGCGCTGGACATGTTGCGCGCGCGGCGCTCGCCGGTGCATGAGACCATCGAGGAGACGGATGCCGGTGCGGCGAAGGATGATATTGCCATTACACCGCTGGCGGTCCCGATGCTGGCGGGACCAGGCGCGATCTCGACGACTATTCTGCTTAGAACACAGGCCAAGGGCTTGCCCCAAGAGATTGCTCTGCTTGGTTGCATCGCGGCCGTTTGCGCGGTCAGTTATGTCATTTTGCGTTTGGCGTCTCAGGGCGCAGGCTGGATCAGTCCGATCGCTATGAAGATCGCCACACGCATCATGGGCTTGTTGCTCGCCGCTGTGGCTGTTCAATTCATTCTAGACGCGATTGCGGAGCAGAAAGGGAGGTTGTTCTAAAACGAAATCGCGCAAGCCGAGGAAAGCGTCGAAGCCCAAAGGCCCCGTCGTTTTCGAACCCGCCGCCCGCACGGGGCGACTGGAAAGCCGCCCGAACCTGCAGAATCGAAAGTCTGCACTGCGAGGCAAAGGCCGCCGTTCGATTGATCGCGGGCTCGGCTTTACTCTCATCGAATGACATGACTTGTCGTGATTGCGATCATCGCGATCATCGCAAGTCTGCTCCTGCCTGCTTTGAGCCGTGCTCGAGGAAACGCGAATTCCGCCGCGTGCCGAGGAAATCTGCGGCAGATTGGACTGGCACTTCGGCTCTATGTCGATGATGAAGCAGAATATCAATTTCCCGCAGATGGCTGTCATTTGCTCGATCGGCGTTCAGTTTGGTGGCTGGGTTGCCTCGCTCCGATTCTTGCGCTGCCCGGCGAGAGCAGCACCTACGCGACTCCAACGAAGCGGAATTGAACGGGATGTTTTATCTGGGCTTGGCAGTGAACAACCTGAGTCCGCGCAATTGGCCGGCGAAGGTTCACCGAGTTAGTGCGAATCTGGCGTTTTGCGATGGTCATGTCGAATCGGCCAAGCAAACGAATTGGATGGCGCCCATCGAGTCTTGGCGGCGGCGCTCGAACAACGACAACGAACCGCACCTGAACCTGCCGAAGTTTCGCTAACCGAACTTTTGAACAAGGCTCGCAAGCCATCTGAGACACTGCCTTAGAAGTTAATCGCGGATTCTTACAAGAGATGCTCGGCGCCGGCTGGCCATTGGTCTTGCGGTTCCCATCCCAGAAGCGTCTTCGTCGGTTCCAGGTCAAAAATGATTCGGTTAGCCGGACGACTCGCCACGAAGACGACTGCAAATCCAGGTTCCAGCGGTGCTTCCATGGCGCGCGCGAAAAAACGTCCAGCGTCGCCAGGGCTCAGGTAAATGTTCGGTCCGCGCGCCGTATGGCCAACTTCGGCAACGTGTTCGCGCGTCCTCGGAAACCAGCCCAACCTCAGTGCGAGAACGGCCAGGCCATAATTTCGCGCGTAAGCCTGGCCAGCCGCTTCGGCCGCAATTTTGGTAACCGCATACCAATGACGCGGCAAATAGGGTGCATCGGGCGGGATCGGCCACGGACCTTCGAGCAAGCGCCACCAAACCACCTGACCCGAGCTAGCCAGCAACACGCGCGGCACGCCTTCAAGCCGCGCCGCTTCGAGGACATTGTGCAGGCCGATAAGGTTGCTTGGCAGCAATCGCGTGACGAAATCATCATCATCCGGAACAGCCGCAAGATGAATGATCGCGCCCACTCCCGCAGCAGCGTTTCGCACAGCGACGGCATCGGTCAGATCGCCTACGACAGATTGCGCGCCTCCGGACGTGGTCAAGCGGTCGAACCCACGCACGCTCCAGCCTGCGGTCAACAGACCGGACACAGCGGCCCGTCCGATGCATCCGGCCGATCCAGTAACGAGAAGGGGCTTGGCTCGGTCAATGCGCATGCGTGATGAGCCCGCCCAATCTCGAAAATTCAGCCAACAGCGTTCCCGGATTGTGAGCAAACTTTTGTCTCATATGAGACAATTTATTTCATGATTTTGGTCGGACCAGAACAACCAGTTGGCTGAAGGAGGGTTCCAGCAAATCCAGGCCCGAAAAAGAGCTCATGGCGCGTTTTTTGGCCCCGTTTTCTGCGCCTTGTCATCAACCA